>CAILTI010000060.1 GCA_903837075.1 uncultured bacterium | reverse complement strand
TAGATAATTTTCATAGTCGGCCTCATACACATAGATCTCGTAATTCTCCGAACATTTTGCGGCATGGTAACATTTTACAAAGCTCACAATGGTGTCAGCATCGAACACCCCACAGTCCACGAATACCTCATGTTCCTCAAAGGATACCAAACCGAGGTCGAAATATTGCGGCAATGTGGTTACGCCAGAAGAAAAAATGTTTCCCATCATTGAAAAATTAAACCCTTGGAACATTCGTGAAATGGCAACGTTCAAGAGCACATGTCTCGAGAAATCATCTGAAAGGCACTCATAAAGTTGGTTGAACTTCTCCCTATTGCGATAAATCCAATTCCCTGGAATTAAGGCGACATCTCCATCGCGTTCAGCGAACAAATAATTCAGACCTTTATTGTCTAGATGTCGTTCTATGTCGTGAACTGACATTGCTGCCACCACAACAAGCGGTTGCGATCTATCATTCCATAGTACCTGCGGATTTTGCACCAGAATGGTTTCGATACTTGTTCCCCATTTCCGATTGTCAGCGTCCACGCAGTATCTTGGATTAACCCTTAGGGCTTTCCAGGAGGCCATCACATCTCTAGCAAAGGCACCCGCACCGTACAATACAAAGTCTCGATTCCTGATGTCCATTACCCCAAGCGGCTTTACGGGACAGCTAAGAGAATAGTCTTCAACCACTTTCCAAAGATGATCTGGTGCTTTCGTTCGAAGTAAGCGTCTAAATAGTTCTGCTTTTTTCATCCTGACCCATTGGAATTCCGTAGATAACCATCCCGGTCCCGCACCAACCATGCATCCGCAGCATAAATCTATAATCTCGGAGAGTCTCCATCAGCCACAACGGCAATTTAGACAGCCCAAGTCTGTTGTGGTAACCTGTCACCGCGATAGCCGGACGATTCATCACCAATGTTTCAGCACTGCCTTGCAAACCACCTAGCTCCCAGCCTTCTATATGGTACTTAATAAAAGTGGGCTTTAGTTTAAGATCATCTAATAGTATAGTATCAATCTCATCTGGAGAGTTACGGTCGAGTTGTGATGAATAGCCCTGACCGTAAAGGAAATTGCCTTTGCCGCGAGTGGCTGATACGCAAACTTGATAATAATGCACTCTAGGAGAGGGCGTTATAGAATTGAGTAGAAATTTGGCGCCTGCCATATTCTTTGGGTCCGGTTCTATTATGTCTATTCTTCTAAACCTGCCTTGGACTTCTTTCAGAAATCGGCTAGATACTTCCCCGACATGCGCTCCCACGTCGACAAAGTATTCGTCATCATCCAAGTGACTAAGGATCTGTGGAATAAAATATCGATTGTTTGTATCTACCGGGTGTTGAGGAAAGATCCATTCTTCCCGAAGACAGTGCCACGCCAAGAATTGCAGATAATGAGCTCGTGACGTATCGTCACTTAACGTTGCCAGAACTTTTTTCGCACCGTCGATCTCAGATCGAGTAAGCTCACCTGAGAACCAACCATTTGTCAGAGGATATCTGTGTACATAAGCTTCTGCGATATCGTAGAAAGGCACTACATCTGTCCACCCGATCATAGCCAGATTTTGCGCTATTTTCGAATAAGGATAATTCGCAACGGTCACTGCTACCACACTTTCTTTCATAATGCTATCAAGAGGTTCCTCTGTGTGGACT
>CAILTI010000059.1 GCA_903837075.1 uncultured bacterium | reverse complement strand
GAGCATCTCCTTTATCTCGAGCTCCATCGAACCTTTCTTGCCAAGCGATATGATCAAACGCAGGTAGTAACCTATAGCAACGCCAATAACTCCAGCAATGGCTAGGAATATTGCGGCTAATTTTAGTGACATAAGCGGTGTCGATCCGCCCTTTCCAGACTATGGTGAAATAATAGGTTTATGAGTCTCTTTGATTGTATGTAACTGGTTCTGAATCATAATTTTCACTTCACGAAGCACTGTTTCAGGTGAATCAAATTTAAAATTGGTAACATTGGCATCATACAACGGATGGGGGCGGTTATGCAAGGACGGCCTTGTAGCTAGTAATAAAGGGTACCGAAATCTCTCGGGTAGATAGTAATTAGGGTACCGTGTTGCTATGAACATGCAACACAAACAAGGAGCCTTTGAGGAAAAGAGCGAAGAGTACTGGAAAGCGCGTAAAAAGCGTAAAAGCGTGATTTTGAGTTCCCTTGTGGAGGTGACCGGTCTCACTAGAAAAGGATGCATCAAACGATTGCGTCACCTGCAAGCTAGAGACCCGAGTAGCATGGAACAGCGAGGACGTCCGAGATATTACACACCTGACGTGATCGCCGCACTCTTGGAAATATGGGATATGGGTAGCGAAGCATGCGGTGAAAATCTGCACTCGCAGATCAATGGGTACATCGATATACAGATCAGAGAAAAGAAATGGAAGCATGACGATCTCGTCACCTTCAAGCTGCGAAAGATGAGTGTTGGTAGTGTGAAGCATTACGTTGGAGGAATGACTCGCACTCGCAGGAACTTCGGAGGCAAAGGCACGACACAGAAAAGCTCGATCATATCAATGGTACCGATTCGTATGGACGGATGGGATACAGCGGAAGCCGGTGTCACCCAAATCGACACTGTGGCACATTGTGGAGACACTGTTGCTGGAGATTACGTATTTACGACAAACGGTACTGATGTAGCCACGTTGTGGGGCACGAGGAGAGCACAATGGTGCAAAGGACAGGAAGTCACCAAGGCTAGTCTTGAAGCCATGAGAAACGATTCACCCTTCCCTTGGACAGAGATACATCCAGACTCAGGAACGGAGTTCATCAATGCACATTGCATCGCGTATGCGAAAGGAACAACTCTTCGAATGACTCGTTCCAGACCGTATCACAAAAATGACAATTGTTTCGTTGAAGAAAGGAATGGTCACATCGTCCGTGCATATGTTGGGTATACAAGACTCGATGTGATGGAAGCCATCGATGCCTTGAATGATTTCTATGATGTTTTGACTCCATATATGAATCACTTCATCGCGAGTAGAAGAATCATCTCCAAAGAGAGGATCGGTTCGAGATGGAAAGTTACGAGGGAAAAGGTTGCCAAGACTCCGTATGAGAGAGTACTCGAACGCAAAGACATATCAGAAGAAGTGAAAGAAAAGTTACGCAAAGAACACGACCTTCTAAATCCGGCCACAATGAAAACGAAGATTGACCGCCTCTCTAAAAGGGTTCATGATGTACAAAGGCAATACGGAAAACCGAAAAAATCGTCGGGAAAAGTCTAAAACATTTCGGTACCCTTTAATTACTATCTACTACGAACGTATGGCTCAAGATTTTATACAAAAGAATAAATAAGAATTCGACTTATGATTCGTAGTTATAATAATATATGCGATTACGACACAATATTACGTCCTATGTCTCGGTCTATGAGGCTAATTTATATTCTTTCATAAAGAAATCGGTTCACGGTCATTAATCGTAGTAGGCAAAAATCCTCCCGCCTGCATGTGCCATAGCCTTGCATACTTTCCTCCCTTTGCCAGCAGCTCTGCATGTGTTCCATCTTCGAGGATCTTTCCCTCCTCAAGAAAGACAATGCGATCCATATGGGAAAGTGTAGAGAGACGATGGGCAATAGCGATCACCGTTTTATGCTCCATCAAAACAGCTAAGCCTTTCTGAATCTTCGATTCGCTATCGCTATCAAGGGCGCTCGTCGCTTCATCGAGAAGAAAGAGCGGACGATCTGCAAGCAGCGCACGAGCTATCGCAATTCTCTGTCTCTGCCCACCTGAAAGCTTTATACCCCTATCGCCTACTATGCTTCCATAACCCTTCGGAAGAGTCCTGATAAATTCGTCGGCATATGCCAGTTCTGCCGCCGTCTTCATTTTTTCTTCCGACACTGCATCTGATCCATATGCGATGTTTTCTGCGATGCTTGCATGGAACAATGAAGTATCTTGAGAAATATATGAAATGTGAGATCGCAGAAATTCTTGGGTGAAATTCTTTATATCTATCCCATTTAACAGGATCTGCCCATGTTGCGGATCAAAGAAGCGCAAGAGCAGATTTGCGAACGTTGTCTTGCCAGCACCGGAAAGACCGACTATGCCGACTTTCTGGCCTGCCTTTATCACTATCGAGAAGTCTGCTATGACTGGTTGCTCACGGATATAACTGAAGGAGACGTTCTTGTATTCAACCGACACGTCTTGTCTAGTTCTGCTCGAATGATCACCGTCTACAACCGCAGGAGCAACGACGAGGTCATCGAGATTCTGGATCACCTCGCCACGGTAGCGGATGAAATCAGCGACATTTCTACCCATCTCCCAGGCGATCTCATAGAGAAGCCAAGCCACGGATGCTATAAAAGCGATACTGCCGATCGTGATGTTGCCGGACTTGTACAACATCGATGTCAGGAATATTATCCCTCCGAACAGGATCATGAT
>CAILTI010000058.1 GCA_903837075.1 uncultured bacterium | reverse complement strand
CTCGGTATTGATTTTCCAAAGCAGATAGTGGCTCTGCTTTTGAAGGATTTTGATGATGGCAAAAAGCAGGCCGCCCATATTCTATGGAATGCGCTTATGTCTTTCTTGGGTCAGTATTGGCTATTGGTGCTTGCTGTATTACTCGTCATACTTTTCCTCTCTGGATTTCAAGCATTTACTACAAGGTGGTGGGGGTGGTTTGGAAGCGTGCTGTATAACTATCTCTACTTCGGCATCCTATTTATAATCGGTCTGATCTGGGGTCCCGAGGTCTTCGTCAGCGATCTATTTGATATTCTTGCTGTAGTTCTCTATGTTGTCTGCTTTTTGCTTGTGGGCAAGATATTGAGAGAAACTGGAATTCATAGGGCACTACCGAGACGTGTCGGAAAATGGAGGCATTAAAGCAAGAATTTGTTTTTTTCCTATACTAAAAACTTAGAGCATTTTTTACACATCCCAAATAACTCGAGTGAATGTCCGCTGACCATTTGAAATTTTGAATCCTTCAAGGCTTTGCGCGAGACATCGTCAATGTCGCACTCCTTGAAACCTTCGATCGTTCCGCAATCGGTGCAAATGAGATGATGGTGATGGTTTGCGGCGAGCTCGTAATACGCGGAGGATTTATTCAAGCTAAGGCGCTTCAGGATGCCGGCATGCTCGAACGATTCCAGTGTCCGGTAAATGGTCACTAGATTGATACCGGTCTTCTTCAGCTTCTCGTGAATATATTCCGCATTGACGGGCTTGCAGTCAGCAGAGAAGACATCGAGGATTGCCCGTCTCGTAGGTGTGTTCTTTAGACCTTTTTCCTTAAGCATATGAGAAAAGTCTTTTGACATATAGAAGTATCATAGGCTAAATGTTAATAATTTGCAACAAAAGCGTCTCTTGTGTAGTATGGTAAGTGCAAACTACTAACATTTATGAGAATAGCATTCGTTGGAAAAGGTGGATCGGGAAAGACTACGCTGGCAGCGCTCTTTTCGCTGTTGGCTGCTAAGGACCGCAACCCTCTGGCCGTTTTTGACGGCGACCTCAACATGCACATGCCGGAGCTCCTCGGTTTTGAGCTGTTCCCTATCACGAAGCATCTCTCCAGGCCGGAACCGAGCCGCACTATCAAAACATATTTGAAAGGCACGAATGAGATCAGTGACTTAAATGCGTTTAGGAAAACCACACCTCCTACCAAACAATCAAAATTAATATCGATCAGCAGGCTCAACGAGACACCTCTCGCAGATTTCATGCAAACGAAAGGTAATCTCAACCTTTTCGTAGTCGGAACCTATGAAGAAGACGAGATCGGGGCAAGCTGCTATCACAACAACCTCGCCATACTCGAAAATATCTTGAGCCACTTGATAGACAAGGATGGGTACGTGGTGGCCGATATGGTAGCCGGAGTGGACGCCTTCGCCAATACGCTCCATTCGCAATTCGATCTCATGTGCCTCATCGTAGAGCCGACAAAAAGGAGCATCGAGGTATTTGAGAAGTATCACGCCTTAGCTAAGGGCGCAGG
>CAILTI010000057.1 GCA_903837075.1 uncultured bacterium | reverse complement strand
ATGTATTGTTTGGTAGATTCCGTATCCATGTTGGTGGTGTGAATTATGGCTAGTAATCCCACCACCGTACCACGGTTTCCGGTGTCTATTTATGTCAGAGAACCAGTAGGCCTTCGGTGTCATTTTAGCTCGGTGAATGCGGCCACGTAGACGTAACATTTGCCACATGGTAGCATACTGTGTCAGTTCTTTAACTTGGCATGTGGTGTGCCAGGTAAACAAACATTCGGTGAATTATAAAAAGTAAGGAAATATGATAGAGAAAATAGAGATCTGCAAAGACAAGAAAATTCATGTAGAGGACATGTATTTCAGTATTAAAGATCGAGTTACGGGCATGAATGATGTCTGGAAAGTGCTAGTCTATCGAGTCGGGGCACCAGGTAAGAATGGTCAGTTAACAGAGATGAGTAGTGACAGACTGCGTACGCTTGCCGAACAACAGTTGGGCGCAGAGAGTCATCACGGGATGGTCTCGTACAGTAAAAAAAGATCCGGACATGGTTCGCGCAGAACGCACTCCAACGGTTTGCCGAAATTCCCTTCCTGGAGAGTTGCCCATGATCTTGCACTAGAGCGCCTAGAAGGTCTAGCTCGATACCGCGCAGGGATGGCGGCCGCTCGAGTTAGGTCACTAAAACTGCATGCGCGATCAGCCTAGTAATAACTCAGACTAGGAATCATCCTTACACGAAACACGCTGGATCCCGTCGGATCCAGCTTTTTTATATTTGAATATGAGATTTACGATCTATTTCTGCGCAACTAGCTTCCTCTTGGCCTGCCACTTTTCGAGAGTCACCAGTAACGGAGATCCGATGAAGATAGACGAGTACGTACCAACAGCGATACCGATAATGAGAACCAAAGTAAAATGTGCCGTTGAAGAACCGCCAAAGATATAGAGGATAACCAGAGCCAGGAGAGTAGTCATCGAAGTATTGATGGAACGAACGAACGTCTGACTGATACTCTCACCAACCACGTCACTGAATGATTTGTGCGCGCCACTATTCTTCAGGTTTTCTCGAACGCGGTCAAAAACGACGATAGTATCGTGAACAGAGAAACCTAGAACGACCAGAAGTGCGGTAACGAACAACGTGTCGACTTCATATCCGGCGAAATGTCCGAGTACAGCGAAGACTCCAGCTGGGATGATAACATCATGAGCTAGGGCCACGATCGCGGTCAGACCATATTTCCATGAAGAAACTGGCTCCGAGACTTTCCTGAAGGCAAATGTGATGAAAAGAACGATACCAACCAAGACTAACAATATTGAAATATACGCTTTGCGTAATGCTTCCGATCCTAGAACTGGTCCGATCGAGTCAAAAGCCTTCACGGTAGTAGATGCCGCACCATTCAATGACAATGCCGACATGACACTGGCTTTCTCTGTCTGATCGAGATCCTTCATACGGATGATAAAATCATCATTTCCAGATATACGTATCGATACTGCAGGATCTATGACTCGTAGTTCCGCACTTACGGTCGCGACTTCTGGGCGTGTCCCTGTGCTGTATGCTATATCTATGAGCGAACCACCACTAAAATCTATACCGGGTTTCAACCCCCAGACAAAGAGTGCAACAAAGGATGCGATGACGAGAATAGCTGAGATGGAGTAAAAGATTTTTCGGTATTTTATGACGAACATAATAGTTAATTTAAAATTTAAATTTTGCGAAATCCATTACTGATAAGGAACCTGGAAAACTTCGTGTCCTTGGCTGGCGCTACGGCGTATAGGAGCATCCTCGAAACGCTGATGGCCGTGAACATGGAAACCATCACACCAACGACGAAGACTAGAGCGAAGCCTGTAACAACAGATGTACTACCAACAAAGAAAAGTACGAAGCCTGTTATGAAACTGGAAATGTT
>CAILTI010000056.1 GCA_903837075.1 uncultured bacterium | reverse complement strand
TTAACAATTTATGTAATACTGTTCTCACATGCAAAACGGCGATAAAAAACTCACATATATACTTGTGGGCATTCCTGCAATTATTCTGGCTCTATTCGTAGGTATCTATATAGGTGGTCACAATGCCGCGAATGTCAATCGTTCGGATCTCGTCGACCAATCAGTCGTCAGTTCAGACAAATTCCAGATATTTTGGAAAGCGTGGCAGATACTGGACAACAAATTCGTTACAGCCGCCAGTTCGACAGTTGATGAGAAAATATATGGTGCTATCCAAGGCCTCGCTTCTTCGTATGGTGACCCTTATACAGTATTTTTCCCACCTGAAGAGTCCAAAGCATTTCAGGAAGACATTTCTGGCAATTTCCAAGGAGTTGGTATGGAGATCGGTATCAAAGATAAACAGTTGCAAGTCGTTGCTCCTATCAAAGGCAGTCCGGCTGACAGGGCAGGGGTGAAGTCTGGAGATCTCATATTGAAGATCGATGATAAGGCGACGAATGACATGAGTGTTGATGCAGCCGTGAAGCTCATCCGTGGTCCGAAAGATAGCCAAGTCAAGATCACATTTTTCCCAGTTGGTGGGACGAAAACAGTCGTGAAGACTATAACCCGCGATATCATCAATATTCCAACATTGGATACAGATACGAAACCGGGTGGTATATTCGTTATAAAGTTATACAGCTTTACGGCAGACTCACCTGATCTGTTCCGCAATGCTCTGCGTGCGTTCGTGGCTTCTGGCGATCATAAACTGATTCTCGATTTGCGCGGTAATCCTGGTGGTTATCTAGATGCGGCGTGGGATATGGCCTCATGGTTCTTGCCAGCAGGAAAGGCTGTTGTAACAGAGGATTTTGGCGGTAACAATGCACCGAAAGTCTACGCCAGCAAGGGTTACAATATATTCAATAATAACTTGCAGATGATGATATTAGTAGACAATGGTTCAGCCTCGGCGGCAGAAATATTGGCTGGAGCGTTGAAGGAAAATGGTGTCGCCAAATTGGTCGGAGTAAAGACCTTCGGAAAAGGTTCGGTTCAGGAGCTAGTGTCACTGACATCAGATACATCGCTAAAGATCACCATAGCCAGATGGCTCACTCCTAGTGGTCACAATCTCTCACATGATGGACTAGATCCTGATTATAATGTGGAGATAACTGACAAAGATGTTGCAGCGAAGAATGATAGTCAGATGAAGAAGGCAGTTGAATTGTTGCAAGGGATGCCGTAAGGTGGACACAGGAATCAGTTAACTATATTATTAAATTTAACAGTCTATAAAGTCGAAAGTCCCTAAAGTCCCTAAAGTCCTTAAAGAAATCGCAATGAATTCACTTTATAGACTTTGAGACTTTACAGACTTTTAACTTAACTCATATGAAAGTTATCCTACTCAAAGATGTTCCGAAATTAGGCAAGAGATTTGATATAAAAGAAGTTTCCAGCGGGCATGCATTGAACCTGCTCATACCGCAAGGTTTGGTAGTTACAGCTACTTCAGAAGCGATGAAACGCATTGAAATTCAGAAGAAGCAGGTTGAGGGTGAACGAGCTGTTCACGAAGAGTTGCTAGT
>CAILTI010000055.1 GCA_903837075.1 uncultured bacterium | reverse complement strand
CCTCTCAGGTCCCCTAGGCGTCATAGCCTTGGTGAGCTTTTACCTCACCAACTAGCTGATACCGATCAAGCTGTTCCCAGAGCAATAAATTTTTACTCTTTCGAGACTATCAGGAGTTACCCACCCTTTCGGATGGCTATGCCTGACTCTAGGGTACATACTTAATTATTACTACCTCGTCTGCCGCTCTCCGATGCCCTTGCGGGATCGGAGCGCTCGACTTGCATGCCTTATCCACGCCGCCAGCGTTCATCCTGAGCTAGGATCAAACTCTTAACTATTAAGCGAACGGAACAAAATAGAAAGCTGAATTTCGAGCCATCTGGCGAGAAATTCATTCCGTGCGAGCCCTAATGGCGAGCCACGGAAGCTTATATTTTATATTTTCACTTTATCCTCTGCTCAATTTCTATTTGTCTCGGCCTTGCTAAAAGCCGTGTGAGACAATTGTTTGGAATTCTAATATTGGAATAAATAGATATTTTGACTTTGCACATATTTCGTAATGCTCCGCTAAGAGCTTATCACGAACACTTTCTTTTCTTTGCTCGGGTTAGCGAGCGAAAAAAGAATTGTACATTCTCATATTTCTGTATGTGACTTTCAAAGTACGCTAGCCTGTTTACAGGCGTAAGTACCATACTACTGGAATGCGATAGGAAGTCAAGGGGGGTTATAAACATCGTATGATTATTTACCAGAACGAGAAAAACCCATGGGTGCTTCTGGTTTTAACGGCTCATCCAGAAACTTGTCAAACATAGAATAGATGGCATTTATGTGCTTGTTTTGGATCTTCTGTTCGCGTTCCAATTCCTCGATCTTATAGGCCAGTTCTTTGTTGGAAGAGAGAATTTCACGAATACGGACAAACGCCCTTACTATGAATATGCTAACATCTGCAGCTTTCTGACCTCGAAGGACTGATGCCAGCATCAAAACACCATGTTCAGTAAAAGCGTATGGTAATGTTCGACGGCCACCTCGACCTTTTTTTGATATCGCAAATTGCGATATCAAATATTCATATTCGGGAGTTGTTAATTGAAACATAAAATCAGGTGGGAATCTGTCATGGTTACGCTTCACCTGCTCGTTTAGACGCATTGTCGCGATTTGATAGAATTCTGCCAAATCTGAATCAATCATGACCTTTTGCCCCCTGATCAGGAGTATTTTATTTGCTACAAATTCAATTGGAACAAGCTCTGAAGAATTTTCTCTCATATGTTAAGCAAATATATATGATTACTGATAATTTCTCTAACTCATTCAGGAATACCAGAATAACGACAACCCTATTTGATGTCGTAATTATTTAGTTGTATGTTGTCTTGAAATCCGAGAGATACTTACCGACTGATGAAACAATCATATCAAATGATAGTTATCGCACAAGTTCACAGCGATATATTTTTGTGATGTAAAATTTTGTAAAAAAAGAAGCCCGGCATCACTGCGGGGCTTCTCGCTATCGATCTAACTTAGAGCATCATGCACCTCCTGCAGTTTCCGTATTCTCGTGGGATGACGCATGAGCCGGAGTGCTTTCCTCTCGATCTGGCCGATCCGTTGCCTAGTGACGCGGTACTTTTCTGCACATTTCTCGAGAGTCAGACCTTCCATGAAGCGCATTCTGAGTATAGCGGCCTGTTGAATTGTCAGACTCGACAGAACCTCGTCGAGAACTTTGTTCACACTCTGTGATTCCTCACTTTGAGCGACTTCCTCGAAAGGTGTCACGGGATCATTGGGAATAAACCCGTTTTCCCGCAACATTTCCGTCGCAGGTCGAGGCTTTGTTTTTGATTCCGATAGAGCAGAACTGAACTTCTCGCGCAAAGCTGCAAAATCATCAGGGAAAAGCTCTTCCCACAGATAACCAGACAGCTCCTGGAAACGGATCCTGACACGAGAATTTTTCCCATTGTTCATTCGACACGGCACTGCCGCGCGAAACATGATGTCACTCATCTCACCGGGCGTCACCCCACAAAGCTGTGAGAATTTATAACAACTCATGTTGAGTTCGTGTAGGGCTTGGCTCAATTCCTGATGACGATATGATTTGTATGGTCCATGATTCACGTAAGATCCTTTGGATAATGATTGATTTGAAATGTTCCTTAACTGCGAATACTATATCATGATTTGCCATTTACATGCATTTTCTTGGCCATATTTCCTTTCAAACGCTACTAGCGTAACTATGTTCAAGATAATATTAGTCAATCTGCTGCAGCAGCGCGAGTCCGGAGTTGCTTCCTCAATTCATAATAGTCTGGAACAGTCTCCGCGACCAGTGTCCAGAATCCGTGGCCATGATTGAATTCCTTTATATGACAGATCTCGTGGACGATCACATAGTCACGAACTTCTGGTGACAAGAAAACGAGTTTGTAATTGAAATTGAGATTCCCCTTCTTGGAACAACTGCCCCAACGACTCTTTTGATTCCTGATCGCAACCTTTCCGACGACGATACCGTGTCGATCACCATAATGCTTCAGGAAATGTTGTACCCTTTCTGCCACGAGCACTCTCGTAACTTCCTTGTTTGCCAGATATAACTTGCGACTGCGCGTATGTAATATCGGCCGACGTAGACGTATACCGGAAATAGTTGTTACAGGTGATTTGAAAAGTCTGCTGAAGGTAAACATGGATATTGAAGTATAGCATTTTGCAAACCAGCATGCAGATTATGCTTTGTCAATACAGTGTGCTAGTATGCATCTCATGAATATTAGAGCCAGCACAACAAGGTCTCACCTCACCACTTACGACCTAGCAGTCATAGGTGGTGGTCCTGCAGGTATGATGGCAGCCGGGAGAGCTGCTGAGAGGGGTCTCAAAGTGATCCTCCTAGAGAAGAATGCCGACCTGGGCAAGAAACTCCTCATATCCGGAGGTGGCAGGTGCAATCTGACAAATTCCGAACTAGACGATCGCAAGCTACTAGCCAAATTTCGAGGTAGTGACAAATTCCTCTTCTCTGCATTCGCGCAACATAGTGTAAAAGAATCACTAGAATTTTTCCATGCGAGAGGTCTCAAGACGAAGGTTGAGGAAGGTGGTCGCGTCTTCCCTGTAACCGACAAAGCATCATCAGTCTGGGACGTCTTGCTCGAACAGATGAGGGATGCGAGTCATGGTGGCAATAATCCTGTGATAATGAAAATGGATTCTGAGGTTGTCGATTTTGAAAGCACCGGCACAGGAGCAGACAGAGAGATAGTTGCAGTCAGATTGCTGAATGGTGACGTCGTGAAGGCGCGTTCATTCATCATAGCTACCGGTGGAAAATCTCACCCAGAGACTGGCTCAACCGGGGACGGATTCCGATGGCTCACCAAACTCGGCCACAAGATCTCTCCAGCGATGGCTGCATTGGTTCCTATCACCGTGAGCGACGAGTGGGTCAAAGCTATCTCTGGTGTTTCACTTCCGAATGCCAAGATCACCCTATATCAGAACGGCCTTCGAGTCGGTGGTAAGCAGGGTGTGAAGAAGGGTAAAATACTATTCACACATTTTGGTCTCTCTGGCCCATCGATACTCAACATGAGTTCGGAAGTCAACGAATTGCTGAAATACGGCGACGTCGTCATGTCTCTCGACCTATTACCGACACATGATCACAGCACACTGAATGAGGCTCTGCAAAAGCTATTCACATCCGAGAGCAACAAGAAATTCAAGAACGCCATTACGAGTATCATCCCAACAGCGTTCGTGCCAGTCGTTCTAGAAAAGTCAGGTATAACAGCAGAAACATTCTGCCACAGCGTTACACGCGAAGAGCGCCTCTCTCTCATCCAGATATTCAAAGGTCTAGAGATACATCCAACGGGACTTCTCGGTGTCAGTGATGCGATCATCACTTCCGGTGGCGTTGTGCTAGAAGAGATCGACTTTCGTACGATGCGATCTCGCCTCGTCCACAACCTATACTTGGTAGGCGACATTCTGAATATCGACAGACCATCTGGTGGATACAGTTTGCAACTATGCTGGACGACGGGTTGGGTCGCTGGAAACAGCGTAGCTACCTCCAAAGCTGACGTTGACCTGTCGTGACTTCCCTGCTAAAGTTATCCGAAAGTTAGCTCCGTAAACAATCGAACAAAGGAGAAAAATGATAGCGATACTAGAACCGATAACTGACAACGGTAACCACCTACAGGACTTGATTGATAACAATCCTAGCCTGTATCATTGCGAACAAACGTTCAGCTCGGCTTGCAGAGACCTAGGATATGGCAGATACGCAGACCAGTGGTCGGCAAATCTGACACCTCTCTCGACAGTCGAGGAATTCATCTCAGCAGTACCCGAAGAGTTGCGTGAGCAATTCCTGAAATTGTACATCTACCATTTCAATAGACAGCTCGTCACCTGACCGTCGGCCGCGCGGCAACTAATAACTCGCACACCTATAAATAGTGTGCGAGTTTTCTATTTTGACAAATGAGACGTGTGCGAGTTTAGTGTGGCGATGCCTCGTGATATGGGTAACCTCTATTTCCCCAATTCTAGTATCTCATCTATCCGGATCTGTTTGACGAATTCTGGTACGTGAGAAACCAAGATCATCGCACCTTCGTACTGATCTAGTGCCGCCGCGATGATCGGCAGGTGACGGAAATTGATATGATTCGTCGGCTCATCCAGGATGAGTAGTCCTGGTCGTAGTAATACCAACCTAGCGAAAGCTACCAATCCTTTTTGCCCCTCAGATAATGAACCGATCCTCGTATGGATCGCGTCCGCTCCGATCAGGAAACTTGCCGCCACCGCCCGAAGCTCCGTCTCGATCAATCTCCCCTGCGTGGCCCGAACGATCTTCTCCAATGATTCATAGACGGTGTCATTGAAATCCATCATAGAGAAATCTTGACGGTAGTAACCGACACGAACGCCAGGAGCGATCACTGTACCATCGACACCATTCACTATCTTTTCTAGCAACGTAGACTTCCCTATCCCATTCGGACCAGAGAGCAAGAGATGTTGCCTACGACGAAGCTTGACGTCACATGTCCTGCTCACGATCTTGTGAGTCTTTTGACTAACGACTGAATACGATGAAATGGTGATGATATCGCCGATCACATCCATCTGTGCTGGTATGGTAAATGCCTTTATAGTCTTGTCCTCCTTTCTCACATCGACGATCTCTTCAGACAATTCCTCAGCTTTTTCACGCATGCGTTTTGCTACGAGACGCATCTGACCACCTTTCATGGCGAACATGTTGGCTTGTTCTTTCTTGGCCTGGATCTCCTTGCCCAGACGCGCATTCTCTCTATTTTCTGCATCAATACGTCGAGAGATCTGTTCTACCACATCTTTGTAATCGCCGACATATTGTTCAACCTTACGTGTGTGTACATCGAGATAGAGCACGCCATGCGTAAAGGCATTCAAGAATTCTGCGTCGTGAGAGATCACCAAACATGTCTTCTGATAATTCACCAGGAACTGCGTGAGATGTTCTATACCTGCCTTGTCCAGATTGTTCGTTGGTTCGTCTAGGAGGAGAATGTCCGGATCCTGAATGAGTGCAGAAGCGAGGAGGAGACGTGCTTGCTGACCTCCAGAAAAAGTCTTCACCTTCCTGTCCTTGAGATCAGAAACATGTTTGTGTGTGTGCAGATTTACTACTTCGAGGATCGCGTCTATCCGTGGGTCTAGATCATAGATTTTCTCAGCAAAACACTTGGCGAAAAATTCTCGTATCGACAACTCCAGATCTTCACGGTGGATGACCTGGCGCGCAGTAGCGATGGTCGACCCGCTCGTCACGTGGATATCGCCTGCATCTGATTTGGATAGCCCTAGGATGAGTCCGAAGATAGTGGTCTTGCCTGCACCATTCTGGCCCATGATGGTAACCTTGTTACCTTTACGAACAGTGAAACTGACCTCATCCAGGATAGGCTTGTTTTCCCCCCATTCGAAAGATACATCCTCGAAACGGATGATCGTGTCCCCAGATACCTGAGGGGAATTCCCATTTTTCATCGAATTTTTTGACATGAACATATACAATACTGTATTTTCAGAGATTTGGGAAATATCCAACAAAAAATCCCCGCGCCTTTGCACGAGGATATATGAGCTAAACTACAGTTCGAACATCGGACAATGTCGAGCTCTTAGGTCTGTTTGGAAAGCGTGATCCACAACTTTCCCCTCTTCAAAGGATACTTGTTATACATCTCCTTGATCCCTTCCTCCATAGTCCCGAGACCCATCTGCTTTCGCAAACTATTCAGTTTGTCCATGTCCAATATCGGCCGCGGTACGTATCCGATACACTCCTGCGTATACTGTGTACCGTATTTCTGATAGCCCGTCATATTGACGATCACCCGATCTTCCAGATATGCAACATCCCGCAGATCAACATCTGGTGGTTTCTCGGACCTCATAAGGAGAAAGCAGACGTACTGGAATGCGGGATCATGATCTGCGCGAAGGGCGATGAGCGCTACAGCCCGTGACGCGTTCTTGCCAACCTTGCTCCTCGTCGGCCAACCGATCTCACTGATCAACACCTTCAGCCTACTGGCATTGATACGATCGATCTGAGGATCCCATTTAGTTCCATGTTTCAAGTTTTCCCTACGCATGTTCCGATATACGTTGGATAAATACAAGATCTCTTCTGCTTCTCTCGGACACTCTATTTTCTTCATAATTTATATTATTCTCTCCTTGTTCTGACATTGACTCAGATTCTGTGAATATATACCGACTCAACAGAATCAATTGTTCCAAAATTACCCTACCCGAGAATCATATATCTGTCAATCAGATAAATATCTACAACCTGGCCACGCGTGTCAACCGATTTAATAATGACACCGAAGCTACACTGGTTGACCGATTAATGTAGACACTATGGTTGGTGTTAATTTCTTGTAACTTTTCTCGGATTTTTCTGAGTTTTTACTTTTCTGATATTCTTTGTAAAGTAGTT
>CAILTI010000054.1 GCA_903837075.1 uncultured bacterium | reverse complement strand
TCTTCTTTCCAATCATGGCCGGATTATGTTCTCGAAATTTAAGAATGAAACCAGCCTTCTGTATTTCATCATACAATTCCTGATTTTCTTCTTGAACATATCCAAGGAAATAGTAAGCTTCATTGACATCGTATTTCTCTCTTAGATACACGCGAAATCTTGCAAGATCAATCTTCCACGGATCTTTTTCCCGCTTCGCAGAACCCATATACAGATTTTGTCCGTCTACGAATGCGATATTTCTGATTTTATCGTTATCCAACTTCATGAGAAGCATTCTACCATATCGAACGGTATTACCCCTTTCATCGTCTGTGCGCGATACAGGATTCTTTCCCTACGGGAACATCCAGGATTCTTTCCCTACGGGAACGGTACAGTCTTCACATTTTCTCCTCCCTCGTAAAACTGGCATAATACCCAAAAAGCGTGGCTTTTTTAATTAGTCTTCCTCTTCTTTTAGTACAATACTTGAGTTAAGGAATATGTGATGTATAACTCTTTCTTTAAGTGATCTAGACATACCTCTGTGTATTCTAAGTATATCTTTAATATGAGAGAAATGACCCCCGCAAGAGTTAGATGTTTTAGGAATCAATCCGTCTTTTTCATAAGTAAATAGATAATCAATATATTTAGAAAGTGTATGAATCACACTTCTAATGTTGTCATAGGTGTAACTCCAATCACCAGAAGGATGATATGTTTTTTCGTTTAGTAATTCATTGTAATGTATCAGATACTTCTGTAATCTGGTTTTAAATGTAATGTAGTCTGTATTAGGTATTGTTTTTGCGATAGCTAGTAGTACCTGACCAGCTTCTGTTTGTGGATTTGAAGTTAAATACTTAATACAAGTTTTCTTTGTGTGGAACTGACATATCTGGAATGGAATACCATTAAAGAGCTTAGGTAAGCCTAGGAATCCATCTGCTGTAACTGATTTAATCACATATCCTAAACCTTCTAGGTAATCTTTGCCTTCCATGTAATCAATTACTCTTTCTCCTTTAACAAACTTCCACCACAGATTCTCTTTTTGTAGGTAGTCCCTAAAAAGTATTACACCCCATGAACTACCCTCTTTTCTCTTACCAAAATATGTAGCATCTACTACTAGATATATTTCTCTGGGTTTGTGTTCTTTCTTCTCCACTTCATAACCATGTATATATGCAGATACAGTTTTCTTGTCTAAAGAGTATATATCTTTTAATTCACGTATGGTTTGTTTTCTAAAAGAAAGATGATTGAATATGTCTTTAACCAAACTGATTTTCTTTCTTCTTTCACTTCTAAACCTCTTTCCACAGCTTCTACACCAGTATGTTTGTAATCCATTTTGCATACCTCTTTTAACTACTTTGGTAGCTGCACATAGGGGACATTTCTTTGTTTTTGTACTCATGCAAATACAAAAGCATAGAAATATCTCTTAACCAAGCTACAGAAGTGTCATTTCATGCCACGCTTTTTGGGTATTATGCCGTAAAACTCGGGACTCGAAAATATGTTCAGACTTTTCGAATCCTGTCCGAACGTGCCGCAGGGCACGTTCTCACGCGCCAATAGAAAACTGCCCGTAGGCAGTTTTCCTTGTGCGCGATACAGGATTCGAACCTGTGACCCTCCCCACGTCAAGGGGATGCTCTACCAACTGAGCTAACCGCGCGTAGCTCTAATGTATCAGGAAAGTCATTTCAAAACAACTCCCTTATTCTTGTCTAATTGCACACCATAGGTACGAACTTCACCGATAGCTGGGCCACTAGGACCACTGACCAATTTCAAGGAAATGATCTCACCCTTCATGACCTCAGGGGAGAAGTACTGATCGAACAGTAGATTGCCGAGAGAATAATATACCGGCACGCCAGCGATCGTCTCATTACTCATCATGACGTGTGGATGTGAACCGATGATGGCTTTGGCACCGGCATCTATCATAGTTCGTGCTTGCTCACGCATCTTGGTGCTCGGAGTACTCGTATATTCCTCGCCCCAATGTGGCATGACGATGACAAAGTCGCCTTGTGCGGATAGTTTCTGTACAGTTGATATGACTGTAGCGATCCCTGGTTCGAAGGCGTGATATCCAACGAAGGCTATCTTCATACCATTCTTCTCGATGACTAGTTCCGTAGAGGAGGCGTTCCATGGATCGCCGAACGACCCGACAGAAGATTTCTTCAGCCATCGTGTCGTCTCTGCAACTCCTGCCGCGCCAAAGTTATACGTGTGATTGTTGGCTAGACTGACTGCAGTTATGCCAGCTTTGGCTATAGCATCGGCAGTCTTCGGAGAGAATGTAAAGGCGAGGTCTTGAGTAGTTGCGCCACTCCGTAGTAATGTTTTTGAAGGGTTGCTGGTGATCGGGCCCTCGAGATTCGTTATGACGATATCAGCAGATTTGAACAATGAAGACAGGGAAGTGAATAGATAGTCATAACCATTCTTCTCGCCGATCCAGCGAATCCTGCGGTCCAACATAAGGTCACCTCCTATCAATATCGTCGTCGATGCAGACGGCAGCTCGATAGATGAGATCGTGCTCCGTAGAATCCTACTGGCAACATCCAAAGTCTCATCGATCGTGCTACTAGATATGTCACTTACGATGGGGGTAGTACTAGATGCGATTTTCATCACATCGATGATGGAGGCTTTCTGAGTATTTGAATTTACTGGCAGATGACTAAAAGCGACTCTCAGTCCCTGACTACCGGCCCAAACGGAACCAGCGCCGAAAAACACGGCACCCAAAATAGCCAAGAAAGGAATCTTATTTCGAGGTTCATCTTCGAACATGTGAATATTATACCACATAGAAAAAACACCCTCCACTTGCGCTCGGGGTGTTTCTCCTAACGAACTCGGGTAATTTATACGCGAGTTACATTCTTTGCATTCATACCCTTTTGGGTCTCGATGACTTCAAAGGTTACTGCATCGCCTTCCTTGAGGTCGGCAAAAGTAACACCTGATAGGTCATTTGAATGGAAGAATAGGTCTTTTACCTCACCTTCGCGAGATATAAAGCCAAATCCTTTCGGGTTCAAAGTCTTGATTGTTCCTTTCATGTTGATTTTGTTATAAGTAGACTAATATTGAAGAAATTCGACTAGTTCCTTGTAAGGGTATACTAGCATACATGTCTAAAATCTCCTAATGCTTGCAATAAATAGGCCTATTTACGAGGTCAAATCTGCCTGATTACGCATTGACAAATAGCACCATTCGTGCTAGTATAGGCGCTGGAAGCCGAGGAGATAGCCCGCTATTTGGCAGGCGATAAACTAGGTAGTTGCTCTTCGAAAACAAATATTCCCTAACGGGAAATAGTAGGAACATATGAAAACAGGAAAATCGGTGATCAGAATGGCAGTTGGAATGGCAGTTGCGGCAGGTCTAACACTGGGTTCGATCGGGGCAAATGCCCAGCAACTCAGTATCAGCCGTGTCCCGGCTGACGTCATCTCTTTCCAGGGGGTTCCTGGGGTGAGTTATACGATCCAGACAGCGACCAATATGGTCTCTGGTATCTGGCGGAATCTGGCAACACTTGCTGGAACCACTTCGGGGTACCAGAGTTACACGAATGTGCCGACCGCAGCGCAGACATTCTATCGAACGCTTCGAGGGGGTCTGGTGGTCGCGTCTCTCGACGCAACATCTCCTTTAACGGGGATAGTGAGGATCAGCCCTGCAGTACAGACTGCAAACGTTGTACTAGGGGTGATCGATCTCAAGTCGACGGGTACCGCTGGTACCATGCAGAGCTTGAGCCTAGATCTCAGCGTAGTGACTGGTGTCACGAACGCGAGTATGTTATTCGATAACATACAGATACGTGTCGCTGGAGTGACTTACAGTGCCTCGGAGATCCTGGCGACCAACACGGCACCGGGCAGTGTAACTCATGTCTCCGCAAGGTTCACAAACCTGGAGATTCCTTTGTCAGTTGATGAGTCTGTGCCGGTGATGGTGCTTGCAAATATAGCGCCAGATATCGAAGGAAACCTCGACGGGTCTACCGTTCAGGTCAGTCTCTTAGCCTCCGGCACGACGGGTGGTTCGCAGAACAATCCGACCGTCATCGACCAGGACTACAGTACGATGGGTGTACAGGAGGTAACTGTTACTGGTAATGTCATAACGATGTCATCGGCTGCTGTAATGGTAAGTAATACCACAGCAACGCGGGGGTCGGCAATTGTGAACAATACTGGGGTCATCGGATATGCGTTTAGTTTCAGCTATACGCTAGCGGCCGATACGGATCCTGTTTATGTGAGTACGGATCCATCACTGGCTCTCACCACTGAGACCAGCAGTGTCGGACAGATCATGTTGGCATCGATCATTGCCAACTCAGGTGCTGGAGACACGAGTACGGCCTTCATGATCAGCCCGGGAGAGTCACGGACTTTCACTATGACCGGGGGCATCTTCAATGATGTCGGCGCCGGAGCAGGGAATATGCTGTGGGTAAAATCATTGAGCTACGGCACATCGCTGTCCGCTCTCACTGCACACCAGATAACCTCAGGGTTGAGTAACCTGAGGATCACCGTGCAGTTCTGATACGCTCTTTTCGACTCAATCACGACCCGCCTAGAAGCAATTCTTGGCGGGCTTTCGTATGAGGCATGCAGATACCTCGCTTAGGGTCATAAACTTTTCGTTCGCGTTACTCACTCAAATTTTGTAGCCCTACGGGGAATCGAACCCCGATTACTGCCTTGAAAAGGCAATGTCCTAACCGTTAGACGATAGGGCCATGGCGAGTACTATAACACGTGGTAAACAAAAGGTAAAATATACTTTGTCAGAGAATTTGTACGACGACAATCAGATATGTATAATAGATCGATGAGTTCACACATCAGATTATATGAGATTTGTTAGAGAAATACTGTGCGTGAGTGAGGAAAGAATTCGCGCAGGAATCCACATTTATCCGCATAGGCAAGAGACCGGCAAATACATTGAAATATGGTACTGCTGTTATAAAGGTGAATAATCGTGTACAATTCCACAAAGTTAAGGGAATGATAGAAGGTATCGTCATGAAGTCGATAGGAGCGTAAGCGTAACTGGAGAGGTGACAGAGTGGTCGAATGTACCGCTTTCGAAAAGCGGCAAGGGCGTAAGCTCTTCGGGAGTTCGAATCTCCCCCTCTCCGCAAAAAAGTGATATAGTTCTGAAATGAAAAGGGTAATCATAGTACATCAATGGATGGCGGGAGCGCGGGGCGATTGGAGGCCCTGGTTAAAAACCGAATTGGAAAAATTGGGATATGAAGTTCTGCTGCCGGATATGCCCCACATCGAGAGTCCGGTTATAGAAAAATGGGTCGGTCATCTATCAGACGTTGTCGGTATTCCTGACAGAGATACATATTTCATAGGTCATAGTATAGGTTGTCAGACTATACTTCGTTATCTTGAATCAGTAAAAAATCCTATTGGAGGGGCGCTATTCGTTGCTGGTTGGTTCGATCTCAAGAATCTGGAAGATGAGGAAGTGGCAAAGATCGCAAGGCCGTGGACAGAAACGCCCGTAAGTATCGATAAAATTAGACAGGTTCTACCACGATCAACGCTGGTAATTTCTGACAATGATCCATACGGAGCCTTCGAAGAAAACAAAAATAGATTTGCTGAATTGGGGTCGAAGATAGTTGTGCTCCATAATACTGGTCACATTACTGAAGAGGATGGTTTTATAGAAGCTCCAGTCGTGATGAATGAATTTCGAGAATTGGCGGGGGAATAATCAGTTGTAATGTGTACAGGTAAGAAGCTTACGAATTCAGCGTCCAAAGCGCAAAGTTCAAAGCTGTGGCGATACTGACCCAGATGATGTAGGGGATGAGTAGGTATGCAGCCGGTTTGGAAATTTTGTAGAATGAAATAATGGTGGCGAGGATGAGGAGCCACAAAATAACAATCTCGATCAGGGCGATGCCTGGGGCATGGAGTCCGAAGAATATGATAGACCAGATAACATTGGCTAGTAATTGCAATGTGAACATCCTGTAGGCGGACTTCTTTTCGTTGCTGTCGTGTGAGCGGCTATTCCAGATGAGGAATAGAGAGATACCCATGAGTGCGAACAACGTCGTCCATATCGGTGCAAAAACCCAGTTGGGTGGCGCGAATGATGGTTTGATGAGATGTGCATACCACGTACCTATAGATGGTACTGTAAATATGGAACCGATGATACCAGCCAGCTCACATATGACGACGGCGAGAATAAGTTTCGCAGTTTTTGGGATGTTTTTCATCTAAATATTTTAACACAGATTTTGTTAATGAGTGCATTGGTGTAATACTGCATACCTATTTTCAATCTGGCGGGTGGCATTTTATGCGCGGCAGTCGAAGAGCGGCATTCTAAAGTCTCTATCAGATATCCCTATTTCTATATCTGAATCTTTTTGAAGAAGAAGCTACCTAGTCCGAGGAAGACCATAGTAAAGCCGACCAACACAGTGATATCTAGTCCAACTCCATAGAAATGTACACCAGTTAATATGGACCGCAGAGCATCCACGCCATAAGATAACGGATCGAGTCTGGCGACGATCGCCAAGCCTTTTGGTAAACCTTCGAGAGGGAATAGTGCACCAGAGAGAAAGAACAGCGGCATGATGAGGAAGTTCATGATCAGTTGGAAACCTTGCATGTCGTCCAGTAGGGAGGCGATCATCGTACCCATGGCAGTAAATAGGATAGCTATCAAGAACATGATAATGATGGCGGGAATGATGCCGAGCCAACTCACTGGATGGAAACCGAGAATGAGTGATAGCAAGAAGACTACCGTGCCCTGGATCGTAGCGACCGTCGCCCCGCCCAGGGTTCTACCTATCATGATATTCACACGCGACATCGGTGCTACCATGATCTCCTTGAGGAAGCCGAACTGCCTATCCCAGATGATCTCTATGCCAGTAAATACTGCCGTAAAGATGATGCCCATACCTATGATGCCAGGCACGAGGAAATCGATGTAGCTACCTTCGCCAGCTTTCTGGAATACCGAGCCGAATCCATACCCGAGTGCTAGGAGGAATAGTAATGGTTGCGCCAGAGAACCGATGATGCGGGATTTGGAACGCATGTATCTCTTTATCTGTCTCAACCAAAGGATGTATATCTTTTTCATATGTTTGATATTTTATAATGATTACCTGCGCCACAACTTGCCCATATTACGCATCATGTCCTTACTAGAAGCGGCTTCGTCGCGGATCGTTCTACCAGTCAATGCCAGGAATGCCTCTTCCAACGACTTTGTCCCAGTCTGACTCTGGAGATCAGCTGATGTGCCGACGGCGATGATCTTGCCATGATCTATGATGGCGATCCTCTGAGCGATCTTGTCAGCCTCCTCCATGTAGTGAGTGGTAAAGAAGATGGTAGTGCCTTCGGACTCATTCAGTTTCTTCAAATATTCCCACATGTGATTCCTCGTTTGCGGGTCGAGACCGAGAGTGGGTTCATCGAGGAAGATGATCTTCGGATGATGCAGGAGGCCACGAGCGATCTCTAGACGCCTCTTCATGCCCCCGGAAAATTCCTTGACCAAACTATCCTTCCTGTCTGACAGGTCGACGAAATCTAGTAACTGTTCTATACGTTCACGGCGCAATGCATCTGGGACGTCATAGAGGACTCCATGGAATTCCATATTCTCCCAGGCAGTCAGCTCGTCGTCTAGACTCGGATCCTGGAAGACGATACCGAAGGTTCTCCTTACTTGCTCTGGATGACGGACAGGATCGTGACCGTCGATAGCGAGAGTACCACTAGTCGGATGCACGAGAGTTGTCAGCATCTTGATGGTCGTGGACTTGCCAGCACCATTCGGTCCTAAGAATGCAAAGATCTCGCCTGAGCCGACATCAAATGAGATATCATCGACAGCCGTGAATGCTCCATATTTTTTCGTTAAATTTTGAACTTTGATCATAGATTATTTCAGATGATATGTAATGGTAATGTAAATAGCTGAATACTAATAATTGAAATAGATGACATCACGCGAAACCTGGGAAATAGTCAGTCTTGATATTTCTACTATTGATCTCGAGTTGTCGGAGCATCACGTCGCAGGCACCAACCATTCCATGTGGTCCAGAAATGTAGAATACTCTTTGTCGATGATCCGGTATGTTTCTCATGATCATCGCACTATTCACCTGACCTTTCTCGCCAGTCCAGTTTTGTGGAATCTTGCTCGCGTCTGTGAGTGTGTAGATGATCCTTGCCCCGATCTTTGCGACCGCCTCGTCCCAGATATCCCTATATGCGATCTCCTCTGGTGAATTGTTCGAATAGATCAAGGTGACATCACGCTCGTCTCCGCTATCTATCATGTATTTCATCATGCTGCGAAATGGTGTGATACCTATACCGCCAGCGATGAAGACCAGCTTGGTAGATTTGTTACGAGGTAGAGTAAAGTCGCCAGAGATGTGTCCTGCCATGATCGTGTCTCCAGGTTTCATGAGAGCGAGACTTTCCTTGAAGGTGCTGGATTTCGGGAAGAACTTTACTCCTAGTCGAACTTCGGATTCTGTCGGTGAAGAGGCGATAGTGAAGTAGCGCCTATTGCCTCTACTATCCATCTTCTTTACGGATCTCTCTGCGCCTATAGCTCCTAGAGTCCATTCTAGATATTGACCAGCTTTGAATATTAGTGGATGGTCAGGTGTAAAAACAAATTCTCCCGTATTTGGCGCGATGATATTCGACTCTTTCAAAGTTAATAAATATTTCCTCATCGGACTCAGTGTGAAAGCGACAACATTCCCGGCTAGCAGTGCCAATTCTGGTGTGAGATATAGTGAGCCGATATGTAATGCCGGAGCAAAGAGTAGTCCAGTCACGGCACCATAGGTGAGTCGGCGAAATCTGGTGGGTGGTGTCGTCAGTGGCTCGGTCAGCATCACGAACGCAAAGAATGCTATAGGTGTGTAGACAAATATCTTCTGTAATTCGTCTAGTACGCTGCTCAAACCGCCTGACAGGTTCGAGGTAACTAGGATCGAGATGAGTGCAAATACAGAAAAACTGATGACCAGGTCAAATCTGTGAATCTTCCTGGTGATGAGGAGTCCGCCGACGAATACGAACGGGAGCATGTATAGAGATCCTACCCACCAGGTAGCTGATTGGTCGATCGTCAGGGCAGTCAGTGCGACTGCAAAAGCGGCGGGATTGAAAACGTGTTTCTTGTTGATAGCCAAGATGAATTTGGATGCCATCGCCCAAACGCTCGCCCAGATCAGGAAGGGAATGATGGAAAGATATTCAGTGATCTGTGGCGGGTTGATGATGAGCGCTAGTATGAGGGCAGTGATCACATATGACTCAGCGTTGGCATGTGTCTTGAATACGTATGCAAAAAGTTTGTTGGTCACCCATGAGGCTAGTATGATGATCACACTCGAGTATATGAGCGAGAGAGGGCTGAATGATAGCAGGCCGAGTGTACTCAAGATGAGTGCCACTATCTCGAGTGCGACAAGGACAAACAATACTAGTTTGTACATCGTTATTCTATTCAGGAAATTGTCTATGAATCTGGGCATGTATATTTTTCGAAGCCACTCGTCATCGTCGCAACGCCCCTACTATCTATCATGTAGGCCTCGAGTTGGTCGCACTCCGCAACGTCCGAGTTCCTCGATCCTTCGATATATTCTATCCCTTTCCTACCCATAGCGAATGCTGTGGTGGCGAATAGGTCAGCTACGTAAATACTCGGACCGATCACTGTGAGACTGATTATATCATCAAATTTTGCGTTCCTATCATGTGGATCATAAATATGTTGGCCACGAATATAGGTGCCCGAAGTAGCGATGCCTTGGTCGGAAAGTCGGACGACCTTTACGTTCTCTGTTTGGTTAAATGGATTCTTTATACCGATCGACCACTTCAGATCTGCGTCATTCAGTCCGCCAACCTGAATATCACCACCCGCTTCCACATAATGATCAGGAAAACCGGCATCGTGTATCAATCTTGCCACATTATTTATCGCCCACCCCTTGACGATCCCAGACGGATCATATTTCCCAGCACGATCAACTATGTCAAAGTATCCGTTGGTCTCATTCTTTGTTTGCTCAGCTAACTTGAATACGATTCTCATATCCTCGCTAGCATCTGCTAATTGGAGTTCGCCACTATTGATCTTCGATATCTCGCTATCTGCTTTGTAAGTACTGAATTTCTGGTCAACATAGAGAAAATATTCGAATGCTCGTTCCATTACCCCCAAGCGGGCTCTATCAGAATGTAGTGATCCATCAACTATCTGAATAGTAACGGGCATACCCATGATGATGCGGGTTTCCTTAAAAATCTGTTTACTCATGTTAGTTAGCCGCGAGAGCAAGTGCGGCACCTAGTGATCGGACAAAGGCGTCACTAGTCGCTGTGGCCCCGGAGACGCCATTCACTGTGGCACTCTGCGCCTGGATAGCTTCACTCCTCAAGATCGGCATAGCACGTGTATTTATACGCACGGAGTTGCTGCGGTCATTCGGATATTGTAGAAACTGAACGTCGGTGAGAGCGCCGCCCTGAACGGTGACACTGACCTGAACATTGCCATAGTAAGCATCGACAACCGATCCTGTGAACGTGCCGTTCTTGAACTTACCAGTATTGGCGATAGCTGTTGGTACTGGTGCTGGTGTTGGTACGGGCGCTGGCGTCGGCACAGGAATGATCGGCGTTGGTGTCGGTGTCTTCACTACTGGTGCTGGTGTAGTGGTCGTCGTTGTTACGGCAGGAGTCGTTGTTCTCGTGGGAACATAGTCATCATCGTATTCATCGCCATATTCGTCATCACCTTCGCTTTCTCTCACAACTCTGGCCGGCGGAGTGGTGGTGGTGGCAGCAGCAGGCGTCTTTTTGACAGTCTTCGCAGGTGTCTTTGTTACTGTCGTTTTGGGTGCCACAGTAGTCACTGGTGGAGTAGTTGTACTGACAGGTGTGGTGCCAGAAATAGCCACAGTAGGAGAGGCTGAGGTCTGTTTCGAGTTCAATAGCGCATAGAATGCAAACGTAACTATCAGTCCGAAAGACAGGAAGAATTTTTTCATTGCATTTTATGTTAATGGGTAATGGGTCGTGGCTTCGTAGCACCATTTCTGCACATTCTGTCATCTAGGCATGTAGTTTCTACGAGCTCGGTCATATCATTGGTGCGAATGATGCTCGGAGATGGGATATGATACGCCGTAACCTCTCATATTGGGTGTGGGAGGTTACGGCGGGTACCACGTGTCAACCGATTTAATAATGACACCGAAGCTACACTGGTTGACCGATTAATGTAGACACTATGGTTGGTGTTAATTTCTTGTAACTTTTCTCGGATTTTTCTGAGTTTTTACTTTTCTGATATTCTTTGTAAAGTAGTT
>CAILTI010000053.1 GCA_903837075.1 uncultured bacterium | reverse complement strand
GAAGTCGAAGTGAACACAGTAGAACCGTTTCTCAGAAGGCGAGTTTTGACAAAGGTGGGGAACACCCAGACACCATGCGATCGGTAGACCTTGCGCATTTTCCCACACCGTCTCCGCGTCGCCACACTCAGTATGGATCACCATCTTGGCCTCTAGGAGCGCGGTCTGACCACGCCCAACCAACTCGTTGATACTCATCACTAGTCCTTTCTGTTTTTAGGCAGAAAGTTTCATTTTGAGCTCTTATAATAATATATTTTAATGACCTTTTCTGCCCTCGGGTTTATTCAAGAGCAGGTACATATTAACACTATACCAAAGTAGTGTCAATAGTCGTGTAACGGTTCTATTTTAGTGCGACATTGACCACGGCATCTAGACGCCTCTCCGTATTTTCGGTAACTTCTTTGACAGCTTCAAATATGTAGATAGTCTTTCGATTGATGATGTAAGGCAAGAGGTGGATCAGTAAATGGGCACTCAATGAGATGATTGAGATCACCACCAAGATCGGTAATTCGCGATAAATGCCCTCGGTAAATATGGCTGTGAGAAAGAGGATGTGAATACCAGTCAATGCCGTAAAAGAAACGATGTCGAAATTCCTAAGAAAATTCTTTCGATACCTGATGACCGACCATACGACGATGTGAACTAGTTCGGTCATGATGACTGTCAATATGATAAGCTTCCACAATTCGACTTGCGGGTTCATCATTATGGAAAGATCAGGGCTGTATTGGAAATGGAGCAAAGAAGTCCAATTATTGATCTGGTAAGGTAATATGGCGATCAGACTAAATACTGCCATGCCGAGTAGAAGCCCGAGATACGACAAGAATGGCGAGAGTACCATCAAGATCTTTGTCAGCAACCTCTCGTGATTCAGAGTTCTCAAGAATCGGATTAGAAATGAAAAAACCAGAACAACTAATATCCAGCCGACTAGGTTTTCGAATGGGACACCGTACCAGTCTTTGTCGACAGGAATATTCCAATGCCAGATTCCGAGCCGGATAGCAACAGCATCCATAGCTAGGTCGAGCATGACTGCCGTCAGCGCATCCATGAAAGGACGAAGTGTCCATGGAATATTGTATTGATCGCTAAGGAGCATCGTACAGTATATGATGACTGACCATCCTAGACCGATAGCCAATGGAACATGTGCCAGATTGATCAGAAAATTTGGACTGTACGAGTACGTGTGTGCTAGGTAAGTGTTGCCAATCTCTAGGATCATCCCGAAGACGGCACAACTGACGATCTCAAATAATCCACTCCAATTGCGTTGGTAGATCTTTCGGGTGGTAATAATAATGAAAAATAGAAAAGCAAAAGCTTCAAGCAGATAAAAATAATTTGGTGAAAAATGCATCGGAGTTGGATATATTATAACCCATATATGCTACTTGCTGCTATCGCGTCACGAGTCAGCGGCTGACCAATATGTATACATTTACCTGCAAATATATGGAAAACCCGCCAGCGAACTGAAGCGGCAGGCTCCATGTTCACTAGCGGGTTTGCTCGCGTTTCACTTTCGCAAGGATCTTCTTAAAAACAGTAAGACTAGTCATACCCGTGAAGAGCACGAGTTCGTAGATCCTCTGCGAAGGGAAGTCGACACCGGCCTCGTTCCGAAGGTACTTGAATGCGAGAATGGTTTCCCGCTGCTTGGCGGTGACTTTCATGTTCATCACGTTCCAGTTCTTGTGAACACGAATCTCTTCGTCTTCGCTAAGGAACCAGATATCGATCTTCCATTTCACGTTAGCCCAGCGAGTTTTTAGGTAAATATAATGTCCACTGAGACCATCGCCGCGCCTCCATTCGCTCCGACGGGAATTCTTGTCCCAATTCCAGATCGTCTGTTGCTCGAAACGACCGGTCAGTGCTATTTCACTGAAGACTTCGAG
>CAILTI010000052.1 GCA_903837075.1 uncultured bacterium | reverse complement strand
GTCACTCACAGTATCTGCGGTTACGGAAAAGAGTTTGAGGACGGATGGGGGGAATAACTGATGATCGGCAAGTGATACGAGAATATAACTAGGTATAAAAAAGACGTGCGGAATGATGTTCAGCACGTCTCTGTGTAGGGTAGTGAAATGTGAAGTTAGAGAGTCACATGCTCTTGCTCTTGATCGTAATGATTATCGGCGGATTGTTCGTGCCAAGATCGAGCTTGAAGGTATGTCCGCCCAATGGTCGGTAAATCTCGAAACTAGGAAGCTTTTCTCGTCTTACTGCCCAGACACCTAGCTTGACCCGTTCTGTGTTTAGAGTAGTGGCATCACGAAGAACGAACTCTGTATCTGGTGCCACCTCGATCTGTACCAGGTACGATGGTCGCACCTGAGTATTGCGTATAGCTAACACGGACTTGTTCCTACTGATATGCAGTACGTGGGAAATACGATTCCGTATCACGATCGAATTTTTGGGGTACAGACTAGTCGCGCTGTCGTCGATCTTCACCGTACTGCAGCCCGTGACTGCGAGTAGCAGCAGGGAGCTGAATAGGAATATTATTTTTTTCATAAAAAGGACTAAGGATTTCCACCTTTCTTTTGGTTGACTAAGTTTACTCCTCAGAGTATAGCAATACATATATGGTGTTGTCAAGGGGGGTGCAGAGTAACCCACTCAAGAGGCATGAGTGGTTTACTCTGTAATGTATCCTTATACACATACCATTACACGTCATACAGTGTTAGCATATGGTGACGATATGTCTGCATCCATTAACAAAAGCGATCGATTTCGTGAACTCTATGAGGCGCTGAATGCTGCACAGCGAAAGGCCGTAGACACGATAGAGGGTCCAGTTATGGTGATAGCGGGTCCTGGAACGGGCAAGACGACTATTCTCACACTCAGGATAGCAAATATACTGAAACAGACAGATACTCCAGCCAACGGCATTCTGGCCATCACATATACAGATGCGGGAGTGAAGGCTATGCGAACCAAACTGCAGGGTATCATAGGAGACAGAGCGCACGATATACGCGTCCATACATTCCATGGATTTGCCTCGTCTATAATATCTGAATACCAAGATCATTTCCTGCATTTACAGGAGATGAAACAGATGACGGATATAGAGCAGGAACTCATCATACGTAGGATCATCGAAGACCAGAAGTATTCCTCAGTGAGACCGGCGGGGAAACCAGATGCATATATTTCTGGCATCATGCGAGGTATCGATGAAGCCAAGAGAGAGGCGCTCACACCGGAGATGGTCAGGATACATGTACGTAGTGAGATGGATCGTATCAAGAACGACGAAGATTCTATATCAACTCGCGGCGCCACGAAAGGCCAGTTGAAAGCAGATGCCAGGGATCAGTTGGAAAAACTAGAGAGAACACTGATATTCTCTGACGTATTCGATGAGTATGAAGCAGTCAAGCGTGAGGCGAAGAAGATGGATTTCAATGATCTCATCATAGAGTTGCTACTGGCTCTGAAGACTGACGAATTGCTACTCCGACTCATCCAGGAACGTTACCTATATATCCATGTCGATGAACACCAAGATACCAATGATGCTCAGAATTTCATCCTGTCCTTGATCGCGGAATTCTTCGAAACTCCCAATGTATTCATAGTTGGTGATGAGAAACAGGCGGTATATAGATTCCAGGGCGCCTCTGTCGAGAATTTTCTGAAATTGCAGAAGAAATGGACAGATATGGAGATCATACGACTGGATATGAACTACAGATCGCATCAGAGTATTCTGGACGGTAGTTTTAGTATGATAGAAAAGAATTATGAGGATGGTGAATATGCCGATCTCAGAGTTAGATTGAAATCAGGCGCGAAGAATTCCGCGACTCCTATAGAGATAGTGACTGGAGAGAATACCACGGCTATCGAACTCAACCTGATTGAAAGATTGAAAGATTTACGATCACCTGTCTGCCGACAGGACGGAAAAGATTCATCAGTTGCTATCATCGTTAGACGAAATCGCGACCTAGATCGTATCATCAGACTGTGTGAATTTCATGGTGTACCGATCTCGTCTGAGAGGAGTCTGGATATATTCAATCATCCTGTAGGCAAGATATTTTTCGACCTGGTGGAATACATCGTCGATCCGACTAGGGTAGACCTCCTCGCCAATACCATCGTAGCAGGTATGTGGGGTCTCGACTTTGCGAATGGAACGGAGATCGTGAGAAAACTCCGTAGCGGAACATTCGATGAGTTCGAGACGAAGATACCCGGGTTGTCGAGTATCCGAGCGGCACTGCTGTCTCATGGCCCGATGGGCTTCCTCATCCATGCTGGTGAGAGATCGGGTTATACAAAGATCATCGAGAGAGATCCGACATATGTAAATGTCTGGCGCGGCATAGTTTCGCTGTCAGAGTCATTGGCCAAGGATGGTGATGTAAAGAGTCCAGATGCTCTCATAGAGAAATTGCTGGCATACAGGACATCTGCCGAGACGCGTACTGTCAAAATATCTGTCGGGGCACCAGATCTGTCTATCCAGGCTATGACGGCGCATGGTAGTAAAGGGCTGGAATTTGACTACGTATTCATCCCATATGCTACCGAGGAGGCTTGGGTAGGTAGACCCAAGGGCGCATCATTCATCTTGCCGAGGAAGAAAACTACAGAATCAGATGTGAAAGATGTTCGTAGACTCTTCTACGTCGCTATGACGCGTGCGAGGAAGCATGCCGTGATCATGACTTCGCTGGAAGAGTCAGATGGCAAATCTCTGACACCACTCAGATTCATCGATGAGATCGATAGTGACCATGCGTCTAGAGTCACACTGCCTAGAGTGGGTGCGGAAGGTCTGTACATACAGATAGGTATGAAAGATGGAGACACTGACACGGATCCCAATGATGCCAGACTGCTCGACCTGATCAAAAATACTCTATTGAAAAGTGGTCTGTCTGTGACGGCGCTGAATCATTTTATAAAGTGTCCGAATCAGTATATTTACCAGAGCATACTCCGCATGCCGCAGGCTCCTGCAGTGGCTGCGGAGAAGGGAACGGCACTGCATGAAGCGTTGGCGAATGTCTGGGCGTCAGATACACATGATAGTAAGGAGATGGATAGGATCATCACTGCGACCACGACAGAATATTTCCGCAAGTCAATGTTATCTGTGAAAGAGAAAGAGTCTGTCATGAAGGAACTCCTGCCCGATATTCCGCTCATCGCCAAGGCTCTGGTGCCGATGTTCGCCATGAAAAACACGAAGAGCAAAGTGTTTACCGAGGTTTGGGTGGAGACGGAGAAATATTTCGATGGCCAATTTTCGATATCTGATGACCTGCCACAGCATGCGGCCGGAAGCGATGCAGAGATCCGCATACCTATCCACGGGAAGCTGGATGCCATCATAGACGATGGGCAGGAGGTGTCAGTTTTCGATTATAAAGCCAAACAAGCTATGTCGGAGAATGCTATACGAGGTGAAACGAAAAGTTCTGACGGTAACTACTTCCGGCAATTGGTTTTTTACAAGATTCTCGTTCACAGTGATCCACGCTGGAGGAATAGGCGAGTCAGTCCTGCACTAGTGTTCGTGTCACCAGATGCGAAGGGTCGCTGTCCGATCATATCATTACCTATAAGTGATGCAGATGAGAAAGTAGTCATGGATCACATACAGTCGTTAGTCGCATCAGTCTGGAGCGGCAGGATCATCCAGTCACATTGTGATGATGTGACCTGCGAGTGGTGTGGGATGAGGAGAGTGTAGTGTAGGAGGGTAAACCTCGTGCATCTCGTGCGATCATTTCCCACCCTGAATAGTGGTGATGAGACCGGTGATCAATTCCTTGGGCATCGCTCCGCTCATGGATATGATTTTCTTGTCGTCAGCTATATATAATAGATCCTGAGATATCCTGTATGTGACGTACGCATTCGTGATGAAATCAGTAACGCTCTTGCTGGCCGGCTTGCTCAGGACAAAGAAACTGCTCGGTGTTCCAGAAACTCCTGCATTTACACCGCTTAGAAACTCTTTTTCTACGGTATCTTTGAATTTGCCGCTGGATAGGCATGCGTTGAATTTCGTTGTGTCAATGCCGACAGCCTTGGCTATCACAGGGAGCTGCTTCTGGTCTAGACCCTCCGGAGTCGCGCCTGTGACTGATGGGGTTTTCTCGTAGAGCATCTTTTCGAATGCCCAGAATTTGTCATTGCCACCAACGTCCGCGGCACATTCGAGAGATTGTGCTTCATTGTTCGCATTTTTGTGCAGAATATTGCCGTTCTGATCTGGTTTGTCCAATGGGTAATGTCTATATATCCACGCCACATCACCACTCGCACCATACTGGCTCATGATCTCTTCCATCGTCGGATTGAAGGTCTTGCAGTATGGGCATGAGGAGTCTGAATATTCCACGACTCGTATCTGTGCATTCGGATTGCCCAGGATGTGGTCTGCGGCTGTGATAGGTGAGAGATTGATCTTTATGGTCTGAGTATTCGTCGGTGCAGCAGCGGTAGTAGGTGCTGGTGATTTGTTCCAAATAATAGCGACAGCGATGATAGCTCCAGCGATCACGATAGCGGCTGATAATGATAACGGACTGGTTTGTTTTGTTTCCATGGGTACAGTTTACATTGAAAGTTCGCAAGTTTCAAATTGGAATGGGGGTTCTATCGTAGGTTGTAATGGGGGAGGAGGTTTGGCGGGGGGGCTGACAGGAGGGGCTAAGGAGCAATCCGGCCATGGTGTAATGAATCTCACGCGTCAGCCAATTTTCTGCGGATTCTCACAGAATTAGAGTTTAATATGATTTGAGCAAATTAAAGATTAAACCTTTAACTTTTAATTTGCGTTGTTTGTATTATATGCTATACTCGGTGCATGGCAGATAAATATAAAGCAGGTACACACAAACAAAATGATGGCTATAAAAGTTTTCAGCCTTCTTCTGTAAATATAACATTTGATTGGGTAGATAAAAGAATCAATCTGCTTCTTGCTGATGCCATGAGATATATTGGCGAGCTTAATGCGTTTTCCAAATTAGTTCCTGATGTGGATTTTTTCATAAAAATGCATATCGCAAAAGAAGCTACTGTCTCAAGTAAAATCGAAGGTACTAAAACCAGACTTGATGAAGCGCTTCTTCCAGTACTTGAAATTGATCCAGAAAAAAGAAATGACTGGGAAGATGTCCAGAATTATGTGAAGGCAATAAATTATTCAATTTCAGAATTAGAAAAATTACCACTCTCAATGCGACTTGTACGAGATACTCATAAAGTTCTGCTTTCGAGTGTTCGTGGCTATACAAAACTACCCGGGGAAGTTCGTCGAAGTCAAAACTGGATTGGTGGTGCAAATCTCAAAGATGCCGTATTTATTCCTCCGTATCACAAAGATGTCACAGACATGCTCTCTGATCTTGAAAGATTTTGGCATAACAAAGATGTGAATGTTCCTGATCTTATTAGGATTGGTATTTCACATTATCAATTCGAAACAATCCACCCATTCTTAGACGGTAATGGTCGTATTGGGCGATTGCTCATCGTGCTCCATCTCGTTAGCTTGGGTATTCTTCAAAGACCGACTCTTTATATTTCAGATTTCTTTGAAAAACATCGTACACAATATTACGATGCACTTTCACGTGTTCGAGAAACAAATGATATTGAACATTGGCTTCGATTCTTTATTACAGGAGTATTGGAGACTGCAAAAAATGCACGGGAGACTCTTGAAAAAATAATTGATTTAAGAAGGAAGTACGAGACTTCTATCGAAAAGGGTATGGGTATCAAACGCCAAAAGCTTGGCAAGGAACTCCTTAAACATCTGTTCTCACAGCCAGTTGTAACTATCAGAGATATTGAAGCTATGTTGTCAGTTACATTTCCAACTGCTTCTGCTATAGCCGAGAATTTTGAGAAGTTGGGTTTGTTCACAGAAAAGACTGGCCGCAGAAAGGACAGGATTTTTTACTTGAAGGAGTATCTAGATTTATTCACTAAATAATTAATTACAATGGAAAACTTCAACCAAAAAACATCAATGATCTGGAACATCGCCGACATATTACGCGGTGGCTGGAAACAACACGAATACCAGGATGTGATATTGCCATTGGTTGTGTTGAAGCGTCTCGATTCCATACTTGCTGATACAAAATCAAAGGTACTTGAAAAGTACAATGAATATAAAGGCAAAGTAAATGACCTCGACCCAATTCTAAAGAGAACATCAGGTACAGCCTTTTACAATATTTCTGATTATGATTTCAAAACTATTCTTGGAGAGCCAAAGCAGCTCGCAAAGAACTTCAAACAATACATCAATGGATACAGTAAAAACATTCAGGACATTTTTGAAAAGTTCGATTTCAGTAAACAACTAGAACGTCTCGAGGGCGGCGATTTATTATTCTTTGTTATACAAGAATTAAATAAAGTTGACCTACATCCATCACAGGTAGACAACTATCAGATGGGACATGTATTCGAAGAACTTCTCCGTAAGTTTTCTGAAATGTCTAATGAGACAGCTGGAGAGCACTACACCCCACGTGATGTGATTGGGCTTATGACTGAGATGCTATTTTCTCCTGATGAAAGGGATTTGAAAAAGCCTCACGTGATCAAGAAAATATATGACCCTGCCTGCGGTACCGGTGGTATGCTTTCTGTTGCGAAGGATTATATTCTTGAAAATATAAATAAAGAAGCTGACATCTTTCTATACGGACAGGAACTCAACTCAATCACATACGCTATGGCGAAATCCGACATGTTGATCAAAGGAGATGACCCAGATCTTATTCGAGGTGGAGAAAAGGACCATTCAAAAGCAAGTACACTCGCCAACGATCAATTCTTTGGTGAAGTATTCGATTACGGGCTAAGTAACCCACCCTACGGAGTTGATTGGAAAAAAGATAAGGATGCAGTAGAACGTGAAGCTTCTCGTGGATACGCTGGTAGATTTGGTGCAGGAACTCCTCGAATATCAGATGGTCAGCTTTTGTTCTTACAACACCTGATTTCAAAGATGAAGCCTGAAAAGGATGGCGGGTCTCGAATCTCTATCGTTCATAATGGGTCCCCACTATTTACTGGAGATGCAGGAAGTGGAGAAAGCGAAATACGCCGATGGATTTTAGAAAAGGATCTGCTCGAAACTATTGTGGCATTACCGGACCAGTTGTTCTACAACACAGGTATTAATACCTATCTTTGGTTTGTTACAAATCGAAAGCCAAAAGAAAGAAAAGGAAAAGTTCAGCTTATTGATGCTCGTATGTTCTTCAAAAAGACTCGCAAGAGCCTTGGAAGCAAGCGCCATGAGATAGATGCTGAATCAAAGAAGAAAATAGTAGAGCTATATGACAAGTTTGAAGAAAATGAATTTTCAAAGATTTTCAAGACTACAGATTTTGCATACAGACAAATCACTATCGAGCGACCACTTGTTGTTGATGGTAAAATCGTGAAGAATAAGAATGGGGAAGTAGAAATCGACAAATCACTTCGTGATTACGAAAATGTACCCTATGAAATGGATATATATAAATATTTTGATAAAGAGGTAAAACCATATGTTTCAGATGCTTGGATAAATGAATCGGTCCGAGATCATAAAGACAACAAAGTTGGTGTAGTTGGATATGAAATTCCATTCACACGACACTTCTACAGGTACGAAGCGCCACGGAGTCTTGAAGCGATAGAGGCTGATATAGAAAAGGTTGAGAATGAGTTGCTGGGTTTGCTTAAGAAATTATAAGTATATGCAGAATAATTTTTCAAAAGATAAATATCGATTATTCATTGATGAACTTGGAACGCCGAGTCCTAAAGATGTATTTTCTGATGTATATATTTTATCTGGTTGTTCTGTGAAGAAGGGTGAAAGTCACGACATGAAGATTCTTGCTGACCAAATAAAGTTTAAATACTGGGGCCGAACTGATATTGTATTCCACTCAAGAGAAATCGGAAAAAAAGAGAATGATTTTGCTATATTTAAAGATAAACCAGAAAAATTTACTGAATTTATAAACGATTTGAAGAACTTTCTATTGACTTCTAATTTTAAGCTATTCTTTGTCATCGTCGATAAAGATAAAGCTCGAAAAGCTGGTTGGGAAGTAATGAAGATTTATAAAGATACCACAGCATTTCTTATTAGGAACTTTCTATTGGTATTATTTATTAACGATTTGCGTGGCGAGATTGTTATTGAGTTGGGATCTGCACAAAAAGACATTACTTTTATTAAGGCCTTCAGTTATTTTGTCGGTGCAGGAATACCTGAAGCTGGAATTGATATTTCAACAGCACAGAGAATGTTCACTGCAATGTCATTTGTGACAAAGAAAAATCATGATATTGAGGAACAAATAGCTGACATGTTTGCACATGCTGCAAAAATCAGATACCAGGGTGGTATTAAAGGTGGTAAATTAGGAGATTTTGAAAATATGATACTTTCTCTTTTGAATAGCAAGCTGTTCTTTGTCCCCGAGAATCCGACAAGGGATAGAAAGAAGCTGTATAAGCTTGTTGAGCCGTTTCTTTGTATCCCATGAAGGAGAAAAGCCGGCTCGCGGCATAACGCTCGCTCCCCGGCCTTT
>CAILTI010000051.1 GCA_903837075.1 uncultured bacterium | reverse complement strand
CCTCGGGGCAATGAGGGAGGATTTGGCACACATCTCTTACAATCTATTACAATCACTTTCCTAATTCCCAACTTGGCGCTACAATATGCCTATGACATATACACATACTTATCGCGGCGTAGTCTGGATCGATCTAGAACGACCGACAGACGAAGAAGTTTCTTCATTAGTAAAGAGATACGGTCTGCACCCATTAGTCGGTGAGGAACTGAAGATGTCCTCTAGTCTAGCCAAAGTAGAGTTTTATGATGATTATTTCCTAGCAGTACTCACCCTACCTATCCGTGAACATAAGGGCGACAAGAGTGAGATCGTCGAGAGAGAAGTCGACTTTGTGGTCGGCAAGAACTTTCTCATCACCGCGCGTACAGAGACGATCGAACAGCTGGAGTATTTCGGCAAGATATTTGAAGCCAATAGTATATTGAATAAAGAGGACAAGATCGAGCATGCCGGCTATCTATTCTATTATATGGTGAAGAAGATCTATGCTGGTATGATCGAGGATCTAGAAAATATCAAGGACTCTATAACCAATGCAGAGAAACGTATATTCAAAGGTGATGAGAGAGATATGGTCGAAGTGCTATCCAGCCTGAGCCGCGAACTGATCGATTTCAAGCAGACAGCCAGGATGCACCGCGACATCTGGGAAGACATGGTCGAGTATTCTGACAAGAGTATTTTCGGCAGCGGATTTCCTACATATGTACGAGATATCCGGGACCAATTCAATGTCATCCACGAATTCATCGGCAATGCGCGCGAATTGCTCGCAGATCTACGCGAAACCAATGATTCATTGCTGAACACGAAACAAAATGACATTATCAAACTGCTGACCATCATCACCTTCTTCTGCTATCCAGCCACGATCATCGCTGCCGTCTTCACCATACCCGCTAACAATGTACCCATCGTCGGCAGTCCGTACGGGTGGTTCATCCTAGTAGCGATCACGATCGTGATCACGGGCGGATTCTGGTGGTATTTCAAGAGGCAGAAGTGGGTGTAAGAATATGTAAAATGCAAAAGTCAAAACTTGTCCTCGCGAATGCGGGGATGGAAAATTACTCAATAAGGTGTAAAATCTTTCATAATACTGCGCCTCAATTTTACATTTTCCATTTTCCATTTTAAATTTACAAAAATGACCATACAACTCTACAACACCCTATCGAAATCCAAAGAGCCATTCATGCCACTGAAGAGTGGTGAAGTTTCCATGTACAACTGCGGGCCGACGGTATATGATCGCCTGCACATAGGAAATTTTCGTGCTTCCCTCTTTGCAGATACACTGAGAAGAATGTTCGAATTCAACGGTATGACCGTCAGACAGATAACCAATATCACTGATGTCGGGCATTTGGTAGGCGACGGTGATGACGGTGATGACAAGATGACCAAGGCACTGAAACGTGCCAACAAACCACTAACGTTGGAGGCGATGCGTGAAGTTGCGACTATATATTTTGATGAATATGTAGATGATCTCCGATCATTGAATGTAGAATTACCAGAGAAGTTTCCGCGTGCCAGTGATCATATTCAGGAAAACATCGACCTGATCAAGATCCTCGAGACCAAAGGCTACACCTATGAAACTAGTGACGGTATATATTTCGACACGTCGAAGTTTTCTGATTACGGTAAACTTGGCAGATCTGAGGGAAGTAAATTGGAAAATTTCAATAGCGCTCCCCTAAACCCTATACCCTATAGCCTATATCCTACCTCAAACCAATCTCGTATCGTGATCAATCCTGAAAAGCATAATCCTACTGATTTCGCGCTCTGGAAAAAGGATGGCAAGGTTGGCTGGGAAAGTCCATGGGGCAAAGGATTCCCTGGTTGGCACATAGAGTGTTCTGCTATGTCTACGAAATATTTGGGTCAGCCGTTTGATATACATGCGGGTGCGATCGACCTCATACCCGTGCATCACAATAACGAGATAGCACAGTCAGAAGCTGCATATGATAAGCCCCTGGCAAATTACTGGATGCACAACGAATTTCTCATAATAGGTAATAGCAAGATGTCCAAATCTGTCGGAAATGTGATCACTCTGCAGACATTGCAGGACGAGTCCATCTCCCCCATCGCCTACCGATATTGGCTGCTAACGGCGCATTATAGGACTCCTATAAACTTTAGTTTCGAGGCTGTCCGTGGTGCCCAGAATGCCCTTATACGCCTCATGGCCACAGTGAGCGATCTACGAGGTCAGACAGATGTCGGAACGCCGTCAATGGCATATATTGAGCGTTTTATGACCTATATCAATGATGATCTGGACACGCCACAGGCGGTGGCTCTAACTTGGGAGCTTATCAAGGATACCGACGTTCTAGATGCTGACAAACTCAGTACCCTCCTAGAGTTTGATCGGGTGCTCGGACTAGGTTTGGTCAATGTCCCTGGAGCGGTAGCGAACGAAGACATTCCAGAAGAAATATCTGCCCTCGTCGACGCCCGCGAGCAGGCACGCAAGGAAAAGGACTGGACGAAATCAGACGCACTGAGAGCGGAGATAGAAACGCGAGGATATGCGATCAAAGATACAGACAAGGGAGTTAGGGTTACGAAAGAATGACACAATGGCTCAATATTCAATGACCAATGACTCAATGACTCAATGACGCAATCATTCAATCATTCAATTTTCAATCAAGTTCCCTCTCCTCACCTCTCACCATCTCTCTCACTTCACTTATGAGATCCTCCACTTCCGCTAACCGCGAATATATTCGCGACTCGGAGGCATCTATTCTTTCCTCTAGTCTCTCGAAACTCCTCGCGATAGAGATGGCGATATCATCTGCACTCTTGTAAATGATCTTTTCGATGAGTTCTATGTCTGAATTTTCTAGTTGCATATTATGTGTGATGTTAATTGCTAATAATACTGAGCGTACCAGATGACAGATAAAGATCTGATGAAGATTTGATGAAGAAACGATAAAGAAAAGATCAAATCCTGATAAAGATCCGATAAATTCCCGATGAAGATCAGATGAAGATTATTTCAAATCTTATACACAGCTTTTCCCCTGATTTCACTTCATATAATTATTTGCATTTCAAATAGAAATGATACAATGGTGACACAATAATACATTTACTAGTGATGAATACCGCCTCACCATACTTCAAAACCAAAGATCTGAAGGTGCCGCCGCACAGTCTGGAGGCAGAAAAGGCGCTGCTCGGATCAGTGATGATCCGCGGAGAAGCGATGCATGATGTCATAGACATAGTCGGCGAAGCATCATTCTATTCCAATATTCACAGAATGGTCTGGCAGGCCCTCTTTGAACTACATACCAAAGGAAGCCCGATCGACGTACTCTCCATATCATCGCGTCTCAAGGAAAAGGAACAGTTGGAGCAGATCGGCGGAATGACATTCCTAACGGAACTCATCAACTGTGTACCAACATCGACCAACGTCAACCATTATGCAGAGATGGTGGAAAAGAAGCACGTGATGCGAGAACTACTCCGTGCCGCGGAAAATATCAGCAACCTAGGATACGAGGAAGAAGCTGACCTGCACGATCTTCTAGACAAAGCTGACAAGGCACTGTATGCAGTCACCAACAAAACTGGTTCACACAAATTCGTAGCCCTGAAGGATACCTTGCACGAGGCATGGGAACGTTTGGAGCATTTACATAATACAAAGGATCAGCTACGTGGTGTTCATACTGGATTTGCTGATCTCGATAGCAAACTTTCTGGTCTACAGAAATCTGACCTCATCATCCTAGCAGCCAGACCATCCATGGGAAAGACTTCCCTGGCACTAGACATCGCCCGAAAAGCTGCGGTCATTCACAAGGTTCCCGTGGCCATATTCTCACTGGAAATGAGCTCCCAGCAACTAGTAGATAGGATGCTCGCGGCCGAATCCCAAGTCGACTCATGGAAGATACGTACCGGTCACAATCTCTCTGTGGCTGAAGACTTCAAGGCGATCGGTGATGCCATCTCTCGCCTATCTGACGCGCCGATATTCATCGACGATCAACCTGGCAACAATATTCTGAAGATGCGCGCCGTCGCCCGCCGACTGAAGAACGAAAAAGGCCTCGGGCTCATCGTCGTCGACTACCTCCAGCTCATGCTTCCAACCAACGCCAACAAGAACAATGACAACCTAGTACAGCAAGTAACCGAGATCTCCAGATCCCTAAAGAACCTGGCGCGCGAACTCGAAGTTCCCGTCCTCGCACTCTCCCAGCTCTCCCGTGCTGTCGAACAGAGAGGTGGCAAGCCGAGACTTTCTGACCTCCGCGACTCCGGTTCCATCGAGCAGGATGCAGACGTCGTCATGTTCATACACCGCGAGGCTGATCAGGACGCTGGTGGCCGCAAAGAAGAAGCAGAGATCATGATCGAGAAGCATCGCAATGGTCCGACTGGTACTGTCAAACTTTACTTTGATAGCAAGAAAACCACCTTCCTATCTGTCGACAAAGCGGATTTTGGTGAGTTCGACAAATCTGGAGCATAGAGTCTCTAGCCTTCCATCTATTGAAAAACTGCATGAAAAAATGCCACCAAGATCTATATCCTGGTGGCATTCATTTACCATGAGCCGTACCGAATCTGAACGAGCTCCTTTCCGAGCCTATCTACAACTGTCTGTATTCGACACGGCACAGCCATGTCTGGCATTATGTTAAATTCTCTATGATATCCATCCTGATTGTGGGCGCGGTTTTCTTGTAACAAACCACCCATCTCCTTGAATATGAAAACTATTTCTCGATAGTAGTCAGTCTCATAACCGATCAACGTCCTCCAATAATCTCCTCTCGGAGGAATATGTACAACGATGCCGTTCCCCAGATCACCTGGCAGGAGGAGTCTCAACACCTTGGTCTTAGTCTGATATCCGAGCATGATGAGCGTGTTCGCAAAGATTGCTGGGCCTCCGCGGTAAACATCGTCGACTACTAACACTGGGACTGTTTCATGGACAATTTCTCTTCTCATAATATCTATCTATTTCAAATTTTCTGTTGCTATACTACAACATCCACGCTCACTGTCAATTATGTTCCCTAGCTTGAACATCAGAAGCGGTAACGTACATGCACTTTATACTTTGCACCTTATACCCTATACTTATCCTCATGGATAACCTAGACAAACTGATCGAAATATTTGCCCACTTTCCAGGTATCGGTCCGCGCCAGGCCAAGAGATTTGCATACTACCTACTAGGCAAACCTCAGTCGTTCATCAGAGAATTCTCTTCCCTGGTTCTCGATGTAAAAAACTCGGCTTCACAATGCAGTCAATGTCAGCGTCTATTTATCGGTGGTACTAGTGCGCCGAGGGCGACCCTTGTCTGCCATATCTGTTCGGATACATCTCGCGATGCGACCTCGCTCATGATCGTTGCTAGAGATTCTGATTTTGAATCAATAGAGAAGTCAGGCGCATACAAAGGCCTCTATTTTATCCTGGGTGGCACTGTACCGATCCTAGACAAGGAACCCGAGAAAAGGATCCGACTCAGAACATTACTAGAACGAGTATCCCGTACCAGTCAGACCCTACATGAAGTCATCCTCTCACTGAATACTACCCCGGACGGCGAACATACGGAGGAGATAGTCCATGAGGCGATCAATAGGTTGCTGAAAGGAGGGGCGAACGATCAGAAACTTTCCACAGTGAAGATCACCATTCTCGGCCGCGGCCTCTCGACCGGAGCGGAACTAGAGTACGTCGATAGTGAGACGATCAGAGGGGCACTACAGAATAGACATTGATGCGAGGCAGAGTGACGATAGGTGGGACATGATCTAACAGAAAAACCGCACAGATGCGGTCTTTCTAAAATCTCAATTCCTCATCCGGAGATCTAGCCGAGTGACTCTATCTTTACCTTTACGAAAGGCTGGCGATGGCCATTTTTCTTGAAATATCGGGACTTTTGTTTGTAGTGAACAACGATGATCTTGGCGGCACGTCCTACCTCAGTAACCTTACCCTTGACTGCAGCATTCTTGATGAATGGTGTACCGATAGTGGTGTCCTTGCCGTTGTCTACGAGTAAAACCTTGTCAAATATGACTATATCGCCTTCTTTGCTCTCATGCGGAAACTTCTCAATGGCGATCACATCGCCCTTTGCTACCGTATATTGCTTGCCTCCTGTCTGTATGATGGCGAATTCCATGTGGGAAACAGTATATACGAAAGCGTCATAAAAGGCAAATCCGCCTTAGCCCGCAACCTCCATCTCCTCATCTGGCTTATCCAGCTCCTTGACCTTGAGACCTGGAGCATCGCCGGTGATACGTAAGACGTCCTTATCTATTTTCAGGAATTCTTTATTGGAATAATTGTAATGATTCACGACCGTACCGAGTGCAGACCCCAATCTCTTGTGGTATTCCTCGTATTTTTTTATATGCACTCCGAGCTGACCTACGTGCTTCACGATATCCTTGGCTGTCTCCTCGATCTGCATCGCCTTCAGTCCTTGCAATACTGTCTGGAGATATGCCAGGAAGGATGTCGGTGAGACGATGATGACCTTGTACTTGCTAGCCGCCCTCTGGATGAGATTGTCAGTCTCCTCTGTGACTGCGCCAATCTTATTTACCAGCAAATCATAATAAATAGCCTCATGCGGGATGAACATAAAGGCAAAATCCATAGTCTTCTCTGCTGGTCGGATGTATTTGGAAGTCTCCAGAATACGTTGTTTGAGGTCATTCACAAAGGCTTTTTCTAACTTGTCCTTCTCTATGGGATTCTTCTCCTCGACTAGTTTGTTGTAATTCTCCAACGAAAACTTGGAATCGATAGGTATGATCTTGTCCTTCACGAACACGGCCGCGTCGACGATCTCGCCGTTCTTGAATGCATACTGCATCTCGTATTGCCCAGGTGCCAGGACATTCTTGAGTAATGTCTCCAAGTAATATTCTCCGAGGATGCCTCTATGCTTCGGATTCTTCAATATATCCTGCAGATTCTGCAACTGATCAGCGAAGGATACGACCTGCTTGTTGGTCTCATCGAGCTTCGTCAACCCCTGCGTCACTTCGCGGATCAACTTCGACGATTCGGAGAGTTGCGACCGCATCGACTCCTGCATATTTCTCGATGACTGATCGATCTTGTTGTCTACGGTTTTCGTCAGATCTCCAACTTTACGATCTACTGTGCGTGATAGTTCATTCACTTGTTCGAGTATGAGTTTGAGACCTGTGTCGTCACCTTTCACTTCCTGAGCTCCCTTATTTCGCGCGAGCATTATTCCCATGACTATTATAACGACTACTGCGATGACGACGAGTATTATGAGGGTAATTTCCATGCACATAGTTTACAGCATAGACTGCAAAGTAGAAAGCGGATGTAGGAGGTCTACCCTACTACATAGACATTGCAGACCATTAACTGTAGACTTATTACATCATGACAATACACGAAACAATAAAAAACCAAATAAAAGAAGCCCTCCGAGCCAAGGACACTATCCGTCTAGATACATTGCGCGGCCTGAATGCTCTGGCATTGAACGAGATACTCAGTGGAAAGATCGACAAATCTGCTGGAGACTATTTACCAGATGACAAAATGCTCGCCATCGTGAAGCGTAGTGTGAAGCAGAGGAAAGATTCTATCGACCAGTTCAGTAAAGGCGGCCGGAATGACCTAGTATCAAAAGAGAAAGCAGAATTAGCCATACTAGACTCATTCATGCCAGCGATGATGAGTCGTGAAGAGATAAAGTTCATAGCTCGTCAACGTATCGACACCATGAAGTCCACTGGTAATTTCGACCCGAAGGCTGGTGGCAAGATCACTGGTATGATCATGAAGGAACTCGCTGGTAGAGCCGATGGTACTGACGTAAAGGCTGTAGTCGATGAAATTCTCGCAACCGTATAATATTCACCATATTTGGTAACACTGTCGTCCGCCGCAGTCTGATATTTCATAGTTATCCACAGTTGGCAGATTTCCAAATCTGATGTATTGTAGTCGGCAAGTAGTACAAAAGAGCGATTCATAGGAGTTTGTTATGACAACACAATTACCCTTACCTTTGTTTCATGTCAATCATTTGATCAATTGTGAAAAACGGGATACGATCGGTGACTGGGCTAGATGGGTGACGGAAACTCTGGCAGTCATAGAGTCAGCACCAACAATAAAACCTGTCGGCATGAAGCCAGAGGTTTTTCTAGAGGAGCAATGCAGAGGCTACGAAGAAAGCATCGAAGACGAGCGTCGACGATGGGGACGACGTGGCTGGTAAAATATCATGTAACCTGGCCTAGCGGCCGCGTTATCGGGCGTCCTATTCATACGGACGCCCTTTACTGCTACTCCGGCCACTTTTCAACGATGAGTAACTTCTTCCCCGCTATCGGCATATCACTCCATATCTCTTCTGTCACGAACGGCATGAATGGATGCAATGCTCGCAAGATCACACTCAATGAATCCAGCAGGAATCTCTGTCTCGATCGACGATCTGTTTCTGAACTACCATTCAAGATCGCCTTGCTATCTTCTAGTATTTTGTCGGCAAATTCATGCCAGACATAATGGTAAAGTTTTTCCGCAGCCATATAGAATCTGTAATTATCCATATCTTTCGTAACGTCCGCGATCAATGCCTTCTGCTCTGCGAGAAGTTTCTCATCTACCCCCAAAAGGGTGGAAGATGCATCCCCCGAGCGGGTAGTAAAATCCTTCGCATCTATAGAAGACAATACGAATCTCGTGATATTCCACAATTTGTTCACAAACTTCTTGTAGGCCGTGACTTTATTACTAGACAATGGCAACGACGTTCCCGGCGTATTTCCCACGACAACTGCCATCCTGAACGCGTCGGTACCGAACTGTGACGTTAGGTCGAGGGGATTTATCACATTACCCTTACTCTTACTCATCTTCTGACCCTTGGCATCCTGCACGAGGCCGTGCATGTAAACAGTTTTGAACGGCACCTTACCAGTGCGGTAGAGTCCGAGCATGATCATGCGTGCCACCCAGAAGAAAACCAGATCTCCGCCAGTTTCCATGATGTCAGTTGGATAGAAAGTTTTAAAGTCATCACCATCAGGAAAACCGAGTACCGCATAAGGCCATTGACTAGATGAGAACCACGTATCGAACGTGTCCTTATCCTTCTCCACAACACCACCACATTTCTTACATTTTGTTATCTTATCTTCGAGATCTACATAACCCGCTTCACACTCATGACAGATCTTTGCCGGTATCGGTATACCCCAGACGATCTGCCTAGAAATATTCCAGTCGATGATATTTTCCAACCAATGCAGCGTGATCTTTTCATAATGCTCTGGTATATATACGATCTCCTGGGACTTTATGATAGCTAGAGCTTTTTCGGCCAGTGGCTTCATGCGCACGAACCATTGGTTCAATATCTGAGGTTCGATGATCGTCCCACACTTGTAGCAGGTCCTCACAACGTGCTTGTAATTCGCATCGATCTTTTCCACCAAACCCTTGGACTGGAGTTTCTCTATGATGAGCGGACGTGCCTTCTTTATATGCAGACCAGCGAACTCACCCGCTATCGGTAATAGTTTTCCACGTTCGTCGATGATCTGTTCCTTGTCGAGATGGTGTCGTTCTGCGATACCAAAGTCCACTGGATCATGCCATGGTGTGATCGTCATTACACCTGTACCGAATGCCATATCGATAGCTGTATCCTTCACGATCGTAGCCGTGATCGGTCCATTGATCCATTCTAGGTCGAACTTCTCGCCATCTTTGTATTTGGCATATCGCTCGTCATCTGGATGCATCACCACGTACTTGTCACCGAACTTGGTCTCCGGTCGAGATGTACTGATGGTAAATGGCCCATATTTCAGATAGTAGAATTCCTCGACACGATCCTCATCCTTGATTTCTAGATCTGAGAATGATGTCTGATGTTTCGGACACCAGCTAACTATACGTTTGCCACGATAGAGCAGATCATCTTCGGAAAGTTTCTGGAATGTTGCATACACTATCTTCACGATATCGTCGTCCAACGTGAACTTCTCACGTGACCAATCACATGAAGCTCCCATCTTCCTCACCTGCGTCTTGATGTTAGTAGAATTGGCCTTGGTAAAGTCCATGATCTCCTGATACAACTGTTTCGGCTCTATCTCGAAGCGCGTTCTCCCCTCTTTCTCCAACTTCTTTTCATAAACTACCTGTGTTTCAAATCCGGCGTGATCTAGTCCAGGTAACCAGAGAGTTTTGTACCCTCGCATCCTCTTGTAACGTGTCATGATATCCTCGACAGTCATCACTAGTCCATGTCCAGCATGCAATGAACCGTTGGCGTTGGTCGGAGGCATGATGATGGTGAACGACTCAGCATCTTTCGCGATCACGCCCTCCTTCACACATCGGTCAGGATTGAAAAAACCACTCTCCTCCCATAGAGCGTATATACGATCTTCTGTCGTCTGCGCATCATAGGGCTTCAGAAATTTGTCCGGTATCTGTGCTTCACCCTTTTTGAATTTGTCTTCCATGGGTCAAATACTAGCAAAAAAAGACTATTTATTCTAGTGACACGACCCTATATCCTCAAAATGTATTTAGAATAACGATGAGTAGGATCATGATAACGAGCCATATCAGAAACCTACGCATACTGAATACTGATGCCGAGATCAACTTTTTCACTCTCTTTGCATCGATACCCTCGGCGACAAGTTTGTTCCTAATATCATTTACATTCCGACGGGACATATCGCCTGCCAACATATCTCTCACTCGTGGTAGTAACTCATCATCACGCACCTCTCTCCACATACGCCTCGTATAAACATACTTGATCACCAAACTGATGATGAATAGTACGAGTATTATTCCCCAGGTAATTGGACTATTTATGCCTAGATCATTCATATGTAATAGTATAGCACCAAATACTATCTGTATGTGCCACCCCTACCAGGTCTGCCTTGATGACCACTGGATTCATAATTCTGGTAATTGTTCGTTGGATAATTGTAGGTTTGATGATCGTACGTCGGATAGTTATTATTTGCATGTGAATAGTAGATTGTTGGCTCCACATGGTTGTACGCTATCTGATATTCGAATGGTCTGTAATTGTTGCAGCAATTATATCCCCCATTGTAATTATTGTTATAACTGTTGTTATAGTTGTTATTCCCGTTTCCATAATTCGTATAACCCACGGCATAACTGTAGTTATTGCCGTAACTGTAATTGTAATTGAAATCGTAACTATAGACGTAGCCATCATAATACTGCGCATTTACAACGCTCGGTACAAAGATGAATACTGCCACGAGTACTACTGGTAATAGAATCGATGAAAATAGTATGTATTTGGTCGTTGTCATGATATATCCAATCTACAACAACCACTATGCACTGTCAATCAGCTACCCTTGCATAAAATCCTGTAATGATGTATAGTATTGGCAGGTAAAAAACGATAGAAAATCAAAAAGTAAAACCATATGAGAAACAGACATATATTAGCGGACGGTAGCAGAGTTTCAATGGAGAGTGTGCGGCGCAGGTCATCGATCGACCTCAGATGGGATAATTACGTGTGGACCGGTGCGCAGATCGGCCTACCGGTCATGACACCGTTTCGGTGCCAGACACGGTCTCCGGACGGTCGACCATCCCCAACCACTGATCTGTTGGCCTCTAGAGACAAAATCTAGTCCCAACATCTCCATGCACCACTTCACCCATCACGAACAGAGACCTTCAAAGTCTCTGTTTTTTTATACTTATGGATCATACCTACTCGATTCGTCCGAAAATTCATAAAACTACACACAACGCTGGATTCATATAATGTTGCGTATTCCAGATATTAGACTTAGTGCTATAATACTAACCATATAAAATAATCACATATGAAAAGTACGGCATATATTCCAAAAGTAAAGTTTGAACTAGCTCCAGTAGAGATGGAGGCTGAGTGGCTATACTTTTTCTCTCGGACGGAACGTAGATTTGACGCGATAATGCACAGAGTCTACCCAGAACTGGGAGATGCGCTCAGCAAATCACATAGCAAGGATGAGGATATGCTGATATGTCAGGAGTTTGCAGAACAGGTCATGGAGAAAAATAGGGCTATTATTTTAACGGCGAAGAATACGATTCTGGATGATTGGAATATGATCGGTAACGAATTTCTCCGAGCACTGTCTACACATTTCGAAACCGAATGGCCTACAGATCGCATCTCGATAACAGGATACGTTTCGATCGTGCCCATCTTCCCGCGCTTTTTAGATAAATATTCCTTTTGCGTTGGCCATAAGGTGAATACCGCACAAGCGAGAGAGATCATAGCTCACGAAATCCTTCATTTATTGTGGTTCAAGAAATGGAAAGAGGTGTTTCCCGAGATCTCGGTGGATCAGTATGAAAGCCCACATTTGGCATGGAGATTGAGTGAAATAATGGATCCGATAATTCTTCAGTGCAATCCTATAATAAAAAATCTCATCAAACCAGCTGGATGGGGTTATGAATGCTTCAAAACTATCAAAATAGGAGATGTTGGCATGACTGAATATTTTGTAAAATCATACGCAAAATGCGTGAGTGATGGTCGTAATTTCGGGGAAATGTTGCAAACATTATGGGTGGAGGCTCAGGGTAACAGGAAGGTTCTTGAGGTGTTTTAAAGAGCCCTTGCCAGCATTTGATACTGTGGTACTATCAGAACAGAACCGATTTGAATCATAGGCAATCGTTACTCGTGGTTTTACTGCGAGGTTGTGTATGATCAGCGGCGACGTTTCTTCAAAAGTTCTTATGAAAAAATGAGTTAATGGTAATTTAAGCAGTCTGTTTTGACTGTTCTGTGTTAGCCTGTATAGATAGAAGCTTAATTAACTACATACCATGCGTAAAAAAAGTGTCCCGACTGCGGTAAAACCGATGTTAAGAAGAATGGAAAGAGAGGAGGAGTACAGCATTACAGATGTACCAATTGTGATAAACAATTCCAAAATGCCCGAAGACCAAATAGGTCTGATCAGCAGATGTGGAAAGATCATGTATGGAAAAGACAGACCATCAAGGACCTAACCAAGACCTATGGTAAAAGTGAAAAGACCATACGAACGATTCTTGATCGAGCGGAGACTCTCCCTAGTATTCCGATACAACCACAATGTGTGGTCTGTATTTTCGATGCCACACATCTCGGGGATGATGTCCTCTTGAATGCACGAGAACCCAATCTAAAAGCTAACCTTGGTTGGGCATGGATTGAATCGGAAACCAAAGAAGGTTATGCCGCACTCAAGGCAAATTTAGAGTCGAGAGGATTTAATCTCAAGGCAGTCGTTTTAGACGGT
>CAILTI010000050.1 GCA_903837075.1 uncultured bacterium | reverse complement strand
CAGCTCAGGAAAAATTCAAAAGCAACGAATTCATCCGCGATCATATCGTCGAAAATTATTTGTCATACCAGGACGCTGAGTTACCAGATGAGGCAAAGAGACGCATGCTTGAATGGTCGAAATCAGAAGAAAGTGCAAAAAAATATGCCGAGGCAGTTGAACAAATGGCCCACAAAGAGAGTCTAAACCGCCTACAAGAAAAGGCACGAGAACTTACAGATAAAATGCTGATTGAAGCTAAAAGAGTCGGAATCCCCGTATCACCTTATGGCAAAAGTATTTCTTGGGCAATGTGGGATTTGGGGAAGCAGTTTTATTATTTCACCCACCAAGACGAAGCCGATCCTAAATACGAGATAGCCAATCCTCTTTTGTCAGAAAAAAAGCGAGAAGAAATAATTAATAGACACCTCGGTTATGAAGCCTATACTGCATTCAACTCTCCTCAATCATCAGAATATAAAAATAAGATCATTTCTGATAAGCGTTTTGGAAAAGCTCTAGAGCTTTTCAACAAAGCTCCGAACGCAAAAAAGACGTTGAGTTCTAAGGACTTAGCAGATCTTGGTGGTTATTTGAGAGTGTAGCAAGAAATCATCGAAGGGTAACTATCTTGTCTCCTTGAACATATATGATCTCGGTATCACCGAGCCGAGTGACCTCCTCTCCTTTTTTGGGATAGGTATGGCCGTGAAAAAAGTACTTCGGCTTCTTTTCTTCGACATAGGTTCGCAGAGCCTCTAAACCGACATGGGCGATATCATCTTCGTCGTTGATACCCTTCGGTGGCGAGTGAGAGAGAAAGACGTCGACATGGGGAAAATCTTTTAAAAGATCTTTAGCCTGATCTTGAGTATACATCTTGGCATACTCATCTTCTTTGTATTTATGCGATCCCTCGAATCCACCAAAAGTCATGCCTCCGAATTTAAAGGTCTGGAGGTGCATATCCTTGATGCCCAGATCAGTGAAATAATTACCAGAGCAGTGGTTTCCGTACACACCAATTTTCGGAAGATCGATATTGTTAAGCTCGATAAGTTGCAGATATTCAAGATCACCGAGGGTAACGATGAGATCAACTGCTTCTCTGTCAACAAGCTCTTTCAGCCCTTTGCGTGGCGGACGATCTGCAATGGCAAGGATTTTCATGACGAAACTAGCTTTTTAACGCAGCATTTATTTTTTCTTCGACTTCTGCAAATCGCTTGTCCATAAGAGCATTTCGCTTCTGCATATCCTCGTAGCGTATATCGTCCTCTTTTACGCTTCTTTCTTCCTCTACAGCTTTTGCCTCATCCTTTTTGCCTTCGTCGTTTAACGCATCGATTTTTGGTCGGTATTCATCGTAAAGTGCATGAATTTTCTTATCCTTCTCTTCTTCCATCTGCTCGAATTCAGGAGCATATTTCGCTTTTACTTCTTCTTCGATTCCTGCCCTCACTTTCTCAGAAGCTTCAAAGCGAACCTCCCTCTCTTTGCCTTCACGCTCCATCTGATCGTTGAAGGTTTCGCCTTTTTCGTCGCGGATTGCATCACTTACTTTTCTGCTAATCGTAAGAGGGTTTTTATATGTATCTGCATATTTCTCCTGTATATATGCCTTGACCTCGCTTTCAAGTTCGTATTTATTTTCATTTGAAAAGCTTTTGTCATCCTCTATTCGAGGCGATATTTCGATTTCTTTAAGTTTGAGGGTGAACATATGTATAAAATGTTAAGTATTAATACCATAAATAATAGCATATATGTTGTGCTATTATTAGCCTATGAAAAACGGCTATGGAAACTTGAAAAATGCAACTCAGTTTGGTTTGGATCTAGTAGAGTACTACAAAAGTACGGGTGATGAATGGACAAAAAGTAATGCATTATTAAGCCTGCTAGGGATAGAAGATATTCTTGACCGAGGCAGAGCCTATTGTGACGATTCAGAGCAAAGACAAGAAATAAACAAACTAATGGACCAAATCAGAAACGAGATTGGCAAAATCAGAGATGCTGATCCAGAATTATTTAAGAAAAAAGTTGCTGAAAATTCCGATCGACTTAAATTTCGATTTGTACAAAATTAATCTAATTTTTTTATTGGATCAATACTTTCTCACACTTCTTTGAAGCAAGTATCTATCAAGCATGATTTATTCAACATATGCTTTCATGGCGTCCTTAAGCAAACGAGGGTAACGCTTAGTATCATCCAGAGATAAATTATTCTCTAACATCTCAGTACCCATAATCGTATCTGTCCAGATTCTTTCCCCCTCGGCCCCCATCTGACTTAACTTTTGAACAAAAACTTTTCGATATTTCCTGATACCGCCACCTGCATCTAGATGGAACATCGATCCAAGACTTGGTGACATGTGTTCTGGTCTTTCAGGTTTTGCTTTCTGATATGCAACTAGAGCCTCGATGTCGCTTCCCTTTGGTGGTTCGCTATCAAACCATTTTTCCGTGTTAGCCTCGAATTCTTCTTTCCTTTTATAATAATCAAGAAGGGATTCGATTTCATCATAAATAACTTTTTCTGATATTGGTCTGCTTCTAACATGCTCGACAGCCTCATCCTCGAGACCTGCTTTCTCCTTGAGGCCCTCTCTAAATTCAAGGATGTATTTTTTAGCCACCTCTTTTGTGAGATACGTTTGGTTATCATCTGGATAGTGTTCCAGTATCTCCTCTTCTGGAATTCCTTCTCTCTGTGCGGCAAGTTCAGAATCTATATAAAGATAAGCGTCAATATCACTACCTTCATGTGCTGTTCCTTTAACCATAGACCCGAACATGCAGAGAGAAAGCACTTCGGGATATTTTGCCTGCATTTCAGCTATCTCATCTTTAACTGCCTGAAGGCGCTCTCTTGAAAATTCTTCAGGAGATAGCACAAATCGCTTTTCAGTCTCATTTTTTGGTCGGTCTTTCGCAAGAGATTCGAGTTCTTCAGGAGTATATTGTTCATGTGTTGTCATTGCGCTAAATTGTACCTCAATATCAATTTTATATAAATCATTTTATATTATATGCCTCGCTAGACTTAAAAGGGGTAGTGCGTCATCCCTTAGGATGTGAAAGATGACGACATCGAAGCAATCATAGATTCCTCAAAGCATTTCAAATATCATGAGCCGACAGGCTCTACGCCCTTTAACCGTATTTCAAAGTTGCCCGAATCCAAGAGGAATCTGAAGATGGGAATAAAGGAAAGGGTTAGACTCCTTTTCGCTGCATACATTTCTCTAGCCTCCTTCATCGACGATGACCTCGTCGATTTTCTTGAGAGCGGCGACACAAAGAAACGCAAAGGAAAAGTGATTAGGATATACAACCGAGTGTTCAGAGACTTCGAGAAAATGAGGAAGGAAATTCAGACTTTTGACCCTTTCGAGTTGCCAACAGATAGGACATGAGACGCTCTGGACTCCTTGGGCGAGTTGCGTCATCAATGTGTCTGTATGACAAATATACAAACACAAAGGCCTGATGGGGTGGAGGCCAAAGTAGCAATCCCTGTAAAGGTTAAATACTGCCTTTATGCACGTAAATCGACGGAATCAGAAGAACGCCAAGTCCTCTCTATAGACAGCCAGATCAAGGAGATGCTCCAACTGGCTGATCGGGAGGGGTTGGAAATCGTGGTTATTAAGCGAGAAAGCCACTCTGCCAAGGAGACTGGCAAGCGACCGATCTTCAATGAGATCGTGGACGAAATACGGCAAGGCAAGTTCAATGGCATTTTGACATGGGCACCTGACCGTATTTCAAGAAACGCAGGTGACTTGGGTAGAATCGTTGACTTGATAGATGCAAAATTGTTGGTCGAGGTGCGAACGTTCAGCCAGACATTTACTAATAACCCAAACGAGAAATTCTTGCTGATGATTCTTGGATCGCAAGCCAAATTGGAGAACGACAATCGAGCGATCAACGTGAAGCGAGGATTAAGGACAAGGTGTGAGATGGGACTAAGGCCGGGAGTAGCGCCAACAGGATATTTGAATAGCAAGAACGTGGATAAGCGGTGCCATGCAATCATCGACCCAGAGCGTGGGCCGATAATCAAGCAGATGTTTAATAAGGTGGCAAATGAAAAGTGGAGTGGCAGAAAAGTGCATCAATGGCTGAAGTTTGAATTAAATTTCAAATCTAAAGGCAACAAGAATCTGGCTCTCGGGAATATCTACCTAATATTGCAGAACCCCTTCTATTACGGAGTCTTTGAGTATCCAGAAAAGAGCGGCAATTGGTATACCGGAAAACACGAACCGCTTATACCGAAGGAATTATTCGAAGCGGTGCAGACTCAACTGAAGCGTGACCACATCGTGAAATCCGAAATGAAGGAATTTGCCTTTACTAAACTACTTAACTGCGGACATTGCGGATCGGGTATATCAGCAGACGAGAAGTACAAGCAACTCAAGGACGGAACGACTGCAAGGTATGTCTACTATGGATGCTCAAGAGCAAGGGATTTGAATTGCAAAGGTGGATATATGCGAGAGGAGGATCTCATCGAACAGCTAGTCAAAATAATAGACGACCTCGATATTAACGAAATTGGCATGAGACATAAGTTCGAGGAGGAGGTAGAACGCTTAAATAAATTTCAGAGGAATTTTATGACGAGCAATAAAACAGAAGTAGTCAAAGAATTAGACCTCCGAGGATATGCGAAGTATCTCCTGAAAGAGGGATCGACCATAGAGAAGCGAGAGTTGATGGCGTGCATCAAGACGAAGATGGTGCTGACACAGAAGATCCTGACGTT
>CAILTI010000049.1 GCA_903837075.1 uncultured bacterium | reverse complement strand
CGGAACCGCCATTTTCACAATTTCCGCCAATTCATGTGTCATTTCAATCTGCTTTTTTTCTCGATACTGTACAATCCGCTTGGCTATCCTCCTCGCGTATCTATCTTCCCCGTAACCGTAGATAACGTTTGCTATATCTTCTTCCTTCCAACCATTCACGATATCTCTCGCCGTAAATGGATATCGTGCCGGATCTCCCATGGTCATAAGTAGTGGTTCATCTTTCTGAAATGTGAATCCCCTGCCACTATTTTCCAATTCGTCCGAAGAAAGTCCGAGGTCTAGGAGTATCATGTCCACTTTCGTCACTCCGTTCTTGTCGAGCACTGTGTCCAGATTGCGGAAGTTTTCATTTTCGAGGATGACTTTCTGTGCCTTCCCGGCTAATTTTGTACCTGCCCTCTCTAGTGCTTCCTTGTCCACATCGAGACCAATGATGTTCACCTTGCCGTCCAGTGCTTTCGCTATAGCAAGCGCATGACCAGCTCCACCGAGCGTTCCATCGAGGTACCAAAGTGATTTTTGGTTTTCAATTGGTTTACTAGGACTCGTGGCCGAGAGATTTTCTCCCTCCTCGGCAGGACGAAGTGTCTTCGTTGTGCTCACTACGCTTCGCTCCGTTCCGCGCAAGTCGACACTTGTCCTGCCTGCGACGGTCGGAAATTTCTCGGAAAAAAATCCATCACCGTAAACAATCCCACCAATCAAACCACTTGTCACTTCATGTAAAAGAACCGCTTGGTGAACACTCTCCATATCGTTAAATCATACCGACCTCCGCGAGGCGCTCCGCCATCACATCGGTCTTCTTACCAAACTCTGTCCTGTACGAAACCCACGCCTCACTGTTCCAAACTTCCACGCGATTCATTACGCCTACGATCGTCGCCTTTACATTCTCGGCGCTCGATCCTTTGCCTCCTACGAGGTTCGCGTACTCGCGTAAATGTTCCGGAACCAACATGCGACCCGCACCATCAACTTCCACCTCAACCGCTCGGCCAATGACCAAGCGATTGAAGTTTCTGTTGTCCGCCTGCAACACCGAAGAACTATCTGGCCTGGACAAGCGCTCCGCAAAATCCTTCCATCCCTTCATCGTAAAAACAAATAAACAGTTATCTATACCCGGAGCTATGACGACGTTCTGCCCCATCTCTTTGCGAAATTTGGCAGGAAGGGATATCCGACTCTTGTCATCGAAACTATGATTGTATTCTCCGATGAGCATATATGCCTAAGAGGTTGCAAGTGTCTAGAAATTAATGTGCTGTGGCACAATACTTTGTATAACACTTTCTCCCACTTACACACCATTATACGCCACTCTATGTTATCCACAACACACTCGCCCCTGTGGATAACTTTCTAGCCATACCCTGCCCCGCTTTTCTCGCGACTGTAAGTTCAACAAGTAAGTGCAACACTTGGTAAAATATCAAGTGTATGAAATATCAACATTTAAGTATTGAGGAACGCGAGAAAATTCAAGAAGGATTGTGGCAAAAAAGGTCGATTCGAGCGATTAGTCAAGACATCGGCCGGCCACCCAGCACAGTCTCTCGCGAGATCAAAAAGAACCTGCCTCCGCAACTGAACAGATACTCTCCCAGAGTGGCCAATGTCCGCGCTTTGGATAAAAGGCGAAGCCGAGGAAGACTGACCAAGCTCAAGAACAACCGCATCCGTGAGTATGTCGTCACTCATCTCAAAATGAGATGGTCACCCGAACAAATCTCCGGCAGAATGAAAAAAGACATCGGAGAGACAGTTTCTCACGAAGCCATATATCAATACATATACTCGCAAATCCACCGACAAGGCTGGGGTGAGCTGAAAACAGGTCACGAAGATCTGCGAGTATACCTCAGGCGCAGGAGAAAGAGACGAATGGGCAAAGGAATGCGAAGATGTCAAAGAATATTCAAACCAAAAGGTGTTTCCATCGATGACAGACCGCAAGTTGTCAACGAAAGAAAAAGAATCGGTGACTGGGAGGGTGACACCGTCGAGTCAGTCAACCACAAGCCGGGAGTCAACACTTTGGTTGAGAGAAAAACTGGATATGTTTTCATCACCAAACTCAAAAACAAAACGAGTTCCGCTACCGTCAAAGCAGTTTCCTCCAGGATGAACATCCTTCCCAAAAAAGCCAGACTCACACTGACCGTCGACAACGGACCGGAAAACTCCAACTGGCAAGCAATGCAAAAACAAACCAAACTATCCGTCTACTCTGCCCACCCATATTGTTCTGGAGAGCGAGGCACAAACGAAAACACCAATGGACTGATTCGTGACTACTTTCCAAAGAAAACCGACTTTACCAAAATATCAGATGAAGAAATACAAAAAGTGGAGTATGATTTGAATACTAGACCAAGAAAACGCCTTGACTGGCTCACACCATTAGAAGCCCTGAGTGTTGCACTTCGAAGTTGAATGTGCCTACGAATCGCTTGACAGAAATTTTATAATGTGATAGGCTTATTTCGAAATGCTCATTGATT
>CAILTI010000048.1 GCA_903837075.1 uncultured bacterium | reverse complement strand
ATAAAAACCATATTCTCCGTATCTACGGAAGGTAGATGTTCAGGCAAAATATAAACGAAGCGGTGAGTACCTGTATAATCGAATGGAATAGATTCTTGTTCGAATTGACGACCAGACCAATCTTCGCTATGACGAAGAATGTCACTTAACCCAACCGAATCACTGATGTTTTACAAAATTATATTCGAGAGGCATGGACGATCAGATCGAAATCTAACGCATCTAAATTACCAAGACTTACTTAGTCTACAGCCTCGCCCACCCCACATGAATACCCTATCCCAGACGCACCTGCTTGGTTGCCCGACTTGGTAGACAGAATGCCCATCAACATCTACATCCCGATGCTGATGATATCAGTCATTCCCTGCAACTTTAGGCAGAGGTGTGCTCATGGCAATATCGGTGTACCGAGACTACGTAACTATCCAATCCATAAAACGAATAACCATCAAATAGCAATTTTTCTAGGAAGCAAGACGGCACATAAATCATCGCGACTGACATATCTCCAGCCGCAAATGGAGATAGCGACAGAGGATCATGTAAGTGTTTGGAGCTTTCCCCCCCTACCTGATGCAGGTATTACAAAGCCCCGCTGATATTGGTTTTACTTATGTCCATAAAATGCTATCTTATCTAATGAGTGAAGTCGTCGGCTGAAAAATTGCGTCCACAGAGAGGAAGTCGAAATGAGAATTCTTGTAGTCGAAGATGAAAAGAAGGTTGCGAACTTTGTCAAGCGCGGCTTGGAAGATGAGCGGTATGAGGTCCAGATCGCTGCAGATGGCGAGGAAGGACTTCGACTTGCGCTGGAGAAGTCGTTCGACTTGATCGTGCTCGACTGGATGCTGCCCAAGAAGGACGGGCTGAGTGTATTGAAGGATCTCAGGAACAGGAAGATCATGACTCCGGTCCTGATGCTTACCGCCAAGGATTCCGTTGAGGATATCGTGATGGGGCTTGATTCAGGTTCCGACGACTATCTCACCAAACCGTTCGCTTTTCCCGTGTTGCTCGCTAGAGTTAGAGCATTGGTACGTCGGAGCGAGCAGGAAAGAGGAGCGCAGATCATCTTCGCCGATATGCGCCTAGACCCTGTCACTCACAAGGTATGGCGCAACGACCAAGAAATTGAAGTCACTGGCAAAGAGTACGACCTGCTCAAATATTTCATGCGGAACCCGAACCAAGTCGTGACCAGAACCATGATCGCCGAGCATTGCTGGGATTACACTTTCGATACTTTTACCAACATCATAGATGTCTACGTAAATTACCTGAGGCAAAAGATTGACCGCGACACCGGCAGGAAGCTCATTCACACCGTGCGTGGAGTCGGATATGTCTTCATGGAAGATGAAAAGGTAGCCAAAATCTAATCCATAGACCAACAAACTATAGAGGACCGGGCAATGAATAAATCTGAACTAGTTGAATTGCTTGTCGCGAAAAAGACTCTACCTATGAAAAAGGCGGAAGATATCGTCAATGTCGTTTTCGCCTCGATGACTGATGCTCTTCTATCCGGCGACAGAATAGAAATCAGAGGTTTTGGGAGTTTTGTCGTGAAAGAGTACGATGCCTACACTGGGAGAAACCCGAAGACCGGCGAAACCATACCGGTCAAGGCGAAGAAGGTTCCGTTCTTCAAAGTTGGCAAAGAACTGAGGGAGAAGGTT
>CAILTI010000047.1 GCA_903837075.1 uncultured bacterium | reverse complement strand
GCTAATGTCTTTAGTCTGGGATCCTGTAGAGATTGACTGTCAAGTCCATTGGTTTTTTCAATAAAAAATTTAGACCAAGAATTTGAGTACTTTAAACCTTTTTCAATCTCTTCAACAAGATTTGTTAACCTTTCAGAATTATTTAATTCGTCCTCAGACTTCACTTCAAACTGTGGATTCGGCCCATCGATTAGTTCTGGATTGAATTTCATGTACCCTATTTTAACTTAATTACTTTGAATTAGAAAGCTGACCCCTCCTAGACTTACAAGAGGGGTTGCGTCATCAATGTGTGTATGAAAATCATACACAAGATGCCAGGTGGAGTGGAGGCGAAACCACCAAGCCCCATAAGGGTTAAATACTGCCTTTATGCGAGAAAATCGACCGAATCGGAGGAAGCCCAAATCCTCTCGATCGACAGCCAGATCAAGGAAATGATGGGCATGGCCGACAAGGAGTGTCTAGAGATCGTAGAGGTAAAGAAGGAATCGCACTCCGCCAAGGAAGCGGGACAGCGCCCAGTCTTCAACGAGATCGTGGAAGAAATCAAGCAAGGAAAATACAATGCGATCCTGACATGGGCAGCAGATCGAATCTCGAGAAACGCGGGAGACTTGGGAAGGATCGTCGATCTCATGGACAGCGGAAAGCTCGTGGAGATTCGCACCTATGGGCAGAAGTTCTCGAACAATCCGAATGAGAAATTCCTCCTCATGATCCTCGGATCACAGGCGAAGCTTGAGAACGACAACAAGGTGCTGAATGTGAAGCGAGGGCTAAGGGCACGATGCGAGATGGGACTCTGGCCATGCACTGCCCCTACGGGCTACCTTAACAGTAAAAATGTAGACAAAAGGTGTCATGTCGAGATTGATCCACATAGAGCGCCGATTATGAAAAAGATGTTTGAGAAAGTTGCATACGAGAATTACTCTGGAAGAAAGATACATGCGTGGCTCAAGGATGACCTGAAGTTCAAGACAAGAAGTGGCAAGGCGTTTACTCTAAGTAATATTTACATAACGCTTCGCAACACCTTCTACTACGGCTCATTCGAGTATCCGAGAGGTGGAGGACAGTGGTATCAAGGAAAGCATGAGCCATTGATCACCAGGGAATTGTTCGACAGGGTGCAAGAGACGCTCATGGTATATACGGAGCGAAGCGAGCATAAGGAATTCGCTTTCACTAAGCTCATGACCTGCGGACTATGCGGATCAGGGATAACAGCTGATGAGAAATTCAAGAAGCAAAAAGACGGGTCTACCCACCGACATGTCTACTACGGATGCTGTCGCTTCTACGACAAGAACTGCAAATGCGGATGGATCAACGAGGACGAGCTGATCGAACAGCTTGCAGTGCTAATGGACAAGATAGACCTCGACGAGATTGGGATGAAGGAAAAAATCAAAGCTAAAGTTGAGGAGCACAAGAAATTCAACTCAAATCTGCTTGGTATAAAGGATAAGGCAATCAAGGTAGCAGAAATTGATATACGAAACTACGCCAAATACATCTTGCGAGAGTGCAGTATATGGGAGAAGCGAGAACTGCTGTCATGTCTCAAGAGTAAGCTAAAGATGAATAACAAGGTAGTGAGGATTGTGGAGAGATAGACCCCGTAAAAGTCTATTGAATTGAGTGAACAAATTCCAACATTACATCTGACTGAGGATATATATCAAAAAGTGATTCAAGTGTTGTAAAATCCTTTTGGTTTTTTGCCTTCACATATAAATTTTCAGTCTTATCTTCAAACCATTTCTTCATATCATCGTTGATCCGAACATTTACCATATCCGTCTTTAGAGTCATGGATAGAAATTCCTGAGTAGCAGAGATGATGATTTTACAGAGAATTTCCCCTTGATCATTTTCAACAAAGCTTCTTTGCCAAAAAATGTCTCGATGTCTGTCTTCTTTTATTTGACCCTTAGTTATTTTCATAATTTTGATCGTAGATTTTTAAGGTTTGCAAGAAGTTCATCGTAGAGAATGAAATTTATATTCTTGAGTGAGGAGCCGAGCTTTCTGAAATCAGCGGCCTCTTTCTTGTTACTGAACTGCTTGCTCGTGCCTGCGATGATATATCCACGAGGGCGAATGACCTGTATATCAATGCCTTTCTTTCTCTTCACGGCACGAATATAGTCGTCTGAGTTTCGCACGATTTCCTCAATGTAATTCTCGATCTGGGCAATTGCTTTTGAGACATCAGACTTCCAATAGTAATTGTCATGATCCTCATCGAGACTGAGGAGTGGAGTGTCATGCTTCTTTATCTCAAACACATCGACAAAACCGTATACGTCCACGAGTACAAAGTCAGGATAGCTTACACTCACACTGACGTTCTGCTTCTCAATGGTAGTAACGTAGTTCGCCAGAAAACGAAAGACCTTCTCGCTAAGAAATTTCTGCCAATCGTTTTCAGATAGGGTCTTTTTTGCCAAGTTTACTTCAAACTCCTTGATGACCTCGTCGAGGAAAATCTTATCAGTAATAGTCTTGGTATTTTTGATAAGAGCCGCACGCCCAGCTTTAACCCCTCGCTTCTTTCCTTTGAGCGAGCCTTCGAATATCTTCGGGAAGAAGCTGTTAAGAGATTCGAGGTCTTCTTCGTTGAGTTTCTGTGACACCTTCTTGCGACGAAGGAGAGCGGCTATTTCGCCCGCCTTATACTCATCGAAATCCTCAGTAGAGATCTTTATATCCTTGGGAAATTTCGTACTCAAGAACGAAGCGACACTACCACGCAATTCGTTGTTACTATCTTCGTTTATACGAGCAAGTTTAACTAGTAGATTTTTGACGTCTATAAAAGGCAGAGTGATTGAAACCTTGCCAACACTTTTCACTACCTTCTTTGGCTTTTTGCTAGAGACAGTAAGCTCAAGGATTTTTGTGGCTGCTAAATTTTCTTTGAGGGCAGAAATCAAAAAGATACCTTTCTTTCCAAAACCGTATCCATTCCTATTCAAATACAATCCTAAAGGAAGACCTTGAAAGCCGTCGAGGGTAATTTGGGATAACGGTTTCGCTTTAGCATCCTGAAGATGGTAAATCGTCTTATTAGATTTTCGGTAGACTTCATAGACGCAAAAAGTAGGCTTATCGGAAGCAAAGTGCTGCTCGGGAATTTCTGGTTTTTTCTCCTTCTTAATTGCCATAGATGCAACTGTTATACCACAAAAACCACTATATTATTAGTGGTTTTTGATCCCGCTAGGAATAGCGGTTTGTAACTTGACGACCCATGAAAGATGCTCTGTTGAGCCCTCTCGGTAGGTCTCACTAGCGTGTGCCCTCAGTAGGAATCGAACCTACATTGCAGGATCCGCAATCCTGCGTCCTATCCATTAAACGATGAGGGCGTAGCAAGGACACAGTATCATATTTTTGAGAAAACCCAAACTTTTGACTAGAAACCGAACCATTCGAGGATATGTTTCAGGATAGACTCGTGGTGTTCCGTTTCTGCTATATATCGGAGCAATACCTCGCGAACTTCCTCAGGATCAACTTCATCGATGAAGATCACGATATATGGCATGAAAGTCTTGCGTGATTTTACGATGATCTTGGGTATCGGATCATCGTGCGGTATCCAGAATGAGTCCAGTGTAAGGAAAGGGTAGAGAATATTGTCGATGATCAGTCCACGGTCATTGACTTCGTGATAGATATTGCGTGGTGCGGTCGAAGCGTGCAGAACTAACGCCACGGCAGCGACTAGGACGAATATTCCAGGAATGATACTTCCTAGGATGAAACATACTGCAGCCAATGTGAGTGTAACGATGCCGACTGCCCAATACCAGTCAGGTCGTTTCTCGACATGAAAGTGTTCAGGAGCATTCCAGGAGATGAGAGCTTCGGTGGCCATAGGAGTATTATAGCGCCAAGCGGGGATTTGTGGAAGCAAATATGGTGATAAAGTGATTACCCATGCAAACCGATCTGTAGCTCATATAACCTTCTGTATTCTCCACCTTCTAGTTTGATCAATTCATCATGCTTGCCGGATTCCGATATTCGACCTTCTTTGAAGACTAGAATCTTGTCAGCTCTGCGGACCGTACTCAAACGGTGCGCGATGATAAACGTTGTTTTACCCTTCATCAATTCATCGAGCGAATCTGAGATGATCTTTTCAGAGCCTGCATCTAGGGCGGCGGTAGGTTCATCTAGGATCAGGATGCGCGGATTACGAAGGATCGCGCGCGCTATCGCCACACGCTGTTTTTGGCCAACTGATAGTTTGATACCTCGTTCACCAACTAGTTGCTCCCATTTATTTGGGAATTTCTCTATAAAATCATAAGCGTACGCTTTCTTCGCGGCATTTTCCATTTGTTCATCTGTGGCGTGAAAGTTGCCGTATTTGATGTTGGTTCTGATAGTGTCGTTGAACAGAACAACTTCTTGGGGTACGACGGCTATCTGAGATCGGAGCGATTTCAAATCCAATGATTCTATGGGTTGATCGTCGATCATAACCTTTCCTTTGGTTGGGAAATGATATGCAGATACGAGGTCTATCAGGGTACTTTTACCAACTCCAGACTCGCCGACGAGAGCGATAACTTCTCCGACTTTAACAGAGAATGAAATGTCTGATAATACGGGTTTGCCTTCATCATATTCAAATGAGACATTATCGAATGATATGTCACCACGAACAGGGAATTCCTTTGAATGTTTCGGCTGGTAGTTTTCGATATCTAAGGCCAGGATCTTTTCTGTTTCTTGGATGCTGATGATCCCATTTTGGATAGTCTGCCAATTTCTGGCGATCGCTATGAATGGACCAAAGATCATTGCCGCGTAGGCGTTGAGCGCTAGTAATTCTCCTAGAGTCATAACTCCTGCATGGATATAATATATAGAAACAATAAAGATCAGAATCTGAGTACACAGAATGGTGATACGTTGATACATACTCAATTCTGCCCAGACTTTTATTTGCCTAGTCCATAGGGGTAACATTTCCTTCGTCTGTTTGTTCAGTTTTTCTTGTTCATATGCCTCTGCCGTGGCCTGCTTCACGGCTATCGTATTTCCGATCATATCGTATGCATCGCCATAGAATTGACTTACTTTTTCGAAATATTCTTTTTGGTATCCGCCTAGTGGCTTGGCATTCTTATATAGAATAAACAAATATGTAATAAGTCCAATAACCAGAAACACGGCCAAAAGTGGCTTAAGGATGAACGCAATCACTAGAGCGATAATGATGCTCAAAATCTGCGGTGTTTGGTCGATGATAGTTCTGCTGGCAATTCTCTGAAGCGAGCCTGCGGCGCTATTGATTTTCCCACCAATCTCACCGATTTTGTTTCTTTTATGGAATGATACAGGTAGATTCAAGAGGAAACCAAAGCCGTTGAACATATAATCCATCCAAATGTATTCGCCGAGACACTCGCTCTTTACCTGAATACGCCAATCGAATATATATGTTATGAACCGATAATACTCAGAATGATGATGTCCTTGCGATATCTGGAGAGATACCTGAGGAGAACCTTGAAGCCAGTGAATAGGTTATCTTTCGTTAGTCGATCACTCTGGGTAGGTGTGTCATTCATGGGGTTTAGTTAATAGATTCAGATAATATGACAATTGTAGCATGTTCGGAAAGTGAGGTTAATGTAGCCTTGACGTTTCCCCCAATCCGTGTTAGCTTCACGAAAGAATAGTTGTTTGACAACTAGTAATTTACTAGGCAGAAATGCCGACCAGTAGTAACAATTAACCCCCAAAATGAAAGGAGGTTGTTATGACAATAACACCCAAAAAATATCAGAAGATAGCGATAGTGGCGGGTCTGAAAGGGCTCAGAGATAGTGTTAAGCGAGCTTTGATAGTCATGGCAACAGGGCTAGGAAAAACCTTCACTGCAGCCTTCATTGCAAAGGAGTATCGTGCAGGACGGATTCTGTTTCTCGTCCACAATAACTTCATTCTGGAACATGCTCTAGGTGAGTTCCGTCTGATCTTCGATCAGGAGACCAAGATGATGACATACAACGGTATGTCAAAGAATGGGGCAGCAGATGCTGACATTGTCTTTGCTACATGGCAGACGATGGGTAGAAATCTCAAGGAGTGGGATCATGATCACTTCGATTTGATCATTGTTGATGAAGCCCATCACTCTGAAGCTGAAACATACAAGCCTACACTCAGACACTTTACTGGAGCTAAGCTTGGTATTACAGCTACGCCAGATCGTGAAGATGAAGAGGACATTCGTGATGTTTTTGGGACTGAGGTAGTGAATATCACACTCGAAGAAGCGATGGCTCGTAACTGGCTCCCTCGTGTTGAATACCATGTCATCATGGATGAAAGTCTGGATGATGCGGCACTTCAAAATATCATGAGGGAGATCGAATCTGGTAAACGGTTCTCAATGGATGAAGTTAACAGGAGAGTATTCATCAGAAAGCGTGACGAAGAGGTTGCAGGGATCATCAATGGTTACAAAGAAAAAGCCATTGTTTTCTGTGCTAATATTTCCCATGCCGAGTGGATGAGTAAATACCTCGATCGAGCTTCATCGTTTCATTCAAGGACAGGTGAAAGTCAAAAGGATACTTGGGATCAGAACCAAGCCGTACTTGACGACCTGCAAAGTGGAGTCCTCCTCAGGGTGAGTGCTGTTAACGCCTTCAATGAGGGCGTAAACGTGCCTTCTGTCGGATTGATTGCATTCTGTAGGGTTACCGAGTCTCTCACCATCTTCCGACAACAACTAGGTCGTGGACTTCGTCCCGGGAAAGACAAGCTCATCGTTCTAGACTTCGTTGGGAATCTTGAGAGGATACGGATGGTCATGGAGATGATGAACGAGGTCTCTGATCTTCACGAAAAGTTTACTCCAAAAGAGGAAATTGAAAGTGAAGGTTACAAACGTCAGCGCTTCGAAGTGTCTGGAAAAGGATTCGAGTTTACGTTCTCTAACAAGATCGTGGATTTGATGACGGTTCTGAGACATTGTGAGGGCGAGTTCTATGCTACTTGGCAGGAAGCTAGTGAAGCTGCGAGGAAGTATGGATTTAAAACTGGAACAGAGTACATATCCGGATACAAACAAGATTCAAGGCTTCATTCGAGTCCAGATAGACGTTATCCTGATTTCCCGGGTTGGATCAAATTTCTTGGGACTGAGTTATATAAGACTTGGCAGGAAGCTAGTGAAGCTGCGAGGAGATATGGATTTAAAACTCTAAAAGAGTACATATCCG
>CAILTI010000046.1 GCA_903837075.1 uncultured bacterium | reverse complement strand
CATAGAGATTTGCAGGGAGTTCAAAACTAGTTAGAATCGACGGCATCGGACCGAAACCTAGCGATGCTGAATCTTCCCCTTTGAAAAACAGCTTTACAGCGTCAAGAATATTCTTCATCAGTTCTTCAAAAGTCTTCCCTTCTGTGACAATAGGAATATTAACACCCTCGGCAGTATAGGTGTTATCTTCATTTGATACAAAGAATTGAATGATATTTTTCATGCCCTAAACGTATCATTTTTTTATAATAATTCGTAACCCCTCACACCCCTTTTAGGTAGGTCGCCATCATGCCTTTTTGAACTGTGTATAACAACACGTGTTTACTACTTCCCGCCATGGTAGAATGTATGACGTAATGAGTCTCTCCGAAACTGAAATTAAGTCACGAATGATCGAACTCCATAACCTGCGCAAGCTTCATGCAACAGCTCGTGACAGGATCAATGAACTTGAAAACATAATCAAGCAATTGAGACAGGCCTACGGAGAGCGAGTCGTGGTGCTTGAGAAGCTGGTTGAAGAACAAAGGCGGCTAATCGACGACTTGAGCCTCCAACTAGAAGAACTACGTACCATAGTCTTCGGAAGGAAGAAAAAGAAAGAAGAACGAGTAGATATTGATGATGAGACACCACCACAAGGCACAGTTGTCGCTGACCGTGGTCCAGAGTCATACAAACGCACGCCACCTAAGGAAGATGAAGTCACCGATACCAAGGATCACCCGATAGATACTTGTAACCAATGTGGTGGCAACTTCTCAGAAAAGGAGACCGCCACCTACTTTGTCGAAGACATACCACTTGCCCAAAGGAAAGTGGTCGTAAAACACATAGTCGAGAAAGGCTACTGCGAATCATGCAGATACTGGAGCACCAAGGAGCCACTACCACCAGCAAAAGTGATCCTCGGACCTAATGTTAAAAGATATGTTACCTATTTGTCAGTCATCTGTAGACAATCATATGGTCAGATACAACAAATACTAGACAATACTTACGATTTCGAGATTTCCCAAGGAGAAATAGCCAAGATATTAGACAAAGAGGGAGAAAGGATGATACCTGAATACGAAAGACTGAAAGCAAAGATTCGGGGTGAACCATCCATACACCTTGATGAAACAGGTTGGAACCTTCTAGGATATGACAGCAAGACATATGCTTGGACCATGACTGGAGGAGAAAGCTCTGAATCGGTTTTCATCTTGGGAAAGACCAGAGGTAAAGGCAATGCAACCGATCTGATCGGCGATTCAAAAGCTGTGGTCGTATCCGATGACTATGGGGCATACAGAAATCTAGAGAACCCTCATCAACTTTGTTGCGCACATATTCTACGAAAGCTCCGTGACCTGGCGACTTCATCAGAGATTGAAAACGATGTTCACGATCACTGTATCTCTGCATACAAGACATTCAAACAGATCTACTCAGATATTGAGAACACCAAAAAGTTAACCGACCCTAAATCGATGTATGATTCGCTTCATGCAAGATTGAAATTATTAGCGATATCGGACTCACTTGATCCAACAAAACTCAGACGAATCAAGGAACAGATTGGTGTCAGAACTGAGAACTATTTGACCTGTCTCCTGCACAAGGGTGTAGCGGCTGACAACAATGCCGCTGAGAGATCTTTGAGACATCTCGTACTCAAAAGAAAGATCTCCTTTGGATCATTTCGAGAGAAAACTGCGGAGACTCTTGCAATCCTTTGCTCAGTACTCATGTCCTACAGGCAACAAGGCATGATGGCGACCTACCTAAAAGGGGTGTGAGGGGTTACGAAACGTTATGCGATGCCTGACCCAATGGACAGTATACGATATGTCAGCTTTTTAATTTGGGTGACTGGACGT
>CAILTI010000045.1 GCA_903837075.1 uncultured bacterium | reverse complement strand
TTACAGAAGATAAGCTCGAACATAATGAATACATTCTACCAATCGAAACTTCGGTGGTCTTTTTTCTCAGTTGAGCATTCCTGGAGGAGGGATGTAGTCGCACGATGTGTGATTAGAAAGAGATTGTTGGACGAATAGAGAGGTAGGAATATTATGAAAATCTTTAGTTGTGACGCAGAAGTCGATGGGCTGTATGGCCCATCGTTCGCAATAGCGGTGACTGTCCGAGTGGATGGTCAGGAAACGGCCCGCTTCGAGGGCCGGATTCCAGACTCAGCCGTGACGGACGGCTGGGTGCAAGCAAACGTCCTCCCCGCTTTGGCGGGGATGCCCATCACCCAATCCTCTTCGGAGGAGCTGGAGGAGTCTTTCTGGGCCTTTTGGCAGGCCCAGAAAGAAGGGGCCACAGTGATGGCCCACTGCGGAAGTCCCGTCGAGTCGGGACTGTTCCGCCGGTGCGTCGAGCGAAAGCTCGACGAAAGGGCCTTCGCGGGCCCGTACCCGTGCTTACACGACGTAGGCACAGCACTCCTCGCCCTCGGGGAGGACCCGTCCTCGGTGGACGGGTACAATCGTAAAAACGGCATCGCGGTGCCGTTCGCGGGGGTGGCGCACCACCCCATGTACGATGCGACCGCCGCAGCGGCCGCGTGGGAGCACGCGATGGCGCGGCTCCAAAAGATGTCGGCATAGAAGCTGACATCATTAGGTTGAAAGTCACCCTTCAAAACTTTCCTCGATCGCAGAGTGGAGCGACAAACGGTTTCTGAGGTTGGTTCCTCAGTGCTTTTCTGGAGATTTCAAGAAAATCTCCACTTTATTGAGTCCGTCTCGAAGGTTCGAGGTTGACTCATAGAGATTTAAGAAAAACAAAAAACAGGTTTATACAGGTGGCCTAAAGTAATCACCAGTTGGAGGATATAGAAATGAATATGAGCGATTTGTCAGTGGTGTTTTCCATCATTCTGATGGAAGGGTTGTTGTCAGTTGACAACGCCCTCGTTAATGCTACTCTCGCGGCAAAGTTGCCGAGAGGAGAGCAGAAGCGAGCACTCTGCCTCGGTATCGGGGCAGGCGCCTTGATGAGGCTCGTGGCTCTTGCCCTCGCGGCATGGGTCATCACATATCCCGCCGTCAAGTTAATCGGCGCGGGGTATCTGGTTGGACTAGCCGTCCAACACCTGTGCTTCAGTAAGCACGGGGGAAATGGTGCCACCAAAAAGGGTGGCGTGGAATTCAAAGGCGTCGTGGTGAGCATCATGCTTGCCGACATCGCCTTCAGTCTCGACAATGTTGTCGCGGCTGTGGGCATGAGCCCAAAGTTCCCGATCGTTGTGACCGGTGTTGTGGCAGGCATCTTGGTGATGCTGTTCGCCACCCAACTCATAGCGATGCTTATGCGGCGCTATCCGTCATTAGAAATGACGGCCTATGTGATTGTAGGGTTTGTTGGTGTTACCATCATTTCTGCGCACTTTGGTGCAGAGATGTTGGAAATAAATCGGTTCCTCCTTATCATAGCGGCCATTCTTTGGACGGTTGCTGTGGAGGAAAACAAGGTATGGACACAGAAGAAGTATAAGACGGGTCCGTACCGGGTAGAAATTTCGCAGGTACTTTGAAATGCGAATGAGTTTGGATGAACTCATTGATAAAATCTTCTTGCGCCCCGCTTGGCGTAAATGGTTACGGTTATTAGATGAATGTATGCGGACATTCACAAATCAATTTCCAACACTGCCTTGGTCGGTGGTGTTGGACTTTATTGAGCTCGTCTCGGAATTTCCGAGGTTGGCTCATAGAGTTCTCACTCTATTCAAAAGAGACGGCATTAGATAGGTGGCCTGAAAAACTACCAGAATTCAAGCTCACGGGAATGTATAAGCCAAAATAATCCCATGAGAAAGAAAGGAAAATATGTTCATATACACGGTCGGATACCATTCGAAATCCCACAAGGGGTACGATTTTTTGAACCTCCAGCTAGGGCAAAGCCGGCTGCAAATAGTGAAAAATGGAAGAATGGAAGAGGTTAGTGAACGTCCGTCGGTGAGTTATGACCGACGGTCGATAAAAGGGGATGAGCGAATCAGGGGGCTTTTGAAAAAAGCTCTGAATCAGTTTGTTGAAATGGGAAAAGCCAAAGAGGGGCAACTTGTTGCCACTTCGCGTGGGTCAAACTGTAGAGACATGGTCATCAAGATGTGGTGGCCACCACAAAAAGACCCACGCCCTGGTTACGACACCAGGACATGGGGAAAGATCATAGGGGTACAAGCGGATTTGTACCCCGAGGGAGTTACTGGTTTGGACATGATGGTTGGACATTTCGACCCGCGGTGCCAACCAGAAAATTGTGGTGTTGAAGACGTATGGGTCTTCGACCGGGAGGAAATCTCCCTCTACGATGCACGAGAAGTCGTGCATATGGCAGTGTACACGAGAATGCTTCCCCCTTACTGGGAAGGTTCTGACGGGCAAGCACGCTTGGAAAAGAGCGTTGCAGAGATGCAAGCCAAAATGCTTTGGCTGTAATATTGTGTCATCGGAGAAGTTGTTACCAACAACTTCTCCACTTTATTGAGCCTATAAATTTAGAGGTTTACAGGCTCATTGAGTTATTAAGAGTGTCTAAACACGAGTCCCCACGGGGCTATGGGTATGATATCGGATTATGTAGCGAGGCGGTGTGAGTGATTGCAAAATCTCTCTCCTCTAAACACCGCTTCTCGACTAAGTCCTATGTCTATATCCGTAGCCTCGTGGGGATTTTTTGTCCTCACTAGCCAATCAATATTTCGAGAGTATAATAGTTCCACGATATGCTTAGCAAACACACACAAAATTCGCAAACTTTAGTATTCATCGATGATTCCGGTGATGCTGGATTCAAATTCGAAAGAGGATCGAGCAAGATTTTTGTTATTGCCGCTGTCATATTCGACGATCCGTTAGAAGCCGAAAAGGTTGCCGTGGCCATAAAAGAGTTTAGGAGAAGTATCGGATTTCCAGATACGATGGAATTCAAGTTTAACAAGTCAAACAAAAAAGTCCGTCTAGGTTTCATGAATACTATCAACGTGTTTGCATTTAAAGTTAGAACACTGGTTATAGACAAGACCATCCTACATAGTGATGAGTTAAAAAATGACAAGAATTCATTTTATAGTTATTCCATAAAGATGTTACTGAAACACAGTGATATGAGTATTCTAGAAGCAAAGATCAAGCTTGATGGTAGTGGAGACAGGGCTTTCCGGAGGAATTTTTCATCATACCTACGAAAATCTCTTAACTCAAATGGAATTAAGGTGATTTCAAATTTGAAGTTTTCAGACTCAAAAGATAACGTGCTCATCCAATTGGCTGATATGATCGCTGGGAGCATACGGAGGAGTTATGAGGGTAACAAACAAGATGGAATTATTTACAAAAAGATCATTCGGAAACATATCGAGGATGAATGGCGATTTAAATAAAGAAAAAGCCCCGAAGGGCGATTTCCCGATACACTACCTATGTTGGTTGTCCCAACCACGCCACCGTCCGGTGACAGTTCGAATAATGTCTCTGTGTATGCATATGTTAGCACATAAGATACCTCTAGCACAACTTGCACGCATTCACTGTAATATTCACGGCAATAAAGCTTACAGAACCCCCGAAAGGGGGTGGTTCCGTTTTTGGGACAATGTAAAAAACGCTCTTATTCACTATGAAAAAACCGCACTTTCGTACGGTGTTTTGAAATCTCTCACCATTGTTCTTACGGTGACAATACACTCTTTTGAGAAGGTTAGAGTGATCCTTTGGCAGTCTTTCCTGCGGTCAGGACTTGAACTCCCTCGCTTCACATGGTATGAAGGCTATCCACTGTCCGGCAACCATAGACTTCTGCCGGGTGGAGATGTTCCCTGCCTTGAGCTGAGTCGTCAAATGCCCGCGCTTGGAGCTAGGCACAACTACGGGACGACCCTTCCTCAACTCGTCTACGTAGTCTGAACACACCAGTGTCTTGTCCAGTCGCGCAACAAGGTACTCGACCCCATCGACCTCTTGAATCTCCGCACCATTCACTGGAATTTTCAACATATTTTCTTTTTTGCAAAATTTCACCGAACACTCTATGAACCGACGAGAATCTTTCACTCGTACAGCTCAATTGAGTAGACGAGTTTCTGTAAAAACTCGTCTGGTTAAAATCAACCTGTTACAGCAGGTAAATACCACTATCAACTTCCGTCGCCCGGAAGAGCTTCATGAGCCTGTGCCACATCGGCAGTGATGAGCTCACTCCTGACGTTCCATTCGTCTATGGAATAATGCTCGACCTTGATGGTCTCACCATCCCAAGCATGGCGGTAGACTTCGTCCTTCCTCCTGCCCCAGGAATGAAATGCGATAGACTGATCCACCTCTAGTATTGCGATAACAGCCATCAAGCTATCGCAAGCATCTCCGGCATGACACTTCTTGATGACGTCAGCTGAATTGCTCCCACCGATGAGTGCAACGCCGCCACGAAACCCACCCTTGCACTCTGCGAACAGTAGGCATCGTCTGGTCAGGTCCTCGCCAGGTACAACCATGATGGTTCCCTTCTCCTTGGTCTTGATGACCTGGAAGCGATTCTCCGGCAGAGTCTGCGGTGATACCGTGAAGATAGCATGCGACAGCGTGAACGGAACTTTTTTCCGCTGGATATCATCGAAGTCTGCAACTGTTTTTTGTGCTTGAACGCAGTCCGTTCCCTTGTAAAGGACGACTCCTCCGCCTTCCACAGTAAATGTGGTAACGGGAGATATTCCCTTAACAGGGAGAAACTGTTGGTCGTGCTTGTGCCGACCATAGACTATCTCCGACCGGAAGGCCGGAAACGGTTCAATACTGAATCCCCACTGCCGCGGGGTCATATTTACGTGCTTCATATTTTTTCAAATACCAACTCTGTTTCGTCCTTCACTCTCATCCCGAAAAGGATGTAGAGGGACTCATCAGGCGAAGTTCAACTTCGCGACAGAAGGAAAGATTTGCATCTTTCCAGTAGTTTCCGCTCACCAGGCGCCGAGGAGCTTCCCCTCGGAATTACGCACCCACTACCGTAGGGCGATCACGTCTACCACTGCACTCCGTGGTCGAGAATGATTACTAGGAACCATCAGCCTTGTCTACCCTGCACCGCTCACGACACCAACACCACCGTCGTAGAGAAGAGCAGCCCAGCACTCACTGGCACGATCACCGTCGATGCCTGAAGGATTTTGAATCCCTTTTCGGCCTCGACTTTGACCATGGCGTCCAGATGGGTCTGGTGTTTCCCTTCCTGACCATCACCGCACCGTGTATTGACTACCACGATTTTCTGCTGATGGTTGACACCGACTGGCTGCCGGTTGCAGCTCGCCGTCTTGTTGTACGGCAACACGTTACTTTCGAGCATTGGCATAATTTGATTTCAAAGATCTTCTGTTTCGTCCTTCACTCTCACCCCGAATAGGATGTAGAGGGACTCATCAGTCGGAACGATATTCCGAGACAGAACCGAGAGATATATCTCGGTGAGGCTCTGCTTCCTCTAGGCTCTCCATCTTTTCTGAGAAAGACGGGGACAAAACTCTTTACCTTGATTTACACCACCGGCTTGTCCCTCCATAGCTCATTAGAGCGAAGGAGGAATTTTGTGGCAACCTTGGTTAGAGGTGTTACTAAGCCGATCACTCGGCCGAAGGCTTAACCAGGCACTTATCTTCACGGCGGCGGGCCTTCTTGGATACTACCTTTACCTGCTCTGTCGGCATCCAATGACACATCCCGGAGTGTCCCCGCTTCCCACCAGAACCGCCTTTCACCTTCACACTACTCAGACTCATACTCATAAAATTTTTCTGCTTTTTTAACGAACTCTATGAACCGACGAGAATCTTTCACTCGTACAGCTCAATTGAGTAGACGAGTTTCTGTAAAAACTCGTCTGGTTAAAATCAACCTGTTACAGCAGGTAAATCACTACAGTTCGATGTAGTGACCTTCCGGGAGACCGGAGAGCCACTTACAGAACCGCTCGTTTTCCTCGCTCTGGCCACGATGGCCATGAGAGAACAACACACCGTCCCATGTGGACAAGTCCACACTGGGGTGAAAGAGGAGCGTCCTCTCCTCATCACCCTCACCGAGCTCACTATGCGACCCGTAGTAGCTGGAATAGTATTCAAACTTCTTCCAGCCATCGGCAACCTTCGCACTGGTGAGTGTCTCCGTGGCGACCGTAACAATCTCTTCCAATTTGCAGATTTGACTCTGCAGATTGGCGATCTGTGCTCTGTACGCCTCTACCGCTTTTATAGAGTTTGCGGCTACCTCTGTGTTGTTTGTATTCATGTAGTCTGCGACCAAGGATATAGACGCAATCTACATGAATACAATATGTGAAGAACTACTCTGTTTCGTCTTTTCAGACTCATCAGTCGGAACGATATTCCGAGACAGATATGAATAATAATTATTTAATGAACTTAACTCGATGAGTTTACGAAACCAAATTCATAGACTCAATAAAGTGGACGAATCTCTGTAAAGACTCGTCCAGTTAAATCGCAGGTGTTACAGCACCTTTATCGGAACTATGCCGAGACCGTCCAGAGGCTAAAGGTAAACTTTGCCCCCACCACTTCTGCCTCAGTGTACTCGTGCCGACCTTCCAACCGAGGGAGTCCCATGACCCCCATCACGAGCACTCGTTCACCAATCGCCACAAGCACAACCGGCGCTTTGGTGGGAATCTCGACGAAGATCCCAAACCGCGACTGCAAGGCATCAATCGATGCCTTGTGGCTGGGATTGAGGCAAGGCACGATGCCCTCAGCCACGACCGCCTTCGCCGCTTCCGGAGTCAACTCCTCCTTGCGGATAGAGCAGTTCGCAGGAAACATCGACGGCGCTATGCCGAAACCAAAATACGTTTTCATAGTTCTATCTTCCTATCACTGGTAGTTTAAGGCCACCTTCAAAGCCTCTGATTGTCAAACGACAGCGGCGAGTAAATACTCATCCCATACCTATCGTTTCTGAGACAATCATAGCATGATAACAAACTTTGTCAACCCTTATCAGCCTGATTGTGCTGTGCTATCATTGTAGCGTGATATAGTATGACTATAGGCATATTTATAAAGCTAATTCTGTTACACATCTATGACAATTATCGATGAAAAAATACTTATCGACATAGGACTGACGAAAGAGCAGTCGAGAATATATATCTTTCTGCTCGAAAATGGACTCTGCAATGCCCGAGTTATTTCATTGAAAACCAACCTGGGAAGAGCCCTTTGCTATAAAGTTCTGGCCCAACTAGTCCAGAGAGGTATCATTACCAAGAGGGATGACCTCGGGAAAATATCCATGTTCTTCCCTGTCCATCCCAGTCGGATAAGGATCATTCTAGAAGAAGAGAAACAGAGAAGTGACCAGGCGAATGTTATATTCAACGATTCATTTGGCATGCTGTCATCAAAGTTCAACCTGCTTTCCGGCAAACCGAATATCAGATTTCTCGAGGGGCTCGAGGGTCTGAAAGAGATGTACGGTGACATATTGGCTGAAGGCAAAGACATAAAACTGATCAGATCCCCACTGGACCATCAAAATATAGACACCGCCAATGTGCTGCGCTCTCATATAGAGAAGCAGGCAAAGATGGGAATAAAGGTAAAACTCATTGGCCCGAAAAGAGGAGATATCGCTGTGGACGTATTGATGGAGAAAGACAAAACTCGCAATGTTACGAGAAGGACGATACCAGAAGGCTTCCTCATACCATCACAGATCATCATCTATGGTGACAAAGTTTCGATAACAGATTTCAAAGGAGGGCTCATTATCACCATCATAGAGAATCCGGCGGTTCGAGAAACTTTCGAAAAGATGTTTGATTACATGTTCGATACAATAGAAAGTTCCTACTAGTGAATATGTTGACGATTTCACAACTTTGCCACTTATTCATTTTAATGGCCTAATCCACCACGCACTTTGTACCCCATTGCCTAATATATGGCTTACTATATAATAGAGCACATGGTATAGACTCGTTCCGCTGTGAAAGCGGCGGGCCGAGACCAATTAATAGCGTTAACAATAAAAACAATGAACAAAGCAGCAATAGCAGAGGCAGTTCATGGAGTTCTCGGAGGAACAAAGGTTCAGGCCGAGCAAGCAGTCGAGACTATGATCAACAGCATCATAGACTCATTGAAGAAAGGTGAAGAGGTCTCTATAGCAGGTCTCGGCATCTTCTCAGTCAAGCAGCGCGCAGCACGTGAAGCTCGTAATCCTCGCACAGGTGAGGCCATCAAGGTCCCAGCTATGAAGGTTCCGAAGTTCCGCGCCGCAAAGGCACTCAAGGACGCAGTTAAATAAGGATACTTCGTATCCTTGTTGTTGGTTCGCTCCTTCGGGAATATATGCAAGCATAATTCCCTCACTCGCTGCCAACAATATGTCCCTAGAGTTATTTATACACAACAGCATCTCGCTGTTGCTATCGAACAGAAGACCACCGTAAAGGTGGTTTTTTGTTTTGTGATCGCGTTACGCAATGTAAACATAATACGAGCGAAGGCTTAGAATATAGACGTATTTGCCTGAGGTTGACTTTACGGATATAATCGTATATAATCGTATGTATAGTATATATATGAAAGAACGATTCGAAAAACGAATACCGATAACTTTTGAAATACTCAGGAAGATCACCGAAATTGATGAGCTCAAGGGACTTTGGCGTGGCGGTCTAAATATCAATCCTCAAATACTCAAAAGGCTCCGAAAGTCAGTGATCATCACGAGTACGGGTGCTTCGACACGTATCGAGGGTGCGAATATGACAGACGAAGAAATTGAACTTTTTTTGAATGCACTCAAGTCAAATCCGCCAGAGAATCGTGACGAAGAAGAGGTTGCGGGTTATGCAAACCTATTGGGCAGAGTATTCGATAGTTGGAACAAGTTGAAACTTTCTGAATCAACTATTCTGTCATTTCATGAAATACTTTTGCATTACTCAAAGAAAGACGACCTCCATAAAGGAAAGTACAAAACGAAGGAGAATCTCGTTATGGCTGTCAATCCGCAAGGAGAGCAAGCGGTGATATTCAGACCAACTGAAGCGTGGCTGACGAAAAAAGAGATGGACGATGTCATCTACTGGACCAATGAGGCAATATCGGAAAACAAGTTACATCCCCTCCTGGTAATTGCCAATTTCATATTTGAATTTTTGGCTATTCATCCGTTTTCAGATGGTAACGGACGACTTTCACGTGCTCTAACGAATGTATTGTTACTCAAAGCAGGTTATGAGTACATACCATATGTCTCACTCGAGGAAATAATCGAGGAGAAAAAGGATGACTACTATCACTCTCTAAGGCAAACACAGAAATTACATAAAACTGAACATGAAAATATAACTTCATGGATCAATTTCTTTTTGGATGTTCTACTTGAACAGGCAAATAAAGCAAAGGATCTAATGGAAAATGACGATCCAACAAAATTACTTTCTCCTCGTCAAAATGAGATTTATATACTTTTTGATACATTGAAATCAATCTCTGTTATGGAGATAGGTGACAAACTAACACATATTCCTGAAGTAACCATCAAGCAGGCTCTCTCGCGACTTGTTTCATTGAAGCTAATAGAGAGGATCGGTTTAGGAAGAGCTACGAGATATGTAAGAGTGAAATGGTAATGTATACCACCCTATGTGATCTATTTCATCTGTGCGGGATGGGAGAATCGAACTCCCAACCACAGTTTGGAAAACTGTTATTATACCATTTAACTAATCCCGCATTTCTTATTTGTGCACACCGTCCACATGTTCGACGATCTCCTTGATCTCGTCAACCTCCTTCTTCAGTTCGTTCATCGTACTTTTGATCTCTTTCAGTTGCTGCTGTTCCGCCTTTATCTCGATCTGTTCCATCAATATCTGTTTCTCTTGTTCTTTGACTTCTTTTTCTGTTCTCTCTGTTGTCTTCTTCTCT
>CAILTI010000044.1 GCA_903837075.1 uncultured bacterium | reverse complement strand
ATTAGTGATTAGTGATTAGTGATTAGTGATTAGTGATTAGTGATTAGTGATTAGTGATTAGTGATTAGTGATTAGTGATTAGTGATTAGTGATTAGTGATTAGTGATTAGTGATTAGTGATTGTGACTACTAGCCACTAGTCACTAAACACTAGACACTGACCCGGTAGCCACTAGTCACTAAACACTAGACACTTCCCCCTAGCCACTAAACACTAGACACTCCCCACTCCCCACTAGCCCCCAATCATGGCATTTTTGTCCGCTTTCAATTAAACTACTCCCATGGCCCGCTTCACCCACCTCCACACCCACTCACATTATTCCCTACTGACTGCATTGCCCAGGACCGAAGATCTAGTATCACAAGCCAAGAAAGATGGGCTAACCTCTCTCGCACTCACTGACAACGGCAACTTGTACGGCGCGATCGAGTTCTACAAGGCCTGCAAGAAGGCTGAGATAAAGCCGATCATCGGTGTCGACTTCTACGTCGCCGCTCGTACGAGGAAGGATATGCAAGCTGGGATAGACAATCGTCGTTCCCGCCTAGTCCTCCTGGCCATGAATGAAACCGGCTACCGTAACCTCATCCAGCTCGTCACCATCTCCAACCTCGAAGGATTCTACTACAAGCCGAGAATAGACAAGGAGTTGATCGAGAAATACAACGAAGGACTGATAGCCATCCTACCTTCATTTAGCGGAGAGATCTCACAGGCGCTGAAAGGCCGATCTCAAGATAAGGCTGTCGAGATTGCGGAATTTTACAAGAGAATCTTTGGTGGCGAAGAGGTAGATGTTCCGCCTCGCCACGAATCCAGCCGCCTCTTTGTAGAAATAACTAGACATCCTGAGATAGACGGTCACGAATCGAACATGAAAACCCTGATCGAGTTTGCCAGGAAGCAAAACATCCCGATCATGGCCGCACACGATGTGTATTACATGAAACCAGAAGATAGATTTGCCAGAGAAACATTGATACGTGTAAATTCTCACAGTGATCAGAGTGAGAAAATATCTGACAGTGATGAAGATGATTTTTCATTCATCAGTCCCGAGCGCGCCGAGGATCTATTCCGAGACATTCCTGAGGCACTGGACAACACAGCGAAGATCGCGCAGGTATGCAATCTAGAGATAGTGCTCGGCAGCTGGGTTTTCCCCGCACTCAAAGTAGAGAGTGGCAGAACCGCTGATGATGAGTTGCGATATCTCGTATTCGAAGGATTTGAGAGGCGTAATGTCGAACAGACCCCCGACATGGTGAAGCGTGCCGAATATGAACTGACAGTTATCAAGAATAAGGGGTATTCCCCATATTTCCTAGTAGTGGCGGATATGCTCCGCTTCGCGAGAGAAAATAGAATTCTTTCTAACATCAGAGGTTCAGTTTCCGGATCACTAGTGACATTTTTGGCAGGAATTACCAATATCAATCCCATCGAATACGAAATACCTTTCGAAAGATTCCTAAACCCAGACCGACCATCTGCTCCCGATATCGACATGGACTATGCCGATGACCGCCGTGACGAAGTGATCGAATATGTTCGCAAGAAGTATGGCAATGACAAAGTCGCCCAGATAGGTACGTTCGGTACGATGATGGCGCGCGGATCCGTTAGAGACGTAGCTAGAGCGATGGGATTCCCCTATGAGATCGGTGACCGTATATCCAAACTCATCCCTATGGGTTCACAAGGCTTCCCTATGACGATCAGCAAAGCCCTCGAGGATGTCCCCGAACTACGTGCCGCATATAACAATGAAGAGGACACCCGACGCATCATCGACATGGCCCAGAAGATCGAAGGTTGTGCTAGACATATCGGCGTTCACGCCGCTGGTGTCGTCATCTCACCTACGCCGCTCACTGACTACACACCGCTCCAGTTCGACCCCAAAGGCGAAGGCAAGATCATCACACAGTATGACATGTACTCTATCGAAGAAGCCGGACTCCTGAAGTTCGACTTCCTGGGACTAAAGAACCTGACCATCATTGCCGATGCTATCGAGAGGATCGACAAGATCGACGGCCACATTCTCGACGTCGACACTATACCAGTCGATGACAGAGAAACATTCGAAATGCTGGCTCGCGGCGAAACCTCAGACCTATTCCAACTGAACGGTGATGGCATGACTAGATTCCTGAAGGAATTGAAGCCGACCACCATTCACGACATCAACGCCATGGTCGCATTGTATCGTCCTGGTCCTATCGATTTCATCCCTGATTATATTGAAAGGAAACACAATCCAAAGTTGATCAAGTATCTCGATCCTGCTCTAGAGCAGATCCTAAAAAAAACCTATGGCGTGCTGGTTTACCAGGATGATCTCCTCATCATAGCTCATGACCTAGCCGGTTACAGCTGGATAGAAGTCGACAAATTCCGCAAAGCCGTCGGTAAGAAGATTCCCGAAGAGATGGCCAAACAGAAAGAAAGATTCATCAAAGGATGTGTCGAGCATAGTAGATGGCCTGAGAAAAAAGCCAAGGAAATATGGAAATGGATCGAGCCTTTCGCCGCTTACGGTTTCAACAAAGCTCACTCTGTATCATATGGTCGTATCGCCTACATCACTGCCTACCTCAAGGCGCATTTTCCAGAGATCTACCTGTCCGCCGTGCTCACTTCTGAACAAGGTGAAACTGAGAAAGTTGCGGAAACTATCGCGGAATGTAAACGTATGGGTATTCCCGTCCTTCCGCCTGATGTAAATGAGAGTTTCAGTCAGTTTACTGTTATTAAAGGCAAATCTGATGACATAGCAGTTTCCTCAAGTCCTGCGGAACTCGCTTCGCGAAATCGCACAATTCCGTCGTTGCAGTCCACAGACGGGCTAACTCCGGAATTGGCGATTTCAGCTCACTCAGACAGTCCTCGGACTCTCGAAAACTCTATGTCATCAGATTTGCCTAAAACCCTATCCCCTAAACCCTATCCCCTAAACCCTCCCCTAGCCCCTAAACCCTATCCACTAAACCCTCCCCTAGCCCCTTCACCTAACATCTACCGCATCCGCTTTGGTCTGGTAACTATCAAGAACTTCGGCCAGGGTGTTTCGACAGCCATCATTGACGAGAGGAAGCGTGGTGGTAAATATGCATCATTGGCAGATTTCCTCGACCGCGTGAAGGACAAAAACCTGAACAAGAAATCACTAGAGTCCCTGATCAAAGCGGGTGCTATGGACTGTTTCGGTCTAGACCGAGGACTCCTCCTCGCCAATATAGAGTTGATGTTGGACTATAATAAGGAGAGTTCCAATACTCATGCAGACCAGGATTCATTGTTCGGCATGATGACTGATGCATCCAGTGTCCCTACATTGACATTAAATCCGGCACCGAACGCCGAGATGCACGACAAACTGACCTGGGAGAAGGAACTCCTCGGACTCTACGTCTCTGGTCATCCACTGGAAAAGTATCGCGATATCATCATGAAGAAAGACGTGGATATCAAACGTGCCCTAGAAACCAAGAAAGACAAAGATTCAGTAGTTCTCGCCGTCATCATCAACGAGGTTCGCCTAGTACAGACCAAAAAGAATGAAACGATGGCGTTCATAACTATCTCCGACTTTTCCGGATCAGCAGACGCTGTTGTTTTTCCTAGAACTTACAAAGAGAATCGCGCATTCATAGACATAGACAAATGTATCGCCGTGAAGGCGATCATTAATACCCGAAATGGCGACAAGGGTTTCGTTATTGAAAGACTGAAAGGTTTGTAAAATATGGTGACTATGAGATAGCTTTTGGAAAAATATATACGCCCCAAAACAATCCAAAATTGTTCTGGAGGCGATATGGATCTCTGTGGTGGTCGATTTCGATAGTCGACCGCATCTAGAGCTCACTAACTCATTCCCGGGGTGAGAAAGCCCTTAGTAAAAACTAAGGGCAAACACGAGGGGAGAAGAGTGAAAAGAGCATTTGGTGAGAAGTAAGAAGTGAAAGAGTGAATAAAGTGATAAGGATGGAAAAATGTATATCGGGGCAAAAGCGGCTGAGGGGACTGGGTATTTGAAAAGTCATGAAGCCGATATACAAGACATCCGTTTCGCTTTATTCGCTATTCTGATTCTCAATGTTCTCGACCTTCAATAAATATACGAAGGTAGATGCATCTTTGGTGCAATAACCGACAAAGGTAGATCTTATCGACTTTGGTACAAAAAATGGCGGGAGTACTTCTACTCCCGCCTGTGGTAAAAACTCAATCACTTCTCTAAAGAAGTACTACGTGTCACACCACAAATATCACAAACCCTGGGCCGGCGTCTCGGCCATGGACCTTTCCAATTTCCACCATTCCCCATGCAGCCACTCGGCGAAGCGTGTCAACGTGCGCCAGATGGCCATCTTGTGAATATGGCCGTTGGTGTACCGTCTGATCTTCTTTTCCTTCCCATCCACCATGACAGTCACGATGACTTCCGTAGGATGTTTGAGCCGAAGACGCTTCTTCGTTTCCAGCAGATAAGCACTCCACCTGGTCGTACCCTTCTGCCGGTTGAACTGGTCAGCCAGATTCCAGAACGCCTGACGTCCGTTCTCCTCGTCCCAGTTGGCGATCTCTCCACCCCGACGACGTGGGAACTGCCTTTCTGTCGGCAGATCTTTCCCGTTCTTGTCCTTCAGCCGAACATGGAGTCCGCAGTAGGCCACAAACTGTGACGCTTTCTTGAATCGTCGTATGTCGACGATCGCGGCAATGAGCCTAGCGGCGATCCGAGGCCCCAGTCCTGGAATGTCCTCGAATATCTGCTTGTACACATCCAGCGCCTCGACAGCCTTGGTGAGCTCCTTCAGCCATCTAGCTTCTTCCTCCTCAAGGACGAGCAAGGTCTTAGCAGTGTTTCGCAGGTTTTCGAAGCCTTTCTGGATACTTCCCTCGGGACGTATTTTTTTAGAGCAGAACCTTGTTCCGATGTTAGACTGATACAACCGCTGTTCACAGGCGATACGGTCCTTCATAGCATCCTTCCACCCCCGGTACTTATTCCGGACGTCGATGACATCAAGATCACGGCTGAACGTCTCATAAAATTCAGTCCGATGTTCCTCAGCCAAACGAGCCAGGAGAACATCATCATCATCTTTGGACGCCTGACCACGATAGGCCTGGAGCTTGAATGGTGGTATTCTGATGACAGAACCTCCCATTTCACTGAGTTTGAAACTCAGAGCATAGGCAAGGTAGTCACCAGATCCACCCAGAATCAGCGCCACCGTGTCGTTCATCTCGAGCCCGATCCAATCGACCGGCATCTTTTCCGCGATCTCGATCAGTATCTTCGTATCCGGTGCACCCTTCTTACCCTTCTTGGTCTCATAGCGGCATTGGGATGCATGACGGGAAACGAGGACGTCTTCCTCCTTCGCAGAACGGAAGATGATCTGATGGTGGGGAACCTCAGAGATGTCCCATGTCGGGTCAATCCGACCCCACTTGAGAGCAAGGTGACCTTCCAAGAAATCCTCCTCCTCCTGCTCGGTTTCGAGCTTGTAGCGACGAATCTCACTTGAGCCAACAGTTTTTATGGTCATAAGAGTAGGGGATTTCTTATTCATATTCTTCTTCTGCTTCACACGATGGGCGATGCCGATCATACGCGGTAGAGCTCCGGCCCCTTTCATGAGAGCGAGCATCTGTTCCGGCTTAGCGGCCATCACCATCTCACTCACACTTTCCCCCTTCTGTACCTTTTCGACATTAACCAACTTCTTTTTTTCATTCATACTATTCTTACTTTCTATTTTAGGACTAGTCGTCCTCGGTTTTTGTTTACTAGATTGCCTCACTCGAGACAAAGGTTGGGGGCACATGCGTTAACTTCTCATTACCATTGAGAAAATATCGCGCTCGCCCCCTCCAGTTGAACTGGAAATTGTTTTGTAAAAGAGCGCTGTGGCATCAATCTTCTCTCTCATTGAGAAAAATAATGTTCGCCACAGAGAGGTATCATTTCTGAACCTCTTCGCAACCGACAATGCCTCGCCTTGTCGACTATGAAGAGGGGGTGAGGAGATTGACTTACGCATTTGAATGCAATAGTAAACACACTCACCCCAGGCATTACGCCCAAATTTCGCGGCAAAACAGCCATTTCTCACGAATGCGAACATTGCTCAACTTGCCGCGCGTCCCTGGTTTCAGTAGGGACGAAATTCGTGGTGCATTTTCATTTTCAGACGATAGTCTAAGCAAAAAATCGCACCACAGGTCACTTTCGTAACCTAAAGATCGCACGGGGTAGTCGGTGATCCTCGACAATATAATATAGCCGAACAATGACACACACCCCGTGCTAAACTCACAAAATCAAAGAACGGCGCAGAGAAAACATGCACTCGCAGGGTCTATTTCTAAACCAGGTATACAATTCAACTCTCTACGCCGGAAATCTAAAATCACGCGATCATTTATTTCATTCCTTGTCAACCACTGCCATATATTCGTGATTTTTGATATAGTGATGGCATGAAACCAAACGAAATATCTCCCATCGAGATGCAGCGTCATACATTGGCGCATTTATTAGCAGCCGCAGTCCTCGACCTATACCCTGATGCCAAGCCGACCATCGGACCAGCCATAGACAATGGTTTCTATTACGATTTTGAATTCGCCACACCCATAGCAGAAACTGACCTGAAGGATATAGAAAAGAGAATGCGCAAATTGCTTTCTACATGGAAAATGATAACTGGAAAAGAGGTCGCCGAGAAGGATGCCAGAGAACTGTTCAAAAATAACCCATACAAGCTGGAACTCATCGATGAGATCATTGCCAAGGGTGAGCCACTGACTATATATGCCGCCGGACCTGACGATAAAGTGCCTGAACCCTATCCGCAAAACTCTATCCCCTATTTTTGCGATCTTTGCCGCGGCGGACACTCTGAGAATCCTTCAAAAGATATCCCTGCTGACTCATTCAGATTGAGTCGCCTCGCTGGCGCATATTGGCGTGGTAGTGAGAAGAACAAACAACTGACCCGCATTTATGGGCTAGCATTCGAGACGAAGAAAAAGCTTGATGAGTATGAGGTGATGATGAAAGAGGCAGAAAAGAGAGACCACCGCAAACTTGGAAAGGAGATGGACTTGTTCGATTTCGATGATGATGTCGGTCCAGGCCTCGCTCTCTGGTTACCGAATGGCGCGGCGATAGCAGAACAGTTGGAAAAGCTCGCCAAAGAAACAGAATTCGCTGGGGATTATCATATAGTCAAAACTCCCCACATCGCCAAGGATACGATGTATATAAAGAGTGGCCATTTACCATACTACGAAGATACGATGTTCCCTCCCATGGAATACGAGGGTGGGAAATATTACCTGAAGGCTATGAATTGCCCACACCATCACAAGATCTTTGCAGCACGACCAAAGAGTTACCGCGATCTACCATTACGATTGGCGGAATACGGTATGTGTTACAGACACGAGAAATCAGGTGAACTTTTCGGTATCATGAGAGTCAGGGCACTGAACATGAATGACGCGCACATCTATTGTACTGATGAACAATTTGCCAGCGAGTTCCGTGCTGTCAATGATATGTATCTAAAATACTTCCAAATATTCGGTATAGACAAGTACATCATGCGCTTCTCGACTCATGATCCAAAGAAGCTGGGACAGAAATATGTCGATGAACCTGAGCTATGGAAGAAGACCGAGGACATGGTGCGCAAAGTTCTAGTTGATTCGAAAATACCTTTTGTCGAAGTTCCGAACGAGGCCGCCTTCTATGGACCCAAGATCGACGTACAGGTCTGGAGCGCTATCGGGCGTGAATTCACCCTAGCAACTAACCAGGTAGACTTTGCCGTACCAAGGAGATTTGGCTTGGAATACGTCGACAGTGATGGTAAGCAGAAAACTCCTCTATGTATTCATCGCGCACCACTCGGTACTCACGAGAGATTCATCGGATTCTTGATCGAACACTACGGAGGCAACTTTCCTCTATGGCTCGCACCTGTACAAGTCAAGGTCATCCCTATAGGCGATGCGCATATCGAGGCAGCAACGAAGATTCACGCCTCATTGCGTGCCCTCATGATCCGCTCTGAGATAGATCTCTCGAACAATGGTTTTGGCAAGAAAGTCAGGAATGCAAAAAACAGCCGAGTGCCATATTTCATCATCATCGGTGACAAGGATATCGCGGCTGGCAAAGTTACATTGGAAAGTAGAGAAAAGCAGATCGGGCAGATGACTGCGGAAGAGGTTGTAAACAAGTTTGTAGAAGAGATAAAGGAAAGGAGGTAGCAGTCGCTATGAATTTTCGCCTTCAGGTAGATTGTGCCCTGTAACAAACCAGGTCTTTGGTGTCTCTATTTGATGACCATGATTATCCACGATAGGAGTCTCTAGAACTCTACGATTTGTTTCTGAGAGTTCTGCGAACTCCTTGGTACTGACGAATCCCTTGAATGTCAGATACCTGGATGGTACTGATGGATCCTGAGATACAGTTTCAAAATTAACATTTGGATCGGTGGCATCTGCTAGTTTTTCGCACAATTTTCTATATAGAGTTATGTGATCTATCCTTCCTTCACCATAGAAGGCTTGCTTGCTTATAATATCTATAAGAACGAAGAATGCTCTAAGTGCACGCTGTTCCTGGGAACCTGCACGGTTATACAAATATATATGATCCTCATCATCTGGTACTCCGAATGACTCGCACACATCTTTGCGCACTTCTTTGAACTCCTTGATCTCAGATTGTGCATCCATCACTCGCTTCTCGTGAATCTCTTTGTGCATCAACGCATCCGGCTCTACTGCCCTAACTCGCATCTCCATATCATTGATAATCTTCAGAATGTCTTCATGATAATGTGAAGATTCACTCTGTTTAGGTTGTTCGATTGAAAATTCTTTTGTCATACTGGAATAATATCATGCACAACTACCTCCAGCAAGGCATATATGATGAAGTAATACAGCATTTAAACACAAAAGCCCCCATTTTTGGGAGCTTTTGTTGGCGCACGACGCTCATTTAACATTTTATTTTGGAGCCCGCACCCGTCTACCATTTATTATCTCATTCGCATATTCGCATATTTATTCGTATGCTTATTAGATCTTCTGCCTATTTAGTAATAGATACATGATCGTGACGAACAGAAGCAAGATAACGAGGACCGCTACCCAACCCCACGGAACATTAGACAATGAAAATAGTGAGGCTGCAGCGAGGTTCGCATTGTTAGCTTGTGGAGCAGATACAGCTGGAGCGGCCGCGACTGGTGTATTTACAACCGGAGCTGAGGATATCTTTACTGGAGCTTTGTAAGCAACCTCAGAAACTTTAGAAACTGTCAGAGTATTGCTGCAAGCACGACTTCCTGTTCTACCATCAGCTGAAGTTACAGAGACGATAGCACTCTTCGAACCAGTAGTACTATAATACTTGATCACCGAAGACTCTGAACCAGTGAGATTGTCTGTTCCACTCCAAGTATATGTGTAAGGAGCCATACCACCAGTGACTTCTACACTCCATGTCACAGGTTGGTTGACCTTGGCGTTCGATGGATCGACGTAACAACCGATGTCTAGACTGGCATTGGTCTGTCGAGCGACAGGTTGCACGTAGACAGGCTGTTGAATGATAGGTTGCGTGTATGCAACATATGAATTCTGAACATAAGTATTACAACTCTGTGTCACAGACTGACCATTCGAGTAAACAGTGACGTAGGCATACTTGGTACCAGGATATGTGTAATTGAAATACACACTCTGATTCGTACCATACAGACTATCAGAACCTGACCAACTATATGAATAATATCCATTTCCACCAGAAACATAGGCTGTCCAAGTAACTGGATTGTTGTAACTATTGTAGGTATTGTAAGTGTAAGTGGTATTCGCACTACATGAGACAGTCAACGGAGAATAGTAGACTGGCTGTGGATAATAGACCGGCTGTTGTATAACCACTGGCTGTGGGTAATAGATCGGCTGAGGCACGTAGATCGGCCTCGGAGTATGAGTTGATACCTCGGTAACGTACTGGAATGGCACTGACCTTGAATAGCAGTCGCCTCCATAACAAGCATTGGCACCAGACGGTGATACTATGACCGCGAGAAAAGCAACAGCGAATATCGCTGCAATGATCGAATACTTTGTTTTGTTTGTATATTTCATGGTTTTCGGCGGCTTAGTAAGGCCACGATACGTTAATATCACTGATAAGTTAATAACACCATGTATTATATACCAGCTTGGCTGAAAAGTCAAGGGGTAATGCATCAGCGACAAGTATCACCTAGTCAACATATGATCAGCCTGCGGAGGGTCAGGAGAGGCATTGTTCACTGGGTTCAATGACAAGGTCTACCCTTATTCCCTAACTTCTCTGAACATCTCTCGCCGCTTTCCTGTATGCACAATAGTCACACTTGGATGCTGGCTTTGGTGGCTTTTCTT
>CAILTI010000043.1 GCA_903837075.1 uncultured bacterium | reverse complement strand
CGGTCGAGTATCTGTAGTGGAAGCGGCTCGATAGGGTACTATTTCGAATCGCACAAAGCAGCTGATCATTGGGTTAGCTGCTTTTTTTGTGGCGAGATCAAGTTTGGTTCTACTGGTAATAGATTACCAGAGACAAAAATGATGGTTATCAAGGAAGGGAAGATGGTTGATATAAAATAACCGTCTATGGGTTTTGATTGGAAAACAGATTCCTTTTTCTGCCTAGTGTTGACGAATGAAAAATAGGAGTAGAATTGTCTCATGATGAATGAAATAATTTTGGACGGGCCACATAAAGATTTCGAGTCGATGAAACAATTCGACGAGAATGGCATGGAATATTGGACAGCTAGGGAATTGATGATGGTTCTCGGGTATTTAACATGGAGGAGATTTGAGGATGTAATTAGGAAGGCGAAACAGTCGTGTATAAGTAGCAGACAATTTCCTCAAGACCATTTTGTCGATGTCGGCAAAATGACGAAAATAGGTCACGAAATCGTTAGAAAGCTTGACGATTATAAATTAGATAGGTATGCATGTTACCTCATTGCTCAAAATGGAGATTCAAGTAAGAAAGAGATTGCTGTGGCACAAACATACTTTGCCATTCAAACTCGTCGTCAGGAAATTCAGGATTCATTACCGGCCGCAGAGAAGAGGATCAAACTTCGTGACGAGGTCAAGGAAAATAACAAGAAACTTTTTAGCACCGCCAGGCAGGCAGGTGTTTCCAATTTTGGTCTATTCAATGATGCTGGTTACAAGGGCTTATATAACATGACCCTGCGAGAAGTGGAATCAAAGAAGAATGTATCTAAGGGTGAACTGCTAGATCACGCTAGTTCAGAAGAACTTGGTGCGAATCAGTTTAGGATCACGCAGATCGAAGCCAAACTTAAGAGAGAGAATATCAGAGGCGATATTGAGTCACAAAGAACACATTTTGAGGTGGGCAAGAAGGTGAGAAAAGCGATTAGAGACATCGGCGGCAAGATGCCAGAAGATCTTGCACTGGAGAAACACATTCGATCGGTCAAAAAGGAAGTTAAGGCCTTACGCAAGTCTAGTAGCGTTTCGTTGAATCGCCGTTTACTAAATAGCAAAAATGTGGAAAAATAGATGGTAATGCCCATACTCTCTACCAAACATCTCACCAAACACTTTGACGGCGTCTATGCAGTCAATAAACTTTCTATCAGTTTTGAAGCGGGAAAGATCACAGGCATCATCGGTCCCAATGGTTCTGGTAAATCAACACTCATAAATACATTGACTGGAATGATACCAGTTGACTCTGGTGAAATCGTGATTGCTGGCGGAGAAAGATTGCATAGAGTTCGAGCTCATGAAGTGTCGACATTGGGTATGACTAGAACATTCCAGGATGTGAAGTTATTTGAGCAGATGCCTGTTATAGACAACATCCTAGTTGTGCTCACGGAACGAAGTATATGGAAATCATTGTTCGAAAAGCACGGTGCGTTTCATCTGAAAAAAGCGGAGGAAGTATTGAAGAAGGTTGGATTGTGGGAAAAACGTAACGAACTGGCCAAGAATCTATCATACGGCCAGCGCAAGCTTCTCGAGATCGCACGTGTTCTAGCGATGATCCATGGAGGCGTTGGTGATATCAATGTCATCTTTCTAGACGAACCATTCGCCGGTTTATTTCCAGAAATGATCAAGATCGTGACGGTCGTGATGAAGGAATTGCGAGATCAGGGCAGAGCAGTCATCTTGATCGAACACAATATGGACCTCATACGCGAATTGTCAGATCATATCTACGTCCTTGACTCGGGCGAAATGTTGGCTGAAGGCGAACCTAGAGAGGTGTTGGCTCGTAGAGATGTTGTCGAGGCTTATTTGGGGGAATAGAGTTTCATCTTTTCATTTTGACTGTATCGTTGGCCAAATTCCTTCACGCACGTGATCATGGCAGTGAGCAGTTGAACCATTGCTCTGTCATCTATACAGACAGCGATCTCTCTATTCCAATTGATGAGATATGCTGCACCTCCGAATATGTATATTTCTGATTCAACATCAGCAAATTCATCAGGGATCTTGACGTAATCTTCTAGGCGACCTATGAAACTATGGAAGACTTTCTGACTACTTTTCATTCCGATTTCTCGGGTAATCGTAGTAACAGACTTTTCGTGAACTATCCCCTCGACGATCAGGGCTTTGCGTTTGATGTCTTCATTGATCTTTAGAAGGTTGCTCAGAAGATTTTTTCGTAATGCATATCGTACAGAACTATCGGGCTGGAATGCGATGATCCTGGAATTTTTCGGTAGTTCAGTCATTTTGTAAAATATGTCCAAGATATGGCCTGCACCATGATAGGTCACTACGCTGCGGCCGATATCTGTGACATCTCGTCCACCTACGAAGGATGATTTTTTAATATTTCCAAGAGACTTTATCGGTTGTGTTATGTCTGATCTCCAAACCTTCTTTTTCTTGAGACGGAGATCTGTTGAAGATTTTATAAAACCTCTGACCTTCAGTTTCTCTAACATATATGGTACTGAGGAGCGGGGAATCTTGGCCTTTTTGGATATTTGTGACATACCTATAGCCATCTTTGATGTTACTTGGATAATCCGTTTCTCGGCGGCACTCAGACCGAGAATATCTTCGGGTAGTATGGTGCCTTTCGTTGGAATACTGTCTGCCATTTGTGCGGCGTCGATGAGGGGTGTTGTCATATTCCCTATACTATAATTTGACGAAAAGTTAGTCAAATTTACAGGTAGTGTATGTAGAGATGTTCATGGCTAGGAATATGGATATTTGAAGTGCAATGGTCCTTCAATTTGATACGGGCCGGCCATATTCATTGTGTTCCTAGGTATGGGAGACTATAATGAAAGTCATTATCAAATCGGAGTAATCTATTTACTAATAATATGAAATCATCTGTTACAAAGTGGATCGTTGCTGTCGTTGCTATTTTTATAATAGTAGTTGTGATCATCAGTAGTTCATATTCATCTTCAACAAATACAATCAAGGTTGGAGTGATAGCTCCCCTTACTGGACAGTATGGAAGTCTGGGGGAATCATTCAAGAATGCAATAACTCTGGCAGTAGGTGATGACAAGCGCATTCAGGTAATATTTGAGGACAGTAAATTTGATGCCAAGACCGGACTGTCAGCATTTCAGAAATTGACAAGTGTGGATCATATCGACTTGGCGATCATTGAAGATAGTCCCACGCTTGATGCGGTCACTCCTATGGTTCATGAAAGTAAGATACCAGTTATTCTCATCTTTGAAGCATCAGAACATACCAAGGATTCAATATTCCAAATGATCCCATATAGTTACCCTGTTTTTACTGATCTTGGGCTATTGTCTTCTCAACGTTACAAACGCATAGCATTGGTATATAGCGGATCGACAAATGTACTTTCGATAGATGCGGAATTTTTCAAACAGGGCATAGCTTCAACGAGTATGCTGGTAAATGAAACAAGAGTTCCTAGTGGTACAGATTTTCGTTCGGAAGTGACGAAGATACTTGCTAGTAATCCTGATGCAGTTACGAATATCTTTGCTTTGGCAGACGGTATAAAATTCATCAAGGAATTGAATGCACAGAAGGGGAAAAAGAAAATTTCCTTGATCTGTGATGTGAATACAGAGTTTGCATTGGCTGATTATATAAAAGCAGTTGGTACTAGCACATTCGAAGGTTGTATTTCAACAAATTTACCGAATCTGACGTCCAGTTCATTCAAGCAGTTGTATTTTGATAAGTACGGAAGCAATCCACTTATAGGTGCAGACTGGGGTTTTGATGCTATGACGATCGTCAGGAGTCTAGTCGGCGTTACCAAGGATCAATGGACCGAAAAGATACAAGCGGCGTCATTCAATGGTGTGTCTGGGCCAGTGAAGTTTGATGAAAGTGGAACACGACTGGCAGCTTCTGAGAGGCATATATTCAAAAATGGGCAATTTATAAAATTGGAGGAATAGTTCGTGGTATGTTGGGGTGTTTTTTGTACCTGCGCGATATGGTAAAGTAGTGGTATAACATCATGTCCACGACTGAAACCCTATTACAACTAAGAGATATCCATGTCCACTATGGCGGTGTGAAAGCACTCGATGGCGCATCAGTTTTCATAGACGCAGGAGAGATAGTCGCTCTCATGGGACCGAATGGGGCCGGAAAGTCGACAATACTCAAAGCCATATTCGGATTGGCGCCGATAGATGCGGGACAAGTACTCTGGGAGGGGCAATCATTCAAACCTATTTCTTATGAAGTTGTTGAAAGAGGAGTTTCTTTCGTTCCGCAGGGTCGCAGAGTATTCCGTCACCTTACCGTTCTCGAGAATCTCGAAGTTGGTGGTATCAATATCCGCAGTGCATCTGAACGCAAGGAGCGACTAGCGAATGTTCTCGATCTATTTCCTGTATTGAAAAGTAAGCTAAAGGCCAAGTCTGGAACATTGTCTGGTGGTCAGCAACAAATGCTAGCTATCGCACGTGGACTGATGCCGGATCCGAAAGTATTGTTACTCGATGAACCGTCTCTCGGTCTCGCACCAAAGATCGTCAAGGAAGTTTTCGAGAAAATCAGAGAAATCAACGAACGCAGGAAGACGGCCATCTTCGTTGTTGAACACAATCTAAAATCATTACTGGAAATCACGAAGAGAGCGTACGTTCTCGACAAAGGAAAAGTCTACGCTGAAGGGGATCCGGGAGAGATCATCGCCAAGGGAACTCTGGAGAAAGTTTTTTTGGGAACAGCCAACTAGCATCATGTCAAAAATCATCAAAATCCGCGTGTCCGCTGGTGCAAAAACAGAGAAAGTCGAGGAGATGGCCGACGGATCATTCAAGGTGCGTGTAAATGCGCCACCAGAGAATGGCAAGGCCAATCAACGAGTGGTGGAGCTCCTGGCCGAGCATTTTCATACATCGAAAGCTAGAGTGGCGATCATAAGTGGTGCAACATATAGAGAAAAGACCGTTCTACTGGATTTGTAGATGGTAGGGAATATTGATTTTGAGCTATTCCACAGGTATTCCATGGAGGAACATTCGCCGAGTTATACACAGGTAGATGTTGCATATTTTTTGCCTCGGCATGTGATATAATCTGATTAAGATATATATGGAAAAACCTAAACCCTTCACTAATACTCGTCCTTGGGGCGCAGAATTGTGGTTGACGAAAAATTCTCCTTCGATGGTGAAGATCATTACCGTCCAACCTGGAGAATCTTGCAGCCTCCAATATCATCACCATCGCGATGAGTATTGGCGAGTTTTGTCTGGAAATGGATCGGTCGTGATCGGCACCGAGACCGTTCCGGCTACCGTCGGGGAAGACTATTTCGTACCCAGAGAGACCAAACATCGCTTTACCGGTGGAACAGAACCTTTGGTGTTGCTCGAGATCATCTACGGCGAATTTGATGAAATGGATATCGTACGCCTAGAAGATCGATACGGCCGCGTTTAGAGTTGTGACTGTGTAGTAGTATCAACATTAGCATATGAATATCATCATCCTTCTTTCAATCATAGCCTTCGTCGTCATTCTGTTAGCTTGCACATATATCTACTTTTCGGGCAGCAAGGATGCTTCCAGGGAATCCAAATATCACAAACATCACAAACTTTCTCGTCACGAGAAGAATCCTGTGATCTCACCATTACCATTCCGCACTTGGGAGATGGGGGGTACGTTCAATCCTGCCGCGATAAAGGACGACGAGAACAAAGTGCATCTACTATACAGAGCGATCGGCGCTGATGGTCTGTCACGCATAGGCTATGCGTCTAGTACTGATGGCAAGAGTTTCAATTATCGTTCGACATATCCTGTCTTTGAACCACTCATCGGATATGGTATGCCAGATCCAGCCAAAGTAACCGGGCCGAAGGTCTATGACCCAGGTATATACACATCGGGTGGAGGATGGGGAGGTTCGGAAGATCCACGAATGGTTCGTATAGGTGACAAAGTATACATGTCCTATGTCGCTTTTGAAGGATGGAATTCTGTACGTATCGCTCTCACCTCGATCGGATTGGATGATCTCAAAAATAGGCGCTGGAAATGGAAAAGACCGCAATTCCTCTCGCCGGTCGGTCAAGTCGCCAAGAATTGGGTGATTTTCCCTGAAAAAATAAATGGCAAGTACGCTATTCTCCACAGTATCGTGCCAAATATCGGCATCGAATATGTAGATAACCTCGACAACATCGCTCAGCATATCGACAGTCCGAGACTACATGGCCCACAGCCCGGGAGAAAAGGTTTCTGGGATACGAGGATCCGTGGCGCTGGACCACCGCCCGTGAAGACTGACAAGGGATGGCTCCTCCTATATCATGCGATCGATGAACGTGAGCCGAGCAAGTACAAGCTGGGTGCGATGATCTTGGACATGAATGATCCTAGCAAGATCCTATATCGTTCTCCTCAGCCGATCCTGGCTCCGGATGCACATTATGAGAACGATGGTAAACCTGGCATTGTCTATGCCTCTGGTGCGGTCATACTAGGTGACAATCTGATGGTGTATTATGGTGGTGGCGACAAACATGTATGTATCGCCGAGACACCGCTCAAAACTTTACTAGATTGGATGGTGGAATATGGAAAGGTTTGAGAAATATTTAGAGGCTCACCCTAATTAAAATGTTTACATTAACCAGATCAGAGAAAAATCCACTTCTTTCACCGAACGAAGAACATCCATGGGAATCGATGGCCGCGTTCAACGCTTGCCCTGTAGTTAGAAACAGGAAGACTGTACTCGTATACCGAGCGATGTCAGGTCCAGATCTATTGAAACCTCCACATATGCGTATGTCGGTGATCGCTAGAGCCGTGCCTGTAAATGGTGAATATACTGATCGCAAAGTTTTGATACATCCTGATCGGGATTTTGATAGGTATGGCTGCGAGGATCCGCGTGTCACCAAGATGGACGGAAAATATTACATTTTCTACACCGCTCTCGGGGGGTATCCATTTTCTGCAGAGAACATCCGTATCGCGGTAGCTATATCAGATGATCTGGAGACGATCACTGAGAAACATCTAGTAACAACATTCAATTCCAAGGGTATGGCGCTATTCTCTGAGAAGATAAATGGAAAATACGCGGCACTGGTGACTATCAATACTGACCAACCACCATCACATATCGTCTATGTCGAATTTGACAAGATGGAGGATATCCTGGCGCCTACTTTCTGGACTGAGTGGATGAAGAAGATAGATGATAACAAACTCAATATCAGACGTAGGCCAGATGAGCATATAGAGTTGGGTGCGGCACCGATCATGACTGACAAGGGCTGGCTCATAGTTTACGCTCATATCCAGAGATATGGACATAGTGACCAAGCTTTCGGTGTTGAAGCGGTCCTTCTAGACAAGAATGATCCGAGAAAAGTGATCGGTCGTACCAAGGGACCATTCATGATCCCTGAGGTATATTATGAGCGAGTAGGCGACGTTGCCAATGTCATTTTCCCGTCTGGAACGATGATCCGTGGAGACAAGTTGGAGATATACTATGGAGCGGCGGATACACACTGTGCATTGGCGACAATACCGATCAATGATCTACTTTACGCGATGACTGGAGGCGACAAGGAGGCGGTAAAACGTTTCCCTGGTAACCCGATCATTTCGCCCAGGAATGGTCTGTTCTGGGAAATGAATGGTACGATCAATCCCGCGGCGATCGACATAGACAACAAGGTGCATATACTATATCGCGCAGTTTCTGACAAGAATGTTTCGACGATGGGATACGCCATATCGCACGACGGATATACTGTGAGTGAACGTCCTGACAAACCGATATATATGGGACGAGCACCGTTCGAAACGAATGGATCGGGAAATAATTGTGGTTGTGAGGATGCTCGCATCACCGAGATCGATGGGCGTCTATATATAACCTATAGCGGTTATGATGGTATGACGCCTAGAGTCGTCGTGTCTTCGATAGCCAAGAATGATTTTCTGGAGAAGCGTTGGGGAGCATGGGCCAGTCCCGAAGCGATCACGCCACCGGGTATACCTGACAAAGATGCCGTCATTCTGCCAGAAAAAGTTAATGGTAAATACATGGTCATACATCGAGTGAACGACAGTATCTGTGCGGACTTCGTGGATTCGCTAGATTTCAGTAAAGAAAAAGTAAATAAATGCATCGAGATAGTAGGGCCGCGACATGGCATGTGGGATGGCCACAAGGTCGGAATTTCGACACCGCCGATAAAGACGGAAGATGGTTGGCTCCTGCTCTATCACGGGGTATCATGGAGTTCGATATATCGTGTTGGTGCGATCCTGCTAGATCTCGATGATCCGACTGTGGTAAAGGCACGCACAGCCGTTCCGTTCCTGGAGCCAGAGGAAGCATATGAGACGGCTGGTGTTGTATCGAACGTAGTCTTTCCTTGTGGTATGATAGTACGTAACGATACGGTCATGATCTACTATGGTGGAGGAGACAAGGTTGTCGGAGTGGTTACTGTGAAGTTGTCAGTACTGAAGGGGATGTTGAAAGTGTGATGGTAAAAAATGCAAAATGCAAAATGCAAAATGGAAAATTACACTGTAAAAATAGAAATGTTCTCATGTACACGTGCCCATTTTACATTTCCCGCCTGACGGCAGGCAGGTAACTTTTTTCAATTTTAAATTTTATAATATGTCAGAAAACATTTCAAAATATGATCTCATAATGTTCGATCTCGATGGTACTCTGGCACCGAGCAAGGGTCCATTGGAAGGATTGATGGCGAGTGTACTTCTAAAGTTATTGGAGCACAAGAAAGTGGCAGTCATTTCTGGTGGTACTTATGCACAGTTCGAGAATCAATTCCTGAAGATGTTACCATCGGGCTCATCATTCTATGCAAACTTATTCATCATGCCAGTTTCAGGATCATGTTTATATATATGGAAGAATGATTGGGATCTACAATACGCCGAGAATCTCTCGCCGGCAGAAAAGATGACTATCAGAGCTGCGTTGGAGGAAGCTCTGAAGGAGAGTGGATACGTCGAAGCCAAGGAAGTCTATGGAGAAACGATCGAAGATCGCGGTTCACAGGTGACATTCTCTGCGCTCGGTCAGAACGCGCCGATCGAAGCGAAGAAAGATTGGGACTTAGATAGAACGAAGAGGAAGGCCATCGTCAATCTGTTGGCACCAAAAATTCCACAGTTCGACACTCACATAGGCGGCATGACTTCTATAGACATCACTCGAAAGGGAGTAAACAAGGCCTACGGTATCAGGAAGATAGAGGGATTCTTGAAATTGGCTCCAGAAAAGATACTTTTCGTCGGCGACGCTTTGTTCGAAGGGGGCAATGACTTTCCGGCCAGAGCTACGGGGGTTGATTGCATAGAAGTCAGTGGTCCGGAAGAGACTCTACAGCTCATGAGGTCGTGGTTGTAGGGGTGGGATGTAATATGGCGCATTTCGAAAAATCGTTGTATCATGTATATACAACTACGGTTATCGGCCGTGGCTAATAAAAGTAAATCTATGAAAATATCAATTAAATACGCATCAGTCACCACAGTTATCATTGCCGCTTCGTTACTCATATCTCAGAGGTCAGTAGTACAGGCGTCCGCACCGATCACGAACACTCGAGCCGCCGCATGTCCTCAGGGCTTTGTTTGTGAACCGATTACGGTGGTTCCTAATTGTCCAGTAGGCTATACTTGCACCCCTATAACTTCTACGAATCCTACACAGCAACTCCCAGTCAAACTTGTAGATGGTACAACATATGATGGTGCTGGTAATGTGTTCGTACGCCTATCGATAGCGGGTTATACTACGAATACCCAAATCGATCATTGGGTACTTACCTATACATGTTCAAGCGGCGTTGTGCTCGACACAGGTAAAAGCAAATTATGTGACGGTTTTGCAGCAGGGAAATCATCACAGACATATTATCGCAGTAATATGTTTGACTCGACAACGGACTATTTGATGCTTACTGCCGATGCAGGAAATACTAGTTCTGCCGTTTCGCAGATATATTTCAACCTTGAAGCTCGCGATCCTAGTGACAGGACTATCGGTGTGGCTGACCAGAGAGTTATTCGAGTTGTCCCGAGAGTGAGTGAGACATCAGTTTGTCCAACGGGATACACCTGTACTCAAATTACGACTACCAATCCGACGATCAACGATGTTTCGAATCGGTTATATTATTATGGTGGTCAAAGTTGCCCATCCGGCCAGGTTGCTACAGGTTCCACTTGTATGGACTATCAAGCAAAGAGGAATATAGTAAAGAATCTTTATAATACAATACAGTGTCGAGACCCAGAAGCTCAAGGTTGGGAATATTGGACGAATTGGGAAGGGGACATGAGCAATATAACGGAGGCCATGAAGAATGGAAGCATCGAATATCCTACCAAGCAACAGATAATTCAGATATTTATGCAGAAACTGGGGCGTGCACCGAGTTGCACTGTGGTCAATGGTACGAGTGAACTCAATGATTGGTATGGTATAGCTTATGGTGCGAATACTTCCTCGCCAAATCTGAGTCTAGTTATTCCTGGTACGGTGCCAGTACCTTCTAGGGATACAACCAATCCTAATGTTATTAGCATACCAGTTACTACGACAGTTAATGCGGCTAATACCTCGATATCAGAAAATGTAACATGTGTCTTTAGTGGTTCATCTTTACAGCAATCATGTACCAGTGGGAGAAGTTCTGGTACTGAGAATCTATATTCCTGTAGCGGATCGAATACATGTACTACGAATGTAACCGCAACTAACGGCACCAAGTTAACTTGGAGAAGTTCCTGTGGTGGTATTGCCCAGACGACCGTTGATGGCGCTGGTGAGAGCGTATCTTTCTCTTGTAATAGTATTGCCATACCAGCACCTGTTTCTGAGCAGACGACTACAACACTTATCCCAGCACACATTCAGATTAGAAAAGAACCAACAACTACGACGAGTTCTGTGGATACGGTGAATGCGGCAGTGATGAAAGCAGTTAAGGATTACAACAGCTCTCTAGCGCTGTAATTACACTCACGTTTCGCAGATGCAAAATGCTATCAAAATTAGCAGAAAATTTGCATTTCTCTATTTAGTATGCTATACTTGCCACGTGTAAGTTTCTCGTCACTTACGCGTTAGCAATTAATGACGCAGAGTTCCGCTAACGTGTCTTAAGTGATTCGTGTCGCGGGTAATAAAGAAAATGTCAAAGAGACTTTTCATAGGCAGTCTTGCCTGGGGTACCACAGAGGCCACCCTGAAGAAGCACTTCGAACAGGCCGGCGCAGTAGAGTCAGCAGCAGTTATCATGGACAAAATGTCCGGTCGCTCAAAGGGCTTCGGCTTCGTTGAGATGACAAATGATGCTGATGCAGATGCCGCTGTAGAGAAGCTTAATGGCACTGAACTCGATGGTCGCAAGATCGTTGTTTCAGAGGCTCGCCCAAAGACCCAGCAATAATTTTGCAGGCTCTAGCTATAGAAAACACCCCATGGTCGTAAGACTGCGGGGTGTTTTCGTTGTCGATCATAGGTGTTAAGTATTGAAGGTCAGCACACCCTGTGAATGTGTTCCGAACGCACCGAGGACCTGCTTGAGCGCACTAGAAACATATCTGTAAAAGAGTTTTCTTTTACAGATATGTTTCATAAAGCGCGAGTTTCGCGGGTGCGTGAGGGACACGTTCACTGGGTGTGCACCTTCCGAACTCAGAACCTAATTCAAATTCCTCCACCACGTTGTAACTGGTGCAGTCTTGATGATAGCGATCACTTCTGCGGGGTCATCAGTGATGGTAAATAGTTTCAGGTCGCGCGCCTTGATGGTGTGAAATTCATGGAACATAGTATCTTCGAGGAGAGTAAGGGCGTGGTTCCAATATTCAGAATCAAAAAGGATGACTGGTATATGAGGGATCTTGCCTGTCTGGATCAGAGTTAGCAAGCCGAACAGTTCATCGAAAGTACCGAATCCGCCTGGGAAGAAAATGTAGGTTTCTGCGGTGAATGTCATCATCGCCTTCCTCGTGAAGAAGTATGAGAATTTCAATGAATCATTGACGAAGTCATTGGTTTCGTGATTGTGAGGCAAGCTGATATTGAATCCTAGTGATTTGCCACCTGCTTCGGCAGCACCCTTATTGATGGCCTCCATCGTGCCAGGTCCTCCACCGGTGAGGATGGCGTATCCTGTTTCTTTGGAAATCTTGGCAGCTAGATTGACGGCCTTTTCATAGATGGGATCGTCACGTTTGATCTGTGCTGAACCGAAGACAGTCACTGTTTTCGGATATTTGCGTAGGAATTCGAATCCTTGTCTGAGCTCCGCCTGGATATGTTCCATGTGTGCTTCTATCGCGCCCTCGTGAATGTCTCTTTTGAATAATTCGTCCTGACCTAATGATGCGGGTGTTTTCATGGGGATATTATGGCATATTTATGTAAAATTGAAAAATCACTCTTCCTTTTTTACAAATACGATAAATATGATCCACGCCAGACCGATCACACCACCTGAGATGTAGACAGGTGCGGAAGGAGAGATCTTTGCTGCGAGGAATCCTGCGAGTATAGGTGGGGCAGCTTGAGCGAGTGCCTGGACGCTGGCATTGATGCCGAGGATCTCACCTTGAGAATCGGCGGAAGCTCGGCGACTGACGATACTCGGTAGTGAGGCCATACTGATACCATTCGTCAGGGCGAATAGGGCGCCGACGATGAGTAGTCCAACTGTGTGGTTCGGAATATAGAAGGCAAAGACGGCCGCAGAACCGAGTAATAGGAAGACACGAAGCAATAGGAATTCGTCAAACTTTTTGCTGAGTATGCGCAAGAGTACTCCTTGAGATACTATCGCCCAGATACCGACGAAACCTATGAAATATCCGATACCCATCTGATCGTAACCATAACCGCTGATCAGGAAGACGCTAAAGAATGTTGCAAAAAGTGCTAGGCCTGCTTGGAATAGGAAATTGGTGGCGAAGATCACACGTAGGCGTTTCATTCCATATGCATGATAAATATGGGAAATGGCGAGGTGCCATGTAATGACGAATTTCTCCTTGGACGTTCTGGTTTCGGTCATTAACCAATAGACCAATGCGGCGCTGACCAATGACAGGAGAGCGGCAAAGAGGAATGGAGTGGACGCGTTGAACCATGATACTAAGCTGTTGTCAGCCAATATTCCGCCCACGACTGGTCCGACGATGAAGCCGACACCATACGCGGCACCGATCAAGCCAAATCTCGATGCGCGGAGTTTGGGTGGTGTTATATCGGCGATAGCGGCTTGCGCAACAGACAGATTTCCCCCCATGATGCCTCCTAGTATTCTAGCGATAAATAGCAGTGTCAGACTCCCCATATAGATACCACCTGCAAAGAGGCCTAGTGATACAGCGGATCCAGCTAGAGATAGTGCCATGATCTTGCGTCTACCGACATAGTCGGAATATTCTCCGAGTATCGGTGTTGAGAGGAACATGGCGATAGGGAATACGGCGATGAGTAGTCCGAGGATGATGTATCCGTATGAGACTGGTACGTAGGAAGGGAGCAAGTAGTATGGCGAATCAGGATTTGCTAGTAGCTGCGGAACGATCGGGACGATGATGCCGTTACAGATGAGGTCGAGAAATATGGCCATCAATATAACTGGCAACGCCCGGGTTGGTTTTTTCATATTGGTGAATTATAGCGTCGAATGAGGATTTGTGGAAGGTTGCTCCTGTATAAGCTGAGTGAAGTTAGCAGTTATCCCCCTTTAGCAGAGTTGGTAAAACTATACGTGCTATACTTCCATACAAGACATAACAAATTTGAACAATTCCATAAATACAAACTTTCATAATGGCATCGAGTCTGGCAAGCATGCGATTATCGAGATTAAAGGAAAGAGGAAGAGCAAGTTAGAAACTACCTCTAAAAGTGAATCATTAACCCTGCGCAGTTATATATTTTCTGTTCTGTTGATGACAGTGTTTTTTTTGATTGGTGTTGGTATATCTGATGTCGATGCTGCAACAAGGACGTGGTCGGGGGCTAGTAGTAGTAATTGGAATGTAGCTGGAAATTGGGACACCTTGCCCGCGGCAAACGATGATCTAGTATTTCCCGCTAGTGCCGTAGCGTCTACAACAAATAACAATTTTACCGCTGGAACAGTTTTCAACTCAATAACGATCAATGGTGGCGGTTATATTTTGGCTGGTAATTCTGTTTCCATCACGACTGGTGTAACTGATAACAATTCCTTTGCTACCGGTACGGCTGTCAGTCTCGTCATAACGGGCGCAGGTTCTGTTACAAAATCAGGCATATCATCTACGACGCTGAGTGCCGCTAATACGTTTACGGGAGGCGTGACATTGAACGCTGGGATACTCAATATAAATAATGCCTCTGCATTGGGGACAACAGCAGGAACGACTACTATCAATGGTGGGACGATCGATAACACGACAGCGGGTACAATCACTCTTCAGAATTACAAAATGGCCTGGAACGGAAATTTTACGTTCGCTGGTACGAAAAGTTTGAGTAACAATACCGGTACAATAAAGATGAGCGCCGATATCGTGATCAATTGTAGTAACGTTAGCAACAGTTCACTAACGTTTGGTGGTGTTATCAGTGGGGCAACGAGTCTGACAAAGGCGGGCCCTGGGACGTTGGTATTGGTTGGCGCAAACACGTATACGGGTACGACGTCCTTGTTAGGGGGAGTTATATTGGTTAGCGGAAATGCCCCCTCAGGTTCACCGGGTGTATTTGGTAATGCCACGAGCGATATCATAGTTGGAGATACTACCGGAAATTTGGAAGTATATTTAACGAGTGCCTACACTATAGGTCGTAACATGACCGTCCAATCAGGCTCTGGAACCATAACGATATACAATAACGGTGCGGTAGCATCAGTTATTTCTGGTAATATCGCTTTGAATAGGAATCTTTCAATGAGGTCAAATTCTGCCGGAGGAACTTTGACGTTCTCTGGAGTCATTTCTGGTGCAAATAGTCTGACAATACCTAGTACTGGTAACCAAGGAATTGTTATTCTATCAGGCAACAATACATATTCTGGCACAACCTATGTTAATGGCAGTATCCTCCGGCTTGGCGGAGCAGGGGACGGTACAAATGGTCCACTTGGTACGGTAGTCGGTGGAACCGCGATCAATGTTCCTAATAGCGCATCACTCGATCTGAACGGCTACAGTCTAACCACTGCTGAGGCTTTATCACTCTGGGGTACAGGCTTTTCTTCCAATGGGTCACTGATGAATAGTTCTACTACCGCGGCCACTTACCCCGGGTTATTAAAACTTACAGCTTCTAGTAGTATCATTGCCGCGACAGGTACTATCAATGTGAGCAATGTCGGAACCATCACAGGTTCAGGCTTCGTCCTTACTCTAGGTGGCGCGTCTGGAGGAACACTCGCAAGTATTCTCGGTGTTGGATCAGGAGGTCTCACTAAACAGGATGCCGGCACGTGGACACTGTCAGGGGCAAATACATATACCGGTACTACGACCCTGAATGCAGGCACCTTGAATATCAACAATGCTCATGCTCTCGGAAACGTGACCGCGACAACTACTATCAACGGCGGGACGATCGATAACACTTCAGTCGGAGACATTACAACTTTGAACTATCCCATGAACTGGAATGGGGATTTTACATATGCGGGTAGCATTCACAATTTGAATCTGGGATCTGGATCAGTGATATTCAATGCTAGCCGACAGATCACTGTCGCATCCGGGACAATGGCTGTGGGAGGTATACTGAACAATCCCTCATATAGTCTAACCAAAGCAGGTACAGGCATTCTCGGCTTAAACGGAACAACGACCCTGACAAATCTAACAATATCAGCTGGAACCATATCAACCGTGTCGTCGCCATTCAACATTTCCGGTAATTGGAGTAATTCTGGTACGTTTACACCTGGTTCAGGTACGGTTGCTCTGAATGGTACTACACAGACTGTCATAGGGAACACAACATTCAACAATCTCACCATCAGCAAGACTAATAGTCCAACGGTTAGTTTTACGTCGGGCGCTACTCAGACGATGGGTGGAGTTTTTACAGCGACAGGAGATGCTAGTCATCAGATCACTATCGGGGCTACTTCTGTAGCAACATCTACTATATCGCAATCATCCGGCACCGTCATATGCGCTTACTGTACACTGGGCTATTCCAAAGCTACAGGTGGTGCAACGTGGCAGGCATATGCGGCCAATGGAAATATAAATGCAGGTAACAATGAGGGATGGACATTCAATGTGCCAGGAGCCACAACATATACTCTTAGTGGGCCAACAGAGGGCAATATCAACAGTCCGTCAACCGATTTCACGGTGATACCTGATGGGCTATATACAGGCACCATCACCATAACCCCGACGAGTGGTTTTGGAATTTCTCCGATCGTTCTGACTTTCTCAAACTCGAGCGATCCTCAAACTTTTACCATCATTCCGACGGCCACTGGCGCTATTACATTTACGCCGACTAATGATAACTCGATGACCAATCCACCAAGCTTGGTATATACAGTGGACCCTATCGCTACGGGTTACACATTTACTGGCCCATCGAGTGGTAATACTAACAACACCTCGGCTAACTTTACAGTAACTCCCAATGCACCATATACGGGCACGATCACCGTAACTACAACAACTGGATTTGGACTCCTACCGATCGTCCTGACTTTCTCGAACTCTAGTGCTCCACAAACCTTCACTATCACTCCAACTGCGACAGGCAATATCACGCTTACGCCGATCAATAGTGGTATATTGACTGATCCTGCAAATCTGACCTACACTTCTGGCATTGCCAACATTTACTATTCGGTCGGTCAAGTGAAATACAACGACATCGGCGGTAACCTCATGGCTTCTACGTCTGGCGCCTTACACGTCACCATCGCCAGCGGAGTTGCTACATTCGATACCATACAAACTGGCAACATCGGTGTTGGTGACCGAGTGACATACAACACCAGTTCCGTGGCATATATTTCTGGCAGAACGGCGACGACTGTTTGGACTCTCCAAACCGCGACAGGCGGAGTTCCTGCAGATATTACCAATTCTACTGTGGTATCGATCGGTCACGAGTTTAGTTCACTCAGCTCTGCAGTTAATGGTGGCGCATATAATGCTAGTCATCTGAATAGTACCAATCTGGTGGCATTAAATGTGACCTTGAATATCCCTTGTTACTACGACACTGGTCCAGACACTACGTCGGTGCTATTGTCTACTGCCACAACATCAGCTGCCAATTTTATACGTATATATACGGCGACGAGCACTACAGAAGTCAATCAGTCACAGAGGCACGATGGTAAATGGACAGATACGGCGTATCGATTGGTCGTGACTAATGCTCAAGGCATCGACGCCCTGAATCGTGTAAATTTTTTCAGAATAGATGGTTTACAGATTCGGATTATAGCCAGTTCCGCATCATCTGTACAAGGTATACGTATCACTGGTAAATTGGCTACAGATGTAACTGATTTACAAATCTCAAATAACCTGATCCAAGGGGTGCTGAGTGGAAGTGTAAACAGTAGTGTTGGTATATATGCCTATGCGAATGCGGGTAATAATATTGCCCATATATGGAACAATATCGTTTACGGTTTTATAAATGGCTCGAACACAGGTGTCGGTGGAATTCGTAATATCGGACTCACTATGTATGTATATAACAATACAATGTTCAACAACTACAGTGGTTTCATCAGCCAGAATCCCAGCACAACTACATTAAAAAATAATATCGTCCAAGGTTTGACGGCCAGTTATGGCTATGTCGGCTACGGCACATTCACTGCCTCCTCTACGCATAACATACCATCTTATTTCGACGCCGCGATATCCAATCCGATGAGTTCGGTTACTGTCGCATTCGCTGATATTGCTAACAATGATTTCCATCTAGTTTCTGGGGATTCTGCGGCTAAAGATCAAGGTGTGAATCTGTCGTCTGATCCTGAGAACCCCTTCAGTGCTGACATCGCTGGCTTGACCAGACCATATGGATCTGCGTGGGACATTGGAGCGGTCGAAGCGTATCCTTCGAGCGACTCCACCGTGCCGACAGTTACGGCTTTTGGTATGCCAGAAACGGCAACCAACCTTACTGTTTCCGTCACATCATTTACTGGTTCTGATGATATCGGTGTGGCCGGATATCTCATAACTGAGTCATCCTCTATGCCGTCGATCAATAATAGTAATTGGTCGTCAACAGTTCCTACGTTATTTACTTTTTCTGGAATGAATATGAAAACAGCCTATGCCTGGGTCAGAGATATTTCAGGAAATATTTCAGCGAGCGCTAGTCAGACTGTGAATATAACGTCTGTCGGAAACATCTATTATGTCGACTCTGTCGACGGAAGTGACTCGAATACGGGGACATCGACTGGTCAGGCGTGGAAAACCATCGCTAAGGTCAACAGTTCAGCTTTCCTACTGAACGATCGTATCCTATTCAAACGCGGAGGTGTCTGGCGAGAACAACTCAACATACCTTCTTCGGGAATAGTCAATTTTCCCATCACCTTTGACGCCTACGGAACAGGATCATCTCCAGTTATATCTGGTGCGGACGTTGTGACTGGCTGGAGTCAGTATAGTGGAAATATCTATGTTGCTGATGTAGGAGTTTTCGCAACGTCAACACAAGTATATGTGGATGGAACATTCTACGATGTTGCTCACTATCCGAATAGTGGTTGGTCATATGCTACGGGCAACTCGGCTGATGCTTACACTGTTATAGACTCTAATCTCGCTTCCTTGACTACCGCTCAGATCGTAGGAGCTACGGCTGTAGTGAAACCAGTCTCTTGGCTAGAGGCTTATGGTCATATAACTGCATATGATCCTGGAACAAATAAGTTCACCATAAATGTGCAGGTGAGTACTGTTCAGAATATGCGCACGGGTTGGGGATATTATTTACAAGATAAGCTCTGGATGCTGGATTCTCCTGGTGAGTGGTACCATGATTCGGCAGCTGGAAAACTATATATATGGACGTCAGGTAGTGATGATCCGACAAGTCATACTGTCGAGATTTCGAGTAGACCGTACGCTGTAAACAATACAGGTAAAAATTTCGTAACGGTACAAAATCTGGCAGTTGCCAATGCCAATCAAAATGATGTTTATGTTTCTGGTGCCAACAATGTCACTGTAAATAACCTCAGCCTGACAGGAGGACAAATAGGAGTATATGGAACCAATCTGGCAACATCCAGTATTCAAGCCAACTCTGTGCGGGATACTTTATCTGATGGAATAAAAGTCTTTATCGGTACAAACAGTAATGTAAGTATCATTCATAATACGATCAATAATGCCGGGAATATTGGATTGATGCCCAAGACATCCTATGGGTCGATAACTGTGATGGGTTCAGCTTTTGATATCGACGGCAATATCATAACGAATAGTGGGTATAATGGCATATCACATTTCACAGGGAGCCAATCAGTGATTCAAAATAATTCTATAGACAGATCATGTCTCGTACTCGATGATTGTGGGGGTATTTACATTGCTCCAACATGGAACGTCACGATCAGAGGTAATACGATAGTGAATTCTATAGGAACTTATAGTGGTACAACGTTGACATATTTGCAGTCTGAAGGTATCTATCTCGATACTTCAAATCACGGGCTTACTGTATCCAATAACACTGTCTATAATACTGAATACGGTATATTTATGCACAACGGATATAACAATACCTTCTCTGGTAATCATGTGTACTGGTCGAGAAGACTAGGGTTGTTTTTAGCGGAAGACATGGGGGGAGCTGGAACTGTATACGGTAATGCTGTTACGGGAAATACATTTGAGACATTAGCAAGCTCATCTGTGTACTATTGGCTCGGAACTGGTGCAATAAGCCGCCAAAGTATATATGCAACAGCTTCGGCCTTCGGCACATATGATTACAATCTGTATTGTCATCCATATTCGATAAATTCTGTGTCTGAGCGAACGCCCCTCACCAGTCCGGTAGCGAATTACACTCTCGCTGCATGGCGAACGTTGTCCGGGCAGGATGCAAACTCGACAGAGTCGAGTATATCGTGCTCACTTCCTATAGTATCCACTTCTGCAGCTTCTTCTGTCTCCGCCACCACTCTCACACTGAATGGAAATATTTCAAGCAACGGATATGCTTCTTCTACCGTCCGTGGGTTTGCCTACGGCACTGATCCCACCCTGGTTTCCGTCATTGCTACGACAACAGAAAACGGCACCTTCGGCATAGGCTCATTCTCGACCAGCACCACTGCCCTCACCCCCAACACCCTCTACTACTTCAGAGCATATGCGGTAAATTCGGCCGGAACCAGCACGGGATTGATATTGTCCACAACCACATTGTCGGCTGCCACCGTCCCTGCTGCCCCGACAGGAGTTTCAGCCACAGCAGGTAATCATCAGGCTACTGTCAGCTTTACAACCGGTTCAAATGGCGGCTCCTCGATCCTTTACTATCTCGCTTCTTCTACGCCTGGTAACATTGCAGCAACGGCAATGAGTTCTCCGATCACAGTCACAGGACTAACAAATGGTAGCTCATACACATTCCAGGTCTACGCAGTAAATTCAGTGGGAACCAGCACTCCTTCTTTGGCTTCAGGAAGCATTACGCTAGATGGCACTGCACCAACCACTGTCGCCCATCTTCCAGGAGGAACATATGGAATCGCACAATCAGTGACGTTAGAATGTACTGACAATATCGGTGGAGTCGGCTGTGACAAGACCTACTATTCTGTTGACGGAAGCGCTCCTACTATCGAATATAGTGGAGCATTGAATATATCATCCGATACCACCCTTAAGTTCTACTCTACGGATCACAATGGAAATACAGAATCACCAAATACTGAAGTCTACGTTATAGACTCAACATATCCATTTACGACCATCACTCCCAACTCTGTCACAGCTACCACGTCAACTTCAATAGAGTTCTCATTCATAGCAGACAAAGAAGGTTCCACATACGAATGCAAGCTCGATTCAGCCTCGTTCACTTCCTGTACAAGTCCGCAAACACTTACTGGACTCACTAACGGCTCACATACATTTACAGTTAGAGCCACAGATACTCTAAGTCATGTTGAACCTTCTCCTGCATTTGTGACATGGTTAGTGGATACGACAGCTCCATCAGTCACGCTTACCACTCCAGCAAATGGTTCAACCGTGTCGGGAAGCACTATAACCCTATCAGCAACGAATTCAGATGCAGGATCAGGTATTGCCAGTGTTCAATTCAAGCTGGACGGGACAAATATCGGATCTTCCGGCTCTACAAATCCCTATTCAATCACATGGAATTCCACTTCAGCCTCAAATGCTTCGCATACGATCGATGCTGTCGCTAGAGATATCGCTGGAAACTACACAACTTCCACGGTCACTGTTACTGTTGACAACACTGTTCCGACCACGTATTCAATTGGAGGCACCATATCAGGGTTAAGCGGGATAGTTGTTCTACAAAACAATGGTGGCGACAACCTTTCACTGTCAAGCAATGGAGGCTTCACATTTAGTACATCGCTTAGTAGTAGCGCTTCCTATAATGTATCGATCCTTACTCAACCTACAGGTCAAACGTGCACCATATCAAATGGCTCAGGAATTGTATCATCATCCAATGTGACGAGTGTTTCTGTGTCCTGTACTACAGATACTGTCACTCCGCCACCAGCGCCTACTCCTACGCCAACACCCATCACTCCAAATTACAGTTCGAGCAGTGGCGGCTCCGTATACCGACTCATTGCCGCAGCAACCACCACCACAGCTACACCAACCATTCCTGGCTGTCCTTCAGGTCTCATCTGTACACTCAGTCCAAAGATCACACCCGCACCCACTCCTATTTTGACTCTAGACATCTCTCTAGGCTCTAGAGGAGATGAGGTACTCCGTTTGCAGTGGTTGTTGAACACCCTAGGCTACCTATCAGTCACCCCAACAGGCTACTTTGGTCAACAAACTAGAGCTGCAGTTATGAAATATCAGTCTGACCACAACCTACAAGGAGTTGGACAGGTCGGACCTATGACTAGAGCTCTACTGAATGAATCTGAGATTGCACCCGCAACTACTCCGTTGTTTACCTTCACCCGCTCTCTCACTGTCGATTTCACTGGTTCTGATGTCAAGGCTCTACAGGTATTCTTGAACACTCAAGGATTCATCGTTAACTCAACTGGAGTAGGATCTCCCGGTAATGAGACAGACTACTTTGGTCATGCTACCAGAGCAGCCCTCATGAAGTACCAGAAAGAACACGGCATTAGTGTCACAGGTTTCTTTGGACCTATATCTATCAAGGCGGTTACGGAGGGGAGATAGTAGAGGGCTTAGCGACAAGGTGAGGCCTTGCTGCCGTTGCGAGTATGTCATTTCTCAGCTATTCTTCATCATATGATCAAATTTGATATCCAAGCGCGGCTGGCCAATGGTCGCGGAAGAGCAGGAACTATCGAGACGCCGCATGGCATCATAGAAACACCAGCATTCATACCTGTAGGTACGAAGGCTACAGTGAAATCACTAACTCCGGAACAGATGAGTCAGGATGTTGGTGCGCATGCGATCTTAGCTAACACATACCATCTATATCTCCAGCCTGGTCCTGAAATATTGAAGAAGGCTGGTGGATTGGGAAAATTTATGAATTGGTCTGGACCGACATTCACTGATTCTGGCGGGTTCCAGGCATTCTCGCTCGCGGGTGGGATGCAGGAGCATAGATCGAAGATCGGGAAAAAGGGTATAGAGGATAGGGTCGAGGGTGTAGAAACTAAACCCTATACCCTAGACCCTAGTCTTTCGGCAGTTTTCGATGATGACGGTGTTACTTTCAAATCTATCATAGATGGCTCTACACATCGATTCACGCCAGAACGATCGATAGAGATCCAGCACGACATCGGCGCGGATATCATCTTTGCCTTTGATGAGTGTATCTCTCCTCAGGAATCATATGAACGTCAGAAGGAGGCCGTCGAAAGGACGACGAGGTGGGCGAAGAGGTGTATTATTTCACATAGAGATTTATTGAAGTCGTCACTTGGAGTTAAGGATTTTACGGGCACGGATATTTCCTCGCTAGGAAATTCCTCGTACTCGCGCCAGTCGCGTTCGCAAGTCCCTCAAATCCATAACTCCAAGTTACTCCATGAACCAGCTGTATTTGGAATAGTGCAAGGTGGTCGTTATGAAGACCTGCGCAAGCAGAGTGCTCGTGAGATAGGTTCGATGAATTTCGAGGGATTCGGAATAGGTGGTTCGTTCGATAAGGATGATATCGGCACAGCCGTTGGTTGGGTTGCGGACACTCTGCCGGAAAACAAGCCACGACACCTCCTTGGTATCGGTCAACCATCGGATCTCATCATGGGTATCGAGAACGGAATGGATACATTTGATTGTGTGGCGCCTACTCGGATCGCCAGGAATGGTTCTGTCTACGTTCGTGAGGGAAATACGACGGTCAATCTGCTGAACGCTAGATTCAAGGAAGATTTTGGGCCTCTCGATGCTGGTTGTGGTTGTTACACGTGCAAGAACTATACTCGCGCGTACCTCGCTCATCTATTCAGAGCCAAAGAGATGTTGGCGGCCACGCTCGCCTCTATTCACAATTTGTACTATTTGGCGAATCTCACGAAAGTGGCCCGTAAGGCGATCATTGATGGGAAGTTCGAGGAGTTCAAGGGGAAGTTTTTAAATTTAAAATTTTAAATTCTAAATACTGAATTCGAAACAAATACTAATAACTGAGCGCGAAATTCTGAATTTGACGGTAAGATGGGGGCGGCTATGAAGGAGGGACGGCCAAAAAATGCTAGTTGAAAATATCTGCAAATATTGATAGACGGGCGGGTAAATGGGCGGGAAATTTGGCAAACCGCAAGGTCACCTATCCACTTCACAGACCCCCCATTTAAAAAAGTTGTCATGACAACCTCTGATGACTTTTTGGGAAATTATTGTGAGTATTAGAGCCGTGGTATTGGAAATAGTAAAGTCCGAGGTTGCTACAGCAACTTTTTTATATGGGGGGATCTCGGAAAGGACATGGAGGTGCGCCGCTGAAATTTCTAGGTGATCGCCTAGTGTACTTTTCCCCTCCTTACATAGATCCTTCTGATCTGCTAAAATATACCTATGAAAAAGGTCTTTATAACTCGTAAAATTCCTGAAAATGGAATAACTATGTTGCGCGATAAAGGTTACGAGGTGGATGTGAGTCCGCATGAGAGACCATTAACGCAGGAGGAACTGATCAATTTCCTCGAGACCAGGCAATATGATGCGGTACTCAGCATGTTGAGTGACAAGATCGATGCGAAAGTCTACGATGTGGCACCGAGTGTAAAGATATTCGCCAATTACGCCATCGGTTATGACAATTTTGACATTACAGAAGCGAAAAAAAGAGGGATTTTTCTAACCAATACTCCACATGGAGGGGTAGATCGAGTGGCGGAGCATGCTTGGGCACTCATATTGGCGCTCACTTGTCATGCCGTCGAGGGGGATGAATATGTGCGAGCTGGGAAATTCACTGGTTTTGATCCTATGCTCCTGCAGGGCACCATAGTTCGCGGCAAAGTTCTAGGACTGATCGGTGCTGGTCGTATCGGTACAGAAGTCGCTCGGATCGGCGCTCTAGGCTTCGGCATGAGGATCGCTTACTATGACATAGTTCGTAATGAGAAAATTGAAAGTCTCCATAATGCGACGTATTGGCCAACCGTAGAGGATGTTTTGAAACAGTCAGACATCGTATCTCTACATGTACCATTACTCGATACCACACATCACCTCATGAATGTAGAAAAGTTGAGGCTGATGAAGCCGACAGCGTATCTCATAAACACTTCCAGAGGAGCAGTTGTCGACGAGTCGGCACTAGTGGAGGCGTTGAGATCGGGAACGATCCTGGGCGCTGGTTTGGACGTTTTTGAGCATGAACCGGCACTTTCGGAGGGTCTAAAGGAACTCAGGAACGTGGTCATCACGCCACATATAGCTTCTTCGACGATCGAGGCGCGTATGGATATGGCCGCTATGAGTGCCCAAAATATCATTGATCTTTTCGAATCTGGAAAGCCTAGGGATGTGTGTACGGGGTAGGTCGTTTTACCGCCAAGGTCTAACCTTGATAATATCGGTGATAATCGAGCGCCAAAATTTGCACATTTTTTAAAATAGTGTAAGATAGCACACATGCTGTCACTAAGTGTAGAAAAGCGAGATATGAAGCTGAACCCGGAAGCCATCCGAAAAGTGGGCAATATTCCTGCAGTTTTTTATGGTCCCAAGGAAGCCAATACACCTATCATCTTGAATGCAAAGGAGTTTACAAAGACCTGGAAAAAGGCCGGTGAATCCTCAGTTATCATCTTGAAGGAAGGTACCAACGAACATGAGGTTCTGATACATGAAGTAGACATACATCCACTTTCTGGTGATGTTAGACACGCTGATTTCTATGTTATCGAAAAGGGCAAGAAAGTCAAAGTCGCCGTTAAACTCGTATACAGTGGTGTTTCTCCAGCTGTGAAAGACAAAGGCGCCATCCTCGTCAAAGTCCGTCGTGAAGTGGAGATCGAGGCTGCTCCTCGCGATCTTCCTCATGAGATCATCGTAGATATATCCAAATTGGTGGAGTTCACCGACGTTGTGAAGGCCAAGGACCTCAGTATTCCCGCTGGAGTTGAGCTGAAGATCGGTCCTGAAGAAGTTATCGCTTCTATCTCAGAAGCCAAGGAAGAGGTTGAGGAAGCACCAGCCGCTATCGACATGTCAGCTATCGAAGTCGAGGCCAAGGGCAAGGAAGTGAAGGAAGGTGAAGAAGGTGCCGCAACGGCAGGTGATGCCAAGGGTGCTGCAGGAAAGGGTGATGACAAGAAAGGAGAGAAGAAATAAAGGCGCATTTTTGCTATAATCATACATATGATAAGTATGAAGATTATTGCAGGGATGACGCTATTTTTTGTCTTTGAACTGGTCATAATGTCCGGTGGACCTGTTTCTGTAAATGCGCAGACATTACAATGCAATACACCTGCGGAAAAGGTCCAGTGTCAGGCCGATCTCGCCCAAGCCGAAGCCGAGGCCAAAGCCGCTCAGGCACAGCTCGATCAAGCGGAGGCACAGAGCAGTTCATTGAAGCAGGCGATCGCTGTCCTGGATGCCAAGATCAAGGTCGCACAGGCAAAGATCAAAGCAAAGAATCTATTGATCCAGACTCTGGGAAATGACATCACTCAGAAGCAGAGTCATATCAATAATCTCGAGAGTCATATCTCCAAGGGTAAGGAAACGTTGGCGCAAATATTGCGAAAGACCAATGAGATCAGTTCTGATTCATTGCTAGAGGTTTTGCTGTCGCAGTCTAGTGTTACTGGATTCTTCCAGGATCTCGATACTTTCCAATCAGTCCGGGAAAGTTTGGGTACTGCCGTTGACGAACTCCAGTCAGAGGAGGCTTCAACAACGATCGAGAAGGATGCTCTGATGACGAGACAGAACATAGAGGTGGATGCGAAATATGAGATTCAGCAGGAGCAGAAAAATATCCAATCTGACCAGACACAGAAAACTCAGCTTCTCAATATCAGCAAGGGCAATGAGAAGGCCTATACCTCACTATTGGCTCAAAAACAGGCCAAGGCGACACAGATCAGGGCAGCACTATTCACACTCCGCGATGCGGCGGCGATACCATTCGCACAGGCATTACAGTATGCAAATATGGCCTCACAAAAAACTGGCGTTAGGCCAGCATTCATCCTGGCTATCTTGACCAAGGAATCGTCACTGGGTGTGAATGTTGGTAAATGTCTAGTTACTGATCTAAGTACAGGGAATGGTAGAGGTAAGGATTCCGGGGTGATATTCGAGAAGGTTATGAAAGCACCCAGAGATACGGAAGTGTTTCGAACCATTACGGCGGCACTCGGCTTGGAATGGTCGACTAGGTCAGTATCTTGTCCTATCGGTAGTGCAACATACTATTCTGGAAGAGGATATGGAGGAGCGATGGGTCCGGCACAGTTCATACCTTCGACCTGGGATTTGATAAAGAAAAAGGCGGCCTCATATCTAGGGCTAAATTCCGAACTCGATCCTTGGAATCCCGCACATGCCATCATGGCCTTGGCGGTCTTCGTAGATGATCTCGGCGCAGGAGCGGGTACGTACTCGTCTGAGCTGAGGGCCGCCTGTAAGTATTATGGCGGCGGCGGTAGTACCTGCGTCTATGGTAGGAGTGTTATGACTCTCGTTGATAGTATACAGAGAAATAAGATCGATCCGTTGGCGGGGATGTAGGAAGAAAGGAGGGAGAAAGGAGCGGGAAGGGAGGAGGAAGAAGGATGGGGGAGATTTCAGGTGCGCTTCCTTGTAAGGGCGAAAAAAGGTGAGGCCTCGTCATAACGGCACACCTCTATGTTCTTTCTAGACCCCCCCATTTAAAAAAGTTGTCATGACAACCTTTGGTATGATTTTACGAAAAATTCGCGAGCATTTGAGCCGTGGTATTGGAAATAGAAAAGTCTGAGGTTGCTGTGGCAACTTTTTTAAATGGGGGGTGTGTAAAGTGGATAGGTGACCTCGCGGCTTGCCAAATTTCCCGCCCATTTACCCGCCCGCCTGTCGATATTTGCAGATATTTTCAGCCGGCATCATTTGGCCGCCCCATTCCGCCCCATTCCGCCACCATATTTTTCGCGCCGCCCCTTCCTCCTTCCTCCTTCCTCCTTCCTCCCCCAGCCTTCCTATTAAATAGTCAAGATCACAGGAATCACCATCGGTCTCTTGGCAGTTTTCTGCATCAGGAATTTGCTCACAGCATCAGTCACGGTATCTTTGACAAAGTCTACGTTGATCGGATTCTGACCACGTGTGGTATTCTCGACAGTTTCTCGGATCAGGATCCTGACTTCGTGTAGGAGTTCCTGTGATTCACGGAGGTAGACGAAGCCGCGAGAGATGATGTCTGGAGACTTCTTCAGTTTTCCTGTTTGACTATTCAATATTCCAAAGATGATGAAGATACCATCCTGGGCCAGCGCCTGACGGTCACGTATGACGACGTCCTGGACATTACCTACAGAGAATCCATCGACTAGAACTAGTCCAGCCGGAGCTTTTTCTTTCAATTTTACTAGCTTGGTTCCACCGTTCTGTATCTCGATGATAGAACTATTGTCTGGAACGACGACGTCCTCTTCCTTGAGGCCATTGGCTTCCTTGGCGATGTCAGCGTGCACGCGTAGCATGTAGTGATAGCCGTGGAGTGGCATGAAGAATCGAGGCTTGATCTGTCTATGTATCCACAATGTCTCGTCGCGGTAGGCGTGACCAGTCGAGTGTACTTCAGCTGTTCTGTAGTGAATGATCTTGGCACCTTGGCGCGAGAGGTTGTCTTTCAATTTCTGCACAGCCTTCTCGTTACCAGGAATGATAGATGATGACAATATGATCGTGTCACGAGGTGTGATCTTGATCTTGGTATGAGTTTTGTTCGACATACGCATAAGAGCGGAGAATTCATCACCTTGTGCGCCGGTCGCCAGAATAACGATACGATCTGGTGGGTAGTTGTCGACATCGTCGTTAGAGATGATCGTTTCCTTCTTGGCCTTGATCAAACCCAGATGCCAACATACCTCGATATTTGATTTCAAACTACGACCTTCGAGAATAACTTTTTTGTTGTATTTTTCTGCGAATTCCACCATCTTGAGAAGTCTCTCGAGAAGTGATGAGAATGTGGCGATGATGAGACGTCCCTTGGAGTTCTTTATATATTCCTCGAGGTTCGCGTGCACCTGTTTTTCTGGTATGGAAAATCCAGGAGTTTCAACGTTCGTCGAGTCAGCCATCAACATGAGGACTTTTTCATTCTTGAAAGCTCTCTCGTATTCGGCGGACTCTTCTTCTGTCGGTTTACCATCTAGGTGATCCATCTTGAGGTCACCGGTGTGTACGATCGATCCGTAAGGAGTTTCGATGATCACGCCCATAGCATCAGGGATGGTGTGGGTCACGGCAAAGAATTTCACTTTGAATTTACCTAGTGTGATAGTCGAATTCGTCTCGACCAAGTTGATATCGAGTTTGGCGACATGAGGAAACTCTTCTTGACGTTTCTGTATCAAGATCGAGGTGAGTAGTCGTGTGTAGATCGGTGGATTGCCGATGCGGGGCATGATATATGGAATACCACCCGTATGGTCTAGGTGACCGTGAGTGACGATGAGGGCCTTGATCTGACCTATTCTCTCCTCGAGATATTTCGTATTTGGCAGGATATAGTCGATACCTGGGGTGTTCTCATCACGGAACTGGAAACCGAGGTCGACTACTAGGATCTCACCAGCGTATTCGATAGCAGTCATATTACGACCGACTTCTTCGACGCCACCTAGCGGTATGATACGGATAGTATCAGCTGCCATGGGCGGGATCTTGTCTTCGCCACTCTGGTAGGTTAGAGATCGGGCGTGAGCGGGTCCTCGCTTCATCGGGCGGGATTCTTTGCGGATAACGTTCATGCGTGCGCCGGCGATGTGTTTGGCTGCTTCTGGATGTTTGTGGGCGCCCTTGCCTAGCACAATACGATGGCTATTATGGGCAGAGGAAACAGGAGAGTGACTGGTGACCGGAGAGTGGCTAGTTCCAGCTGCCGAGTTGGTGGTTTGGGAATGATTAGGGGTGGTGGGCGTCAAAGGTTTGGTTGGTACGAAAGGTTTCGAAGGGATAAAGGAAGGCCTAGGGGTAGAGCTATATGTTTTGGTTGAAACGAAAGGTTTCGCACCTGCCGAAGTGGCGGTCGTGCCGACAGGTTTCTGTGGGATGACCCTGTTGGTCGGCGTCGGGTTGCGCAAAGTCCGCGTCGCAAATCTATTGTTGTTACTGTTGTTCTGCCACGGTCTAGAAGGCCCACGAGGACTGAATCTAGGTTTTGGTGCAAATGCACCTGGGTTTTTGTTTGGTTGGTTGTTGTTCATAGTTTTGATAAGTTGATAATTGATTGTTGTTGGAAGTACATAAGAATATACGAATATACGAATGTTACGAATATACGAATGACTACGAATGTGACGGATCGATTCTGACTATTCTGGAAGGTTGGATATATTTGTTTCGAAAGTTAACTAGTAATCCTAATTTCAGTTGAGTTTGTTGTAGGTAATTTTGTACTTGTCGATAATGTTCGCCTGTAATGATTCTTGTTGCTTTTAATTCTAATAATAGTTTATTGTCTATAATGAAGTCGATTATATTGCCGGTATCGGATATGGGCGCTTCTCTTTTATAGTTCAGTT
>CAILTI010000042.1 GCA_903837075.1 uncultured bacterium | reverse complement strand
CTTCTCATCTTGCGCTTCCTGAAGAGAATAATTGTATACCCCGGCTATCTCCTCTGGCGTCATATCCATAACGTATCTTGCCTGCATGCCGAGCTCGTCGAGAACCGAATTAAAGGCATCCTTGAGTTCTTCCTTGGGAGGAGAAAATTCAATTAAATAAGTTTGAGGCTCTTCGGTAATTTTGATATTTTGAAGGCCTAAATCCTGGACAACTTCCCGGAGCACTTGTCTTGAAACAACCTCTTTACTCAGAACCACTCCACCTCCGTTTTCAAAAATTATCGGAGCTAATTCACTCATTCCAAATTTTTTTCTCAGTTGTTCTAAATTCCCGCGTGAACGACTTGATGTTAATACAGTCTCACCTGAGCAACGCTCAGCCATCTGTAGGTATCGTCCAACTTTCGCTTGATCTGACTGGGCTGAAGACAACGTACCGTCTACATCCGAGAAAATAAGGGTTTGAAGATGCCTTGCTCGCTCAAGAGAATCGACGATTCCGGAAAGCTTCTCCGCCTCTGGCATAATTCGTTTGATTGCAGCGAGCCTCTGCTTGATCTCATCCATTTGCTCGTCGGTGTATTCATCTAATCGATCTGGATCAATATCTAATTCTCGGAGTCTCTTCTCATACTCTGCTTCTGATTCTGCCATTCTCTTTAATATTCTCTTAAGACGCTTTCCTTCTACCAAAGCAGTCTGAGGCAGAGAATTGTCGGGGATTTCATAAAGTCCTCTACGGTACCTATTTTCAGCAAGAGTAAAATCAATATATTCTTGAGAATTTAGATAATTATCTAAAACCTTTGAGAACATTGCCTCGTGGCGCTTGCCTTGTCTTGCCGAACTTATCACATCTTCTGCTGAAAATCCTTCGCCATCTAAATCAAACTGTCCAGCTAATTGAACAATTCTATCTATATGAAAACGATTCGATAAAAATCCGACTGATTTATATTTGTCTGGGTTTTGGTCAAACATTGCTAGAGTGCGAGAAAAATTTTCGATCGTGTTGGTCGCTCCGTCTTCTTTGATTATATTTCCGGTTGCTCCTTCTATATATGCATCTGCGGCGTTTTCAATATCTCTCTTCTCGGTAAGGGACAAATCTGTGCGACCAGCCTTTAATTGCTCTATTTTTCTTTTCTTCAAAATATGAAGGAAATAATCCTCCATCAACTGAGCTTCAGTTTGATTCAAGCCATCTTTCTTACGTGTAGCGCCACCTGTAAAAATTATTTCCTTGGCCGCGCCTTGAAGATAAAGTTCGCTCGCCGCTTGAACCCGCATTTTCGCGCCCTTTGAGAGCATCCAACCAGTTGAAAGATCATTTTGAGAGTACTCGTTCTCGTCAATTTGAGCATTTTCGTCCACTTCTCCAGGTAGCGCCTTGGTTTGGCTTTCATCTTTAATCTTTTCCATCCAATATGGATCTTTTATGCCAAAACCAAAGACAATCAGAGCGTCAGCCTGCCCCTTCCTATCTTCGCCCTCTTCTAATTCGGGGTTATCCCCTTCATGATTTTCATCCATACCCCTCCTTACTTATCGAGATTTTCCATTTCCCGGCGTGG
>CAILTI010000041.1 GCA_903837075.1 uncultured bacterium | reverse complement strand
CAACCTGCTTCGATCTGGTCGAGAGGAAAGCGAGAAACATTATTAGGATTAATAATTTGTTAATAAATCTTCGTCAACTGACTACCTTGATATGAAAGCCTGTGAGGTAATTATAGCATTATTGATAGGATGGGATACAACTCATAGGCTGTGGATAACAAATCGGTGGGTCTACTGCGCACCTGCAATGTTATAAATAGGCATCAATATCGACGCCAGGAGCACTGCCACTCCCCCTCCCAACATCACGATCATGGCCGGCTCTATGAGTGAAACTAGCGAATCCACGGCCGTAGTTACCTCGCGAGTATAGAATTTTGCTAGAGTCTTCAAGATCGAGCCAACTTCACCTGTTTCCTCACCAACCTTGACCATCTGTACCATGATACCGGGGATTTGGTCAGGGTGATTGGAGATAGACTCTGACAGGGTTTTACCACCTTTCACCAACTCTGTGGCATCACCCATGATATTCTCGTAGATTTTGTTATTGATAACCGAAGAAGTCAATTCTAGCGCGCGCACTATCGGAATACCAGAAGATAGCATCGTACTCATATTGTCAGCGATACGAGCCAGATACAATTTACGAAATAGAGAGCTGATATATGGTATATGTAGCTTGAACTGATCGAATACATACCTCCCAGTCGGCGTACGTATGAATCTCACCAAGAAGAATATGGCCACGACCAGTAGTCCGAGCATGAAGAATCCATAACTAACAAGGAAATTGCTCATACCCATAACGATCTTGGTATATACAGGTATCTCAGTACCAGACTCTAAAATAATACTACTGATCTTTGGGATAACCATCGTGAACATGAGGATCATAACCGTAAAAAATGTAACCGCGACGAAAGCTGGATATATGAGAGCACCACGAACCTTCGAAGCCAGTTCATATGTTCTGTCCATATAATCCGCCAGATACTGGAAAGTTTCATCCAGCTTACCGGACTCTTCTCCGGCTTTGACCATATTGGTATAGAAAGGAGTAAAGATCTTTGGATGCTTGGCTAAAGCCGCCGAAATAGATGCGCCGCCTTGGATATCGTCGGCTATTACCGCCAACTTACTACCCAGAGCATGTTTTTCTGACTCACCAGACAACAACCGAAAAACACGTAGAGCGGAAACCTGGGCTTCGAATAGAGTTGAGAGCTGTCTGGACAATATGACCACGTCCTTATTGGAAACATGGTCAAAAAATGACATATTTTTCCCGAAGAATGAAGACGACCCCTCAGCATCCTTCACGGAAGTCAATATGAGTCCCCTCCTCTGCAACGAAGAGATGGCAACATCGACATTGATAGCATCTATAGCGCCAGTTTTCTTGGCACCTGATTCGTCGACAGCTTCATAGTTAAATAGCATATGGGTATATTATATCATACGCTCCAACACCTTCGGACTCTGTGAATTCATATATGCACTCTCCACCGTGATCTCACCACTCCTAGCCAATTCTGCCAGAGATCTATTCATATCTATCATGCCTTCCTGGGAACTAGTCTCGATCACCGAATTGATCTCGTGTATCCTATGTTCGCGGATCAGATTGGATACTGCATTGTTGGTGATCAATAGTTCATACGCAGGAATGAGTCCTCCAGAAATGCGTGGGACCAGTCTCTGTGAGAATATACCCGTAAGTGATCCGGCGAGTTGGATGCGTATCTGATCCTGCTGACCCGGCGGGAAAGAATCGATGATACGATCGATCGTCTGCGCGGCATTGTTGGTATGCAATGTGGAAAGAATGAGGTGGCCAGTTTCGGCAGCAGTTACGGCCGTAGCGATCGTGTTGATATCACGCATCTCGCCTATCATACAAACATCGATGTCCTGGCGGAACATAGCCGTTAGAGCGCTCTGGAAGTCTGGCGTATCGATACGCACCTCCCTCTGATCAATGATGGATTTGTTGGATTCGTAGATATACTCGATCGGATCTTCGATCGTCATGATGTGCTCAGTCCTGGTGTCATTGATCATCTGCAACATCGTCGCCAATGTCGTACTCTTGCCCACACCTATCGGACCAACAACCAGGAAGAATCCCTGTTGCTTTCTGGTAAATGATTCGAGGATCGGAGGCAGATTGAGCTCGGCCAACGTTTTTATCGCCTTTGGAATGAGACGGAGTGCTACAGATACGACACCTTGACGGTAAAAGGCGTTACCACGGAAGCGGGCATTGGTCATACTGTACGAAAAGTCCACGGTCTTGTCCTTTTCGAGCAATATGGCGTTCGATGGTGACAGGAAAACACTAAGGAACCCCTTCATGTCCATGTCACTAATGACTGGACTCTTGAGTAGTGGTATCAGACCACCATTTACCCTGATCACTGGGTTACGACCAACAGAGATATGCAGGTCTGATGCCCCATCTTGGATGATCACGTTAACTATGTTTTCGATTTCTTTTTTGTAATCCACGGTAATTATATTAAATTTAATATTAAAGACCCAAGCTTGTCCTCGCGAAGGCGGGGATGAAAAATGAACTTTTACACTCTACGATTATAGATACTCTCCACCTCCGCCAAAACTTCTGATGGAATAGTCGTGGCCTTAACGATATATCCATCAACTTTGACTTTCTGCGCTTTGACCACATCTTCGGATGAACCCTGATTCGTAAGCATGATGATCACGGCCTTCGATGCCAGTTTTTCCTCACGAACCATAGCGATGAATTCCAATCCGTCCATACCTGGCATGACGATATCAGCCAAGATCACATCTGGTTCATAGCCATCACGTAGAGTTTTCAAACCCAACTCCGTAGAGTCACAAGCGCGAACTTCATAACCTGACTTGATAAACTTGAGGGCATATATATCTAGGAGGAACTTATCATCATCGACAAATAGAATCTTTCTCTTTGTTGCAGGGGTTGGGGTAGGATCTGTCATGGGTGTATTATAGCAAGGGTATGAAGTTTAGGGTATAGGGTATAGAGGACATTTACAAATTGTTGCGACTAAACCCTATCCCCTAACACCTAAACCATTTACAATTTATTTACCTCCTCTATCGGTATTACTCTCTGAAACGCCTTGATGAATGCATCTTCCTTCAAAGTCAACATGCCCTTCTCTCGAATAATGCGTGAAACTTCTAGTTCCGTCGGAGTTTTCAGGATCACCTGCTCTATATCCTTGTCCATGGCAAACATCTCAAATACGGCCATACGACCACGAGTGCCCTTGGGACATGTTGGGGTAGGCTTGATCTTGTAAACAGTATCAGCGAATGGTATTTCTTTCTTGAACTGCGCTGGTAGGTCTGCAAATTGACGATCTATCATAGCCTTGAAACTGCCGTCCACAGGGACAGCTTCTCCTCCCCCTGGCTCCAATAGTCCGACCAAACGTTGTGCAACAGCCAGAACCAATGTCGGTGCTATCAGGAACGGATCAACTCCCATGTCGATGAGACGTGGGATGACACCGGCGGCATTGTTGGTATGCAGAGTGGAAAACACTAGGTGACCAGTAAGGGCAGCCTGTACGGCCAGCTGCGCTGTCTCCTTGTCGCGGATCTCACCAACCATGATGATATCTGGGTCTTGACGGAGTGTCGTACGTAGTCCAGTACTAAAGTCGTAGCCGATCTCTGGCCTAACTTGGGATTGACTAACGCCATCTATCGAATACTCCACCGGATCTTCGAGAGATAGAACGTTGTATGATTCCCTATCGACTTCATTCAATATAGAATACAGCGAGGTTGATTTTCCGGAACCTGTAGGACCAGTGAGGAGGATCATACCGTATGGCTTGTTGATCGCCTCTCGCATCATGATCAGATTCTTTGCAGACAATCCCATGTCATCCATCTTACGAACTCCCTTGGCCTGGTCTAGGATACGCATTTCAACCTTCTCACCATAATACGACGGAAATGTAGAAACGCGGAAGTCGATCTTCCTATTGTCGATACGTGCTGAAAAACGGCCGTCCTGAGGCTTCCTTTTCTCATCGAGACGCATATTGGAGAGAACCTTGATACGCGCAACTACCGCCGAGTGTACCTGTGACGGCAAGACTAGACTGGTATTCAATATTCCATCCACACGGAAACGTACCCTGATCTTGTCACGCATATGTTCGATGTGCACGTCTGATGCCTCACCTTCGACGGCGTATCGGACGATCGTCGCCACGATCTTGACCACCGGTGCATCTTCGATGATGACCGTATCTTCCGCACCCGGCTTCGTGGTCATATCTTCCTTCTTTATCACATCACCAGGTTCGATAGATAGTTCTGTTTCCAATTCTGTGAGTGCTCTCGTCACCTCACCAGTTAGACCTTTGTACATTTCTATGACTTTTTTGAAATCATCAGGCGAGATCAGGAACATCTTGAATGGAATGTTCTTCTTGGCCACGAGAAAAGTGATAGCGTCTCTGGCCTCCATATTATCAGGATCAACAACCCCGATCTCCAATACCCCATCAGAAAGACCGATAGGAACGAAATTGTAATGCAGAGCATTCTCCTCTGGTATATAGTCGAGCGCCTCGAATGGTACAGAATTTTCCGTGAGGATTCTCACAGGCATATTCATGAATTCTCCTCTGGCACCCACGATATCATCCACCTTCACTCCTTTGGAGATCAATGCATCGTCCATCGGTGTGCCCGAAGTGACTGCACTACGCACATCTCGTGCGTCGTCTTTGGATAGCAGCTTCTTTTGTAAGAGTATGTCTATTACGCTCATATTTGGTTCATTTCTTCAAAGGATCCACAACTGGCATACCTGGGATAGGGGCAAAAGGATTGGGACGGCCGATTTCTTGTGGTGGTACATCGACTGCATAATCTATCAAAGTTAGATACAATGGGTCCTTGAACAAGCTCGTATCGATCTTGAGAGATCGTATCTGATTCAGTAGACCCAGAACCCTCTGACCGGCGATCTGTGCATCTGTCGTATCCTTGGATACTTCGAGCGTAGAGCTCGAGGTCGTTTGGCCGCCCATATAATAGAAATAACCGACGATCGATATGATGATGATAGCTGCTATGATTATTATAGTTTTTTTGGATGTTTTTGGAGTATTCATATGGTGTATTATTGGCTTCTCATCCAATATGTTTTCAATTCTACCTTATAGTCATATGTTCCAGTATCATTGGCCGTCAGTGTGAGGCTAGTCATGTCCATTATGCGTAGGCTGGCTTCTAGTTCCTGCATAAAGGTTTTGAATTGCTGATATGGTGCCGTTACCTTGAACGTAACAGTGACCGTATCGAGTATCGGCGTTGCAATAGTATCTGTCGCTACAGCAGTCGTACCATTGGGTTGTGATGTGGCAGTGGCAGAACTCTTAGCAACGCTCCCCTTCTGACCAGCCTGTGACACCGTCGCCTTGATGTCCTCGAGAGACAAATTCTGTTTACGAGCAACATTGCTTATGTCGATGATCAGTCGGATATTATCAACAGTACTCGGTATCATTTTCTTTAGACGATCTTGGTCATCCTTGGATATACTGTTAAAGGTGTCCCGTACCTTATCACGCTCCTTGCGGAGCTGATCTGCACTATCCATAGCTGATATGTATTTTGCATTCACCACCTGAACAGCTTTAGCGCCATCGATCACACCCTGCGTCACCGTGAAATACATACCGATGGCCAGGACTAGAAGTATTGTAGATGTGATATTTTTATTCATAAAGAAAGGTTGAAAATTGAAAAATTTGCCTATTGATTGGTCGTACTGGCCTGATTTACCGAAGATGTCGCTGGATTGCCCAATACTGAACGTTTGTACGACAAACCAGATGGCTCAAACGTTGCCGAGAACCCGAATGTCACTTTACCATCTTTGTCCTTGGTTGGATCGGAAAGTATAGGATTCTTCACAATATCTCGGAGACCGATATCTTCGAGTTTTCCCAGAACATCCGACTGGAAAGCTACCGAGCTTAGATCTTTTCCATAGCCTTTCATACTGATCTTCACCCCCGATGACTGTGCCGTTGGTGCGGCTATATCCATCGACAAGAATCTCGAACTAACTATTGTAAAGTTAGATATGATATCGAATACCTGCGACATGGCCACATGGTTATTTAGTATTTGTTTAGCGGTGTCGATCTGAACATTGGCCTGTTTCAACTGTGTGATGAGATTTATATCAAATAGTTTCTCTCTGTCGGCCAATTGCTGTTTGAAATTCACTTGTGATGAAGTTAGATATCCCTTCCACAGATATGCCCCTCCGAGTCCTGCCAGTGATATGATAAAAACGATCACAGCAAACATAAGGAACAGACTTACGAGCCTCCTAGGCGCCCTCTGCATCATCACATTGGGTGATATGAGTGGCTTCTTTGGTATGAATGAAGTTTGGAATTTGGTCTCCATGATGAATTCTCATACATTATAACAGAAATCAATTGTAAAGTATGTCAACAGATGTGTATAAGTCGGCATCTCTCTTCATTGGGTAATTCCCTATTACTCCAACTCCGATAACCTACGCAACGCCGCCCCTATAGCCACGGCAAATTCTGGACCAGCCTGAGAAAACTCTTCTGCGAGGAATGCTGGCGTCTCCAATTTGCCGAATGGATCTGCATATATGACATCAGTCTGGAAACATATCTTTGCCAATTCGGTGAAACCTTTGAGGAGAACTCCCCCACCAGTCAAGATGACCTGAGTTACGTTCTTGGAATATTTCTTCTGGTACGTGAGCAATGCGGCGTTGGCTTCATAAAACATGTAGTCGAGATTGACTGTGATGATCTCGGTCAGCTCCTTGTATTCTGGTCCACCTTTCAATCCATATGTTCTCTTCATATTTTCCGCCTCACTGACAGTGATGGATAGAGCTTTGGACAGCGCCAATGTGATATCCTGACTACCTTTGTTGATGATATGTGAAGAACGGAGTACACCTCTCTCGATGATGTACAACTTCGTAGACCTCGCCCCCATGTCTATAACCATATTCGTGGCAACACCCTGTTCGACGACAGCTCGCACTGAACTGAATAGCTCTATCTCATAAAAGCTAGGATTCAACCCACTACCAGCCATGATCGACTGGTAGTCATTGATGTAATCATTGTGTATAGCGACAACCAACACCTCATGACCTTGCTTCTCTGTCTTGGTCGTCTCGTCTTCGGTCACGTATTGTTCTTCTTTGGGAATGATAGAAAAGTCTAGGAGAACCTCATTCAATGGCACCGGTATGTATTTGCGTGCTTCGATCGCCACAACATCAGCGATCTGCTTCTCAGGAACTGGAGGAATATTGACGAATGTGATCAGACTGGCAGACAACGGCAAAGCCGTTCCACATTCTACGGTCGTCGTTTTTGACTCTCTCAGGAGATCTTTGATGGCCTCGATCATCTTTTCGGCTGGCAGAGATACGGCTCTACCTACCTCTATTCCAGCATACGGACCTAGTGCCAACTCACCATATGTCTCTAACACTGCCTTGCCATGTTTCTTTTTTACTTGTACGATCTTGAGAGCCGAAGAACCTATGTCGACTCCGAGTACGCTGATTTCTTTCTTAAAAAAGGAGGAAAAAAATGACATGCCTCTATTATAGCTCATAAAATTGTGAAAGAGTATAAGTGCGGGTGTAATCCCTCATAGTAGATCGAATTTTGAACTTTCCTATTTGCCCTGTAAACTTCACTTTATGTCATTCATAAAGATCATATATGAAACCATTCTAGATGCCCTTTTCCCCATTTCCCAGGAAGAACGGGAGGTTTTATCGTTGCTCCCAGTAGACGCCTATACTTCCCTGCCACGCGCAAAGATGTCTCCAATTCCAGAATCGTGCTCTATATTTTCATACAAAGATCCGCACGTTTGGAGACTGATCTGGTGCATAAAGTACAAAAAGTCTATACAAGCGGCCAAGATAGCTGGTTGTGCGATATATCAAACACTTTCGATGTTCTCACGAGCGGCATGTCCGATATTCATCATCCCCATGCCGATAACCTCCAGGCGGCGCCGTGAGAGAGGTTTCAATCAGTGCGAACTCATCGCCAACGAGATAGAAAGATTGCGACTCGATGCCGATAAAGTTGTAATAGTACACGATCTATTGGTCCGTACCCATCACAAATCTCGCCAGACCCTGAAGGATCGTAGTGAACGCCTAGATAGCGCGCAGGGCATTTTCTCTGTAAATGAGGTCGCTATAGAAAAACTCCGTCGTCTCTGTGTGTCTGATTATCTGATGCTCGTGATAGATGATGTTGTTACCACCGGGAGTACCATTCGTGATGCCATTTACACCCTTCGCAACGCAGGTTTCGAAAAGACGTTCGGATTGTCGGTGGCGCATTGATTGAAATAAATAAACTACCTCGCAGCAAGCTGGCGAGGTATTAAGTGGAAGCTCTGCTTCTTTACGCAGCAAGCTGCGGAGTATTTACTCGTTTGTTCTGACTTCGACTCAGATGTTGTGAATATAAAAATATTCACACATCTTCGCT
>CAILTI010000040.1 GCA_903837075.1 uncultured bacterium | reverse complement strand
TTAAAATTGATAATACATTAAGAGCTGTTGGCAAGAAGCATAAATATACCTGAGAACTCTAGCTCTTTTTTAATCCCAGCCCAATTCAAAGTTCTGAACTTATCCAATAGACGGAGCAAAAGTAACTTGCAAAAAGACGATAATTATTGTATTATCTCGCCAGTCCTTTAACATAGAAAGAGGTGAAATATGCAACCGACTCTACAGGCAGTTCAGGATGCCTTTTTTGAGGCAATGGCAGCAGGCTGGGCGCAAAACGTCCAGAAGATCAAGATTCAGGAGCTTCCCGGCTCAAAGGCAATACCCTTCGTTCTGGGCGACTTCCGGGTGCTTGATACCTACTTCATGACCCCACTCTCCGACAGGAGCGCTGGCATTACAACGATCTGGCACGAAGACAAACCTGTTTGGATCATGCACTACGGCGGACGGTACGCAAAAATTGCTGTACCGTTTCTGAGGTCATGTCTCCATCGGGCGTATGTCGACGAGCATCGTTTCTACGGTGGTCGTGGTCCTGTCTTTGTGCGAGACGAACGCTTCACGTATCTGAACAAGATTGAACTCAACGACTTTGCCGACTTTGTTGGTGAAGAACATGTGTTCGATCTCAACGAACAGTGCCTCGGCCATCACTGGTATCGGGGAATGTCACTGCTCGGAGACAATCAATAAACAATAAACTCAAGAAAGGAGTACACAATGGACGAAAAGAAATTGCCTACGCTGTGGTGGGTTTGGCTTCTGCTTGCTATCGGTCTTCTGTTCACCATCTTCAATTTCGATCCCATCGGGGACGGACTGGAGAGGGCGTTCGGAAAAGGCGCCGACAAGTGGGCCATCAACCTCATCATCATTGGCATGATCATCTACGTCTCTTTCTTCTCGAAAAAGAAAAAGTGACACTGAACACGCCTACCTGCCCGACGAATCTTCACTGGTTTGTCGGGCAGTTTTATTTTTATGAAAATAATTGCCTGTCCACCACTTTTTAATAATAGGCAGTGACTGCGTCGATAAGAAGTAACCAGCGGTTGGAACGAGTGCATTAAGCATAGGGTTCCTTGCTCCTAGAAAATACAAAACCAGAGAGGCGACAATGTATGTAATAACGGTTATTGAAAAGATACGGAAGGTGCTAGTTTCCCACGCCTTATCCGACTCCACTCTAAGATTTCGATCCTTTATCGTCTCAACATCAGCTTCAAGTTGTATTATTTTTTCGTCCATAGTAACTAGATTATACCAGCTCTGAGCTTATTAGTTTATACCTGCGAGTTCTGAACCACCATCTCTGGAAACAACCCTAAAACCCCGCTAAACTGCAAATCGCTTTTAATTCTAGTCCAATTTGCGGTTCTGAATGCATCCACCATACGGAGCCGACAATGTAAAAACGCCTTTTTAGGCGGTTTTACATTGTCGGCGACGGGAAGCGACGCGACTGCTCGCGTCGCGGGCAGGAGGAGAAAAGTCTGAGCATGCCGCTAAAATTCTATAGAGTTAATATATTCTCTGAACATTTTCACCTTCTTACTGTCTTCAGAGTTGATAAGGAATGGCTCGATATCTTGAGCAAGTTCATTGAAATCAAGATCAGCTGTTTGTTCGAGTAACATCTTCTTTAACTCATCAGCATTCTTAACCCCCAGCTTTGCCTCGAGATATGCGTAGTTTGGCTTTGTTTGCGGTATAAGGAAAACAATATCAAAGAAATCACGACCCTTTGCTCGCTTACGATTTAGTGCTGCGTATATCTTTTGTGAGAGTAGGATATTGATAGGGGTGGTGAATATCTGGGTGAAGACATCAAACTTGTTGAGTATCTTTGCATCCTTCTTGTAGTCAAAGGCATGAGGGACCGTATCGATCTGAATCAATATCTTTTCTTCTTGCATGTCAGACATATCGTTGTCAAACAACACCTTTGGCATCCTGATGTAAGAACGGTATACGCCCTTGAATGCATTTTTTATTTCTACCTCGTAGCCCTGAAGTTCAAGTCCCTTCTTTACTTCATTAGCAAGATCGGCAAACTGTTCTTCGGTAAGCCTGAGGTTATCAAAATCTAGGTCCTCAGAGAATCTGCTGTTGTTATAAACGATTCGAAGTGTAGTACCACCAAGGAATATAAGGTCCTGTGCATACTTTGAATTAAAAATAATCTCAAGAATCTTGTACTGCAAATATTCACGAAGAATATTCCTCTTGAAAGGCTTTTGATTATCTGGGTAGTATTGTTCTATGTTCTTGAGACTAAGCATGGTTATTTATATATGTTAAAAACTTCTTTGCCCGACGAGCTAAAGACTTATTATGAAAAGCCTCTAAATACTTATTAAACTTTTCAATATTTAGCTTTTCCTTTAATTCAGAGGTATTAAATCTCATCCCTTCAAAAGATTCATTGTCGCTAACCTTGGAATTGAAATACAAGTAATCAAGAACAGCCTTTTCTATTTCTGCAATCTGATAATGATGACCCTCATGTTCTCTAAGCTCATATCCAAACATAAAGTCTGGCTTTACGTGTCTGTAAATAAAATCACCGATAGGAGTATTTATGTTCTTTGTGTTTTGAGATGTTACTGATGTAATACCATAAACTGCCTCAGGAATAATTCCGTAAATAGATAAAGCCATTTCAAGTGAGATATATGATGGTTCGTAAACACGATTGGCAATCGTGAATAGAATCTTTTCGTTTATTTGTAGATCAGAAAATATATAAAATCCTTGGCGGATCTTCTTCACATAATCCTTCTTTTGCCACTCGCTTAATCTCTGCTTATGGAACGACAAATCAACCTTTTCAATATCCTTTATTGAAAAGACTGGGAAATCCTTTAATTGGTTCTTTAGGTCTAAATATTGCATATTATCTTCAAGTATTCCGCTTTTTAGGAATACTTAGAGATATTATAGCATATATCCATTTAGGCAACAACTAGCTGAATAACCCCACCCATTTCTGCACTCTGCTGGTAATTTAGATACATAATACTCGGAAGCCGTTAACACCTCAAGTGGTGCTAGTTTGTTGTTGAATGCACAGTGCACTCTTTTTGTGTTGTAGAAGTTTAAATACTCAGTCAGTTTCTCATTGAATTTGGTTGTGTCGTCGAAGAGAAGGTTGACGTGATAGTCAACAAATTCTTCTTGAATGGTTCCATTGAAACTCTCGCAATGAGCATTCATCTTCGGAGTCTTAGGATATGTGTGGTAGTGAGTGATCTTGTTCTTTTTAAGCAAAGCATCTAGATGTAATTTGAATTCACTACCGTTGTCAGTCAGGACATTTTTGATCTCGTACGGAAACATTTGCATGATTAGGTAAAAGAAGTGCGCGAACGTCTTCGAGGAATGCGACTTGGTGGCGATCGAGAATGTGGTACGAGTGTAGATATCGATTGCAGTTAATATATACATCCTACGACCGTTTCTTTGCTTCTCAATGGTATCTAGTGCCAAGACGTGCCCCGGATACGTTGGTATCAGATCCTTGGGCTTTCTAAGCACCTTCTGGCGATTGGCACGCTTCACTTTACCAAAGTGAGATACCTTTTGTGGGAATGTTCGAAGTCCTCCCATATCAACAATGAGTCTTTCAATTGTCGATGGTTTTGGACACTCTTTAATACCTAGAGGACCGCAGAAATCTAGGAGCAGTGGGTACAATTTTTCAGCACCGAGATTTGGATGCACATCGGAGCCACGTAGCCTTCTCAATTCCTCTAGGATGCGACAATCCCAGATCCTCTTTCTCTTCTTTTGAGGTGTTCTTTTGCCTGGATTCAAGGCTTCGATCTTGCCATGACCAGCGGCCAATGATTCCTTCCAATTGAACAATGTTCGTCTGGAGACTTTGAAAGCGTCCATAGCAGATGCTAGTCCATATTTACCCCAATGTATTAATATTTTGTACCTCTCCTGTGCTTGTTTGGTAATCATATACTGATACCTTACAGCACGGTTGTAGACCGTGACAAATCCCTTAATTCCTCGATATTTTGAGTGTATTTTCATTTTGCGCCCATTTAATTAATGAGTGCAATATGTATGTGAGGTTAGTCACTAGCACAAATACGCAAATCTAGGGTAAAAACTAGTGAATGGACCCCTATTTTAAGGAAGTCAACGTTTCTGCTAAAATGGAGTGACATGATCAAAGAATATATTAACTACATAAAAGATAATCCTAAGGACCATTGGTTCAAAGCAAAGCTCTACGGTTGGGGTTGGACACCAGTAAAATGGCAAGGTTGGCTTGTTATTCTTGTTTATGTCACAATCATTGTAACTCTCGTGATTACCAGAGAAAAGGATATCCCCGGTAATCCTGATTCTGGAAGCAATTTCCTGACATTCGCATTACCAATCATTGTACTGACCACTCTTCTTATTTTTATCTGTTATAAGAAAGGAGAAAAGCCACGCTGGCAGTGGGGATCACCCAAGAAGTAAGTCATTTGCTAAGCAACAAGTTCCGCCATCTCCACCTCTGTCGGCTGTGTAATCTTAAACAATCCGTCCCTATAATTTCGGATACAAACCTGGGCATATTTTGGATCTTTGTGGTATATTGCTAATGTGGAATCATTACTAAAAGCTGATATTTTCTTCTTCATATCTTCTATAGCAACTATCGTATTTACGATCCTGGTTTCTGTTCTTTTGGTATATCTCATCAAAGCAGGGAAAAATCTGTATAAACTTTCAGAAATTCTGAAGAGTAGCTATAACGATTCTGAGGAATTCATCATAGATCTTCGAGACCGTCTCGAAGAGAATATTGTATTTCGAATGTTCTTTCCGCCTCTCAGGAAAAGACGAAACTCGAAACGGTAAGAGATGTTAGTGAGCCTGTCTATCGCGAAATCATTGATTCCGTGGCAAAAGAGTATACCAGGGGAATGAAAGCTGGTCGTAACGAAATAGACTTGTTGGCAGAAGATCTAAAAATGCATTGGAATCTCGAATCTGCTCAGTACCCCTATCTATTGACATGGTCCCAATTCCAGGTACTATAATTTTTGGACTAGGATCCGATCCTATAGCGGTCCAGCACAATATAAATATGGAGGTATAGATGAAACGTCAATCTGAAGAGGTACGGAATCAAGTCTCGAGTCTGGAAAATGATATTACTTACCACAAGGCAAATATCGTTGGTCGTCAACTCAGAGAACTTGAGTGCCTGGGATGCGGTGAGACATTCTCGGGACGCGTCCAAACTACCGGAGTCCATCGGGTAGAGTGTCTCTGGAATTATTATGTAGAGTGTCCGCATTGCTATCATCAGAGCAATCTGGCCAGGGTCCTAGATAAGCAGTGCATAGGCTGTGGGAGGAATGACAGTGATCCCCGTCAATGATCAGCTGACCATAGACGAGGCAGCCTGAAGTTGTCGACAATAGTAAATCTCCTATAACAAATGAAAGGAATCCATGGACTTTTCTCATTTCGCAGTACTAACCTTGAATGGTGAACTCACCGACGTCAATATAGAAGGGAACCACTCCTGTCTAGTACAGTCGGCAGAACCTCTGACATTGAAATTGCTCGAAAGGATCCAGCTACGGATCGAGGCTGTCACATCATGCCGCGAGAAAACTGAACCGGCGAGCAAATCAGATTTCGATATCATATGCCAGGTACTGGATGGTTTTGGTGTTCATGTTGTGGATGTGGCCGATATCTGGTTTCCACGTCCTGGACATGTCTGGGTTAACCCGATGGGTGAAAACTATCACCAGACAAAGCTGCGACGTCTCGTGATGGGTATAAAGAAGTGCGCGGCCAAATAGATCGCCCGTTACATAAAGTCCACCTCATATTCGTTTTGAGGTGGACGTTTTTTATCGTTTCTGGCGGCATTCATCCAGTGGGCGACTGTATGTATTCTGTATATTCGTGATATAATTTTTCGTATATGAAAAACAATATTAGAGGTTTAGTGATCCCTTTGACGATCATAGCCGCTGTTTTACTAGTCAGTGCTGGAGCAATATTTTTTTATAAAGCCAATATCAGCTGTCTCGGCTGTGATGTAATAGAAGATCCAACTACTGTAGCAACTTCGACTGATATTACTACGCCAACAACTATTATAGAGGACAAAATTACTGGGGATGGTGTTGCTTACGGCCTGGATGGTTGTGTAAAAGAAACTGGTCCAGCTGAGGATATTGACTATATAATTAGTGCGAATCATTATGCTGATGGAAGTACGGAATATATACCGATCGGAAATATCAATAATAAATATCAAGGCGTAAAATTTTACAAAATTTTTAGACACATAAGCGGGGGTGATGGTTCGTGGGGTGAGTATATCAGATTTAAGGGTCTATATTGCAACCTTTATGGTCATAATGAAGAACAAATATTGTCATACAATATTTCAACTGAACAAGAGGCCTTGGATTATGTCATAAAAAAAACAATGGGTCATGGTATTGATGTACATACGAGGGGCAATAAATACGGAGGAATCTGTCCAACGAGAACTGCGGCAGCTATATGGAATGGGGACAAAACAGATGAAATAAGCAGAGCAGAGAAAATCGGATCAGATAAATATCTCGTCACAACTATTGTTAGCGAATATGTTCCATGTAGCACCCTGTACAAATTGATAGTAACTGTATCGAGAGATGGTATTATCAGCGATCGAAAGTCGAGAATGATAGAGGAATGTGATTGCGGGCGTGTTTACTAATAGGTTATTTTATATTACACATAACTTGACGAGGAAATCTATGAAACCAACTGAGAGGGTAGTGGCCGTTTCCGGCGGGTTTGATCCGGTCCACATCGGACATGTTCGCATGTTCGAAGCAGCCAAGCGGAAACCTCGGCTTCTCTCTCAATGATGAGGTATATGTTACCATCTCAGAGCGGGACGTTGTCGTCATTCTGCGCTCACAGGGAAGGGAGGTTAGCTTCAGGGCCGGGGGCGGGGAATGCGACAGTCAGAAGATGGCGATGTTCTGGCAGCGGCTCATCAGTCAGTGGAACACGGGGGGTAGTTTGTCGGAGACCGATAGGGACGAGATATACCGGAGTTCCAAGGCGAGTAGGCTGGTTCCGGTGATACTAGGCAAACTGCTCGATCACGGATTCCAGATAGACACCGAAAAGGCACATATCGACCTCGCCAGAATATTGCAGAATAGTTAGGTGACTTCATAGAATACTACCCACTTCATTACGAAAGTTCTGAAGTGGTTTTTTAATATATGGGTTTCTCATTATATAAAGCAAGCGGTGCTTGCGCTAGGTACTCCTCAGAAAGGACATAATCTCCTGGAAACTAGGTCTTTCTGTAGCTTTTAACATGGGTTTTCCTAAATACATCGATATGGATTTGCTATCCTTAGTGGCCGAAGATTTGTTTATGATCTCTATAAATTCTAGGATATTTCTTTCAGCTTCCATAATATCTGCTGGCATAGCAAATGATATTCTTAGATATTCTATAGCATACTCCATGTCGACCACCTTCATAGACTTCTTCTTTGCAAAAGCAACGAATGTTGACAGTATCCTATCGATTTCCTTATCAGAAATATCTCTTCCTTGCCATGGCAATATAGAATGGTAAAGAACTCCGGCATTTTCTGTTAAAATATCAAACTCTTCGGGCATCTTTCCTCTGTTAACATTATTTGGTATAAAATCGCGCGAATGGACATGGTTGTCAACGCGTTTTAGACCATATTGGGCTATTACAAATTCATGCATTTGTATCACTATAGATGTCAACGTTTCTAGGTAGGCGTGCACTAATTTCAGTGCCCTCTGGTCGATGAACTCTTCCTGCCCAGCCTGTACAACATACCCATAGCTACCTCCTTCATACGACGCATTTTTGATAAGGTTACGAAACGGATGATTCGCTGGGAAAAAATCCAAGTGTTTTGCTATATACTCAAAAGTGAATGGATTTATATGTGCCTCAACGACCAGGAATATCCTACTTATTGATACACCCAAAATTCTAGACTGTGTTTTTATATGTGTTTCAGAATATGGACATTCTTCACCCCACATTCGATCCCTATCACGTTGAGTAAGTTTTTGTTTCATATTTTTTATGACGCACGTCTATATTATAATTATATAGTTCCTAGCATATATCATTGGTAACTATTGTCAAAATATGCTCATTTTGACCGAATGGTGCTGAGATCGGAAAATGGCACAGAGATGATGAGCTGATGTGCAAAGTCGATCATAAGCAATTCTGTCTGTATGGCAGAGGTCGCAAGGAAGTTCCTGGTAAATGTCGAGACACGTGTCTCTGGTGTGGCCTTTTTTATATCTGCTATACTGAGATCATGAAAATCCAACTGCCCGCTACCGACGCGAAGACTAGGTTATTCATGATTTTTGACCTTGTTCTCATCAGTTGTATATTCATATTTCTATTACTGTATCTGATAACAAGGTACATATATTTTGATCAAATTTTCATAAATATCAGCATAGTCGCACTCGGTTGCTTGTCTATCATGGGCCTCATACCTGTGCTAAATAATGTGTTTCAGGCAATGAGACGGAAGGAAGTTACTATAGATCTCTTGGCATCTATCGCTCTTATCTCATCACTCTCGATGCGTGAATGGACATCCGCGGCATTCATCACGTTGATGTTGGTTTTCGCTAGAATACTCGCCTACATCACTGATGCCAAGGCCAAGAACATCATCAAGTCGTTGATGAAGTATCACGTTGAGTGGGTTCGCATCAGGATCGGTGACGATATCAAGGAGGTCAACATCAAAGACGTAAAGAAAGGTGATCTGGTGATCGTGGAGGATGGTAACAATATTCCAGTAGATGGCACCGTGGTCAGTGGCCAGGCAGAGATCAATGAATCCTCTCTGACAGGCGAGAGTGAACTAGTGCCAAAGAAGCGCGGTGACAAAGTTTTTACTTCTACTATCAGTGAATCTGGATCGATCATAGTGAGAACGGAGAGAGTTGGTACCGATACTATGCTCGCCAGGATCATCAACCTAGTAGACGAATCAAGTAGACAGAAGAATAAGGTTGAGAGATTGGCCAACAAATTCTCTGAGTGGTACATAGGTGTTGTTGTTTTCGCCTCGATCGCTATGTACATGTTCGGGGTGGATACGAAGATCATTCTGGCAATATTGCTGGTAGTTTGTGCAGATGACGTAGCGGTAGCGGTACCTCTCTCGTACACATTGGCTATGTCAGCGGCGGCGCGAAAAGGTGTCATCGTCAAGGGATCTGGAGCATTGGAACAGTTATCTAGAATGAAGTACCTGCTAACAGACAAGACTGGAACTCTGACGCGTGGTAGACCCAAAGTTGCCAATGTGAATGTGTACGGCAAATGGTCTAGAGAGGAGGTCTTGAGTTTCTTCGCATCCGGCGCATCCGAATCAAATCATACAGTTTCTAGAGCGATCATCGAATATTCACAAAAAGAAAACATCAAGCCGCATGTTCCAGATGCTTTCGAGGAGATATCGGGGCAGGGTGTAACGTTCAGTCATGATGGCAAATCGTTCGTGATGGGGAGACAGTCATTCGTGGAAGATCAGGGTTGTAAAATATCAGATAAGATGAAGGCTGATGATGAAACAGAGAAGGATCATGGCCACGGACTGGTCTTCATCGGAGTTGATAAGGAGATTGCTGGGGTTCTGTCCTATGTAGATGACTTGCGCCCTCATATCTCAGAGATCATCAAGGAGATGAAGGTGCTCGGTATACGTGAGTGGCACATGCTGACGGGAGATAATGAAAGGGTAGCCAAGGCTATCTCGAGTGAGATCGGTATAACGCATTTTCATGCAAATCTGTCTCCAGAGGCGAAGGTAGACTTCATCCGCGAATTTGAAAAGAAACATCATGCGAGAGTTAGCGGTCACGAAGATATTTCTGGTATTGTTGGTTACATGGGAGACGGTGTGAATGATGCAGCATCGCTCGCTCTGGCTGATGTATCGATCGCTATGGGAGATACTGGATCAGATGCTTCCATCGAGGCTGCGGATATAACGATCATCAAGGCCAACCTAGATCGCCTGCCAGATATTATCAAGATAGCCAGAAATGCTCAGAAGGTGGTAAAGACGAACTTTGTCATTTGGGGTGTAACGAATTTTATTGGCTTATTGCTGGTTATCGTAGGCCTACCTGGTCTCGGCAAGATAGGTCCAGCTGGTGCTGCTATGTTCAATTTCATAACTGATTTTGTTCCAATATTAAATTCATTCAGAGCGCGTCGATAATAGTGTGACCTATGTGAGTGTGCATATGATGCATAGATGATCTGCACCAGTGTTCTTCCAGTGGTCGTATGCATAAGTATCATTAATAAATATATAATCACATGAATACAAACATCAAAATGACGAGTATTGTGATGACGCCAGCTATTTCGGATTATGTTAGCAAGAGATTGAAAAAAGTTGATGGTATACTTTCAAATGATCCAGCGGCGCAGTGTGATGTCGAGCTGGCGAAGACTACAGAACATCATCACAAGGGTGAGATTTTCAGAGCTGAGATCCATATAGTTGGTGCCGGCAAGAATGTTTATGCTAGTGCAGAAAAAGATGACCTATATGCGGCCATCGATGCTGTCCGTGATGAAGTGCTGCGTGAACTAAAGGCAGGAAAAGGCAAGAGGATATCACTCATCAGGCGCAGTGGTGCCAGGGTGAAGGGTATGGTAAAAGGATTGTGGCCATTCAACAGGAAAACTACTTTATTTTAAGCCCCGGACGAAATCTTCGTATAACATTTCTTTGGCCCCTTCGGGAACGACTTTTTTGATGGTTAATATATCACCTGCATATGTGGCGTCCGTGATCTTGACGCGGATCTTCTGGCCGCGTCGTTCTGTGTTGAAATATGCCTGAGGCCATTCGTGGTATGCCTGAATCTTGCGGAAATTCTGATATCGATCTGCCCGCGGATCACTAATGTCGATGAGAGCATCTTCCTTGGTGATCTTCTGTGTATATGTCGCTGTTGAATGATCCTGTGGTCGTTCGACGATGTCGCCGTCGACCCATCCAGGTATGGTCTCTGCGAGCAGTTGTGCGCCTTTCCGAGCCATGAGCTCCTCGAATTCCTCATAGATAGGCCATTCGGTGATATTGACTGGGATCTGTGCGATGATCGGTCCGTGATCCATCTGTTCGTCGATCTTCATGATCGTGACACCTGTGCGCTTCTCGTCATCCAGAATAGCCGTTCCTAGAGGTGACGGGCCGCGATATTTCGGAAGTAGCGAAGGGTGAATATTTAACATGCCGAACTGTGGTATGTTGATCACTCCGCTCGGAATGATCTTGCCGTATGAGGCGACGATGTGCAGTTGGTTCTTGCCGATCGTATCAGCAGCAGGAGGCTCATCGCTGTCGTAGTATTTCAGGCGCTCTATCAGTGTGGAGTCTAGCTTCGCAGGATCTAGAAATGTAATATTATGATTTATGGCCCACTGTTTTACAACGTTGGGAGTCAGGGTAAGTTTACGGCCCTGTGGTTTGTCGGGAGTGGTGATGATGAGTGATGGTGTATGCCCGAGTTTCATCAATTCGTCGAGAACGAAAACTGAGAAACGTGAACTACCAAAGAAGACTATTGAAATTTTTGGTGTTGTACTCATGTGATCTGTTTATCTATTCGCCAAAAAACTTTGGGACGAAATTTCTAGAACTATTTGCCCTGAAGTTCTCGGATCTCTTCCTCTGACATTTCCCAGAGTTCGTCTGCTTTATCGGTAAAGAGAATACCATTCAGGTGGTCTACCTCGTGTTGGAAGATCTGTGCTAGAAGTCCGCTCGCGCCACGTTCGACTTTCTCACCCTTTTCATTCAGGGCTCGTAGAGTGACGCGGATCGATCTTTTCACTTTTCCATACAACCAGCGTACTGATAGGCAACCTTCTTCGACGTCGCTTTTCTCCCGGGATTTCTTTAGGATCTCGGGATTGATGAATACGAGGTAGCCACCTTCGCCTCTATAATTCTTGTCTGCCTTTTTGAGTAGTGAGCCGGAGACAACAAAGAGGCGTAGGTTTTCTCCTATCTGTGGCGCGGCTATGGCGATGCCGTCTTTTTGCTCCCCTAGAGCCGTTTCCATATCTACAATGATCTTGTCTAGTTTGGCTGTGCCGATCTCTTCGGTCAGGATGGATCTAGCTATTTCTCGTAATACTGGTTGTTCTCTTTGCAGGATGTGTTGCATAGATGGAAATATAGCAGAAATGAAGCGATATTTCCACCCTTTCTACGGCTGAACGGATGAGTGCATACGACGGGGGGTATATCTGAGACATGAGTACTGTTGTGATTAAAAATATGACCCGTGACCCGATCAGAGACCCTGGTCAAATATTCGGCCCCGCCCCATGCGTCTTTGAAAAAATATTCCTATCAATTGGACACAAATTATCTGAGTGGACTAGTTCCAAAAAGATTTTCCTAGTGATATTCTATTTACAAATGACACCATTGGATATTTCACCTACTCAAAATAATAGCAGCGCGAAACCGCCACTAAAACTCGCACAGATCCGTCGGGGATTATTGGAATTCGCGGTTCTCATCATCATTAGGTCAGCTGATCCTGCAATGACATCAGCGGAAATTCTGGAAAAGTTGTCGAGAACCGCATTCAAGTCAACCAGGGGCACTCTCCACCCTCTGCTGTCAAAATTGCGAAGGCAGGAAATGATCCGAAACTTTCGCGACGAACAAGACGAAGGTAATGTCCGAAAATGTTTCTACATAACTGAGGCTGGTAGCAAATTATTGAATGAATTTTTGCACTATTGGGTGACATTGGACTTGGCCTTCGAATCATTAGATTCTCGAAGCTAGAGTTCGACGCAGGCACGAAGGACTCCGATGCCCTATAGTGTTATTCACAACAGTACTCATGTCTCAGATATACCCCCCTAAAAAATAAGTTGTCATAGCAACCTCTCGTCGCATTTTTCGTAAATTATGTACGCATTAGAGCCGTTATTTGGCGACATTTTCGGGGTGAGGTTGTCATGACAACTTTTTTAAATGGGGGGGGGTCTAGCCGAGGTTAATGGGAAGTCTCGCCGAAGGAATGGGGGGTCTTTCAGAAGTTATTGGGAAGTCTAGCCGAAGTTAATGGGGAGTCTCGCCAAAGGAATGGGGGGTCTCGCCGAAGGATTTCCAGCTGGCAACGCAAGATCTATTCGGACCCCCCGTCATATGCACTCATTCGTTCAGCCGTAAAAAAGCGAGCCCGCCACCACGATGCACCCTCATATGAAATGCGAGATGCAAAATTGATAACTCAAATATATTAAATGGAATTGCATAGTTGACTATGAGGCTGCGCTTTCATTGATAGTAGAATCATGTTCAAACTCAAAATGAGCCACGTGCCCGCATTTAAACTTTTAGAAAATCCAAATAATAAACTATAAATTTATTACAGTAGTGTCTCAGGTCCGACTCTCACAACCACAGAAGGTGGTAAGGATCGAAGTTTGGCCACCAGATCAGGATCAGGCCACGAATGTGAGTCGACGCGGATCAGTCCGTGAATGATAGAGTTACCTCGAACGGTGGCGGTGAATGCTGGAAAGACGTCGATCTGATAAGGATTCATCATGTCCTGAACAGTCGCCATAGATAGGGCGATAGCATCCTTCGCACCTTCTATCGTGATCTTGATCAAGACTGAAAATGGCGGATATTTGAAGGCGGCACGGTCCTCGATGGTAGATCGATAGAAATCAGATAGATTGCCTTTCATGGCGTATTCGAAAACTTTCTCAGTCGGAAGGCGAGTCTGTAGAAAGATCGTGCGAGTCGCCATGGCACGGAGACGTGTGAAGGTGTGCATGATCTTTTCCTGAATGCGAAAATCCGGCAGAGAGAACAATGAGTCGACTGAAGCGATGGCCACATGATCAACCTTGTCACGCATATAGGCTAGAGACATTTCTGTACCTAGAAGGATGCTACCTGGCCTCTCCTTGAACTTCTCTAGGACATCGTAGATCTGTTTCATCGTCTTTGCATTGTCAGAATCGATCTGGAATATGTCTATGGTAGGGAAACGGGCGCGTATCTCTTCCTTGACCTTGTCGATACCGATACCTAGAGTGATGAGTTTCCAACTATTACAATAGATACAGGTTTCATCTGCACTACGTCTCTCACCACACCTGTGACACATGAAAAAGTTCCGCCCAGATTCCTTGGATGTATGCAAGACGACTGGAGTAGAGCATTGTTTACATGTAACGACGGACTGACAGTCACCACATATAGTCGAAGGTGCGTAACCTCTCCTCGTATTATATATGAATAGATGTGTATTCTGAGCGATGTTGTCGTTGATGAGCATTTCCAGTTTTGGTGAGATGACACGGAAAGTATCCTTCTCAGCTTGCCCATCACGAGATCGTCGCATATCTATCACCTCATCTCTCGCTGTTGATATCGAACGCCACTTGAATGGTGAACCTTCATTGATCTCGTGAGCACTCAGTCTGTACAATGTTTCAACACGCAAAATGCTGTCAGATAGATATACCGTCTGACCGCGCTTCCTGGCGAGCAATTCTAGAGCATGTCGGCTATCTATATATGGAGCCTTGCGCCCGATCCAATCACGACTATTCTCTCTCTCGATAACCACGAGATCTATATCGGTCCTCGGGAGTAGGGCAAACTGACTGGTGGTGATGATGGTCACTGGGTGATCAGTATTGGATATTTTCTCCCAGACCTCTTCGATGCGCTTGCTGGTCATGCCGTTGTGCATGAGGAAAATATATCCTTCGATACCTTTTTCCAGAAAAGAGAATATACCCCTGGCCTCTTCGACAGTCGGGGCAAAAAAAGCGATAGATCTCTTGCGAGCAAACTCCTGTCTGATGATACTTCTCCACGAACCCATGCGATCATGGTCATCACCTTGGACAGCATAGACTCCTTCTTTTACCGAGCTACTATCGGTAACCTTGGCTGGCATAGTCAGAGTATCTTGTCTCGGCAATGGTGGTGCGATCCTGTGTGCATTTTCTAGTATATCGCTCGAGATCAGTGAATGGATGACTGAACCGACAGTAGTCGCATAGTAGTTCGCTAGTGTTCTCGCAACCTCGACGAATTGCGTGGGGAAGAACATAGCGGCCCGAACTCTGCCGAGTTTGCGTATGGTGAAGGCCGCTTTCTTTATCGAGGACTTCTCATTCTCAGCAGGTTTGACTGCGGTCACGATGGCGTGAATGGATCTGGAGCGTAGTGGTACTCCGACGACGGCACCTATCGGTATATCTCCGGAAGTGAAATATGAGAGCTCTTCGGCAACTTTGCTATTCGTCAAAGGAATGACGGTGATGATATTCATAGGTGTATTTATACCATTATTTGCTATACTAGCAATGCAGATCAGTATGTGAATATATGAATGATACGGATATGCATGTGAATACGAACCGAATTACGCAATGAATAAGGAATCTTTCAATATACAAGGTTTAGGTGGAGCGAAGACGTTGAATGGCACGATCAGGATAAATGGTGCCAAAAACGCCGCACTCAAAGCCATGGCAGCGGCAGTCCTTTTCGATGGGCCAGTAGAATTACATAATATACCAGACACTGAGGACATCCATACGATGACAGAGATATTGGAGAAGTTGGGAGCGCAGGTGACCCATGGCGCTAGTGTAAAGATCGATCCGACAAATATAGATGCCACTACTATCGATCCCAAACTAGCCGCGATCATGAGAGCTTCGATCGTACTGACGGGTCCATTGTTGGCACGATATGGCAGAGTGACTTTTCCTGCACCTGGCGGCTGCGTCATCGGTGCGAGGCCGATCGACCAATTCCTGAAAGGTTATGAAAAAATGGGTGCCGTGGTCACGGAGAATGACTGTAGTTATACGATCGAGTTTGGCGGCCAGGGGGAAGGAGATCCAGGATCGCTCGGCCTCGTGGCTGGTGGGATGATCCGTGATCCAGGAGTAAAAAAGGACATAACTATCGATTTTGAAATGATAACAGTTGGAGGAACGGAGACACTGATGATGGCCGCGGTCCTGGGTAATGGTACGGTCACATTGAATAATTGCGCGCAAGAGCCGGAAATAGTGAATGTAGCCGAATGGCTCAATGAATGTGGTGCACATATCATTGGCGCTGGAACCGATACGATATCAGTCCGCGGTACAGCGGGAAAGTTGCTATCTCCGATAACTCCATACACAGCGATACCGGATCGCATCGAAGCTGGCAGCTACCTCATACTAGGTGCCTTGTGTGCAGAGCAGTTGACTATCGAGAATTGCAGACCAGATCACCTGAAGGTATTGATCGATCTACTCATCCAGTCTGGAGTGCCTATAAAGATAGATAATGGTGATGTTGGTAATGGTCGCAACGGTTCTATTTCAATAATTGGAAATACCAAGCCGAATGCCATGTTCAGGCCGTTCGATGTATCAACGAGAGAATATCCCGGATTCCCAACGGATCTCCAGGCGCAGATAGTGACATACCTCACACAGGTGACTGGGAAAAGTACAGTTGTAGAAAATATCTTCGAAGGAAGATTCAAATACATCGATGACCTACAGAGGATCGGTGCTGGTGTTACATTGGATAGTTCAAGCAAGGTTTCCATCACGGGACCACAGGAACTGCGAGTGACTGGTAATGGTGAGAATGCCGCGAATCTCCTAGCGCACGACATTCGTGCAGGATTCGCTATCGTCATGGCGGCACTGGTTGCGGAGGGTATATTTACTGTGAGTAATGTGTATTTCATCGACAGAGGCTATGAAAAAATGGAAGAAAAACTGCGAGCGCTCGGCGCCAAGATAGATCGCGTGCAATCGAGATAGATTGTGATATAGTCCTCAATATGAGTATATTTTCACCGAAATTGGGTATCGACTTGGGTACTGCTAATACTCTGGTATTTGTTCCAAAAAAGGGAATAGTATTGAATGAACCTTCAGTAGTAGCGATATCTCAAGTTGATAGAAAAGTCATGGCAGTAGGTAATGATGCCAAGGAGATGATCGGCCGAACGCCGGATGGTATCGTGGCATATCGACCGATGAGAGACGGCGTCATCGCCGACTATAGAGTGACTGAGGCCATGCTCCGATATTTCATCGATAGAGCCTTGGGAAAATTTAGCCTATTCAAACCTGACGTGATGATATCTGTTCCAGCGAGCATCACCTCTACAGAACGTCGTGCGGTCATCGAGGCAGCTATACGTGCTGGTGCCAAGAATGCCTATGTGGTGAAGGAGCCGATCTTGGCCGCGATCGGTGCTGGTATACCGATCCAAGAGGCCAAAGGTCACATGGTCGTCGATATCGGTGGGGGGACGACAGATGTTGCAGTGATCTCTCTAGGTGGGATCGTTGCCTGTAATTCCGTGAAATGTGCCGGCAACAAGATGGACGCGGCGATCGTCGACTACGTAAAGAAAACTTTCAATCTGGCGATAGGGGATCACATGTCAGAGATCATCAAGATCACTATCGGTTCCGCTATACCTCTAGATCAGGAACTCATCATGGTCGTGAAGGGTCGCGACTATATCTCAGGACTACCACGTTCGACTGAGATCAAGACGAATGAGATCGTCAAAGCGATCGCCTCACCACTCCGCGACATGATCAAGGCGATCAAGGATGTTCTCCAGGAGACGCCACCAGAATTGGCTGCGGATATCATCGATCAAGGGATCATCATGACGGGCGGTTCGTCCATGCTCCGCAATCTACCAGAACTCGTATTTCGTCGTACTGGTGTGAAGGCTAGACTCGCTGATGAGCCACTCCTCTGTGTTGCCAAAGGTACTGGAACTGTTCTAGATCACCTAGATTCATACAAGAAGACGATTATTGCCAAGAGGTAGAAGTAAATATTCAATATTCAATGACGCAATATCCAATAGGAATAGATCAACTCAGATCACTCTCTCACCACGCGTACGCTATCGTCGGTGGTGACAGTGCACGCGCAGAACTTATCGAAACACTGGAGAAGCAACACGGTGTGAAGTTGCACGGAGATCAGGATTTCTATGATCACCGGTATGTCAACTTTACGATCGACGATGCCAGAGAAGTGAAGTCTATGCATTCTATGAGACCAGTTGTGGTGGATGGTAGGAAAATATTCATATTGCAGATGGACAATATATCCATGGAGGCACAAAATGCGTTGTTAAAATTATTGGAAGAGCCGGCAGACTATGCACATTTCTTTATCATCATCCCATCTGCACATCTGCTGTTGCCTACAGTAAAGTCGAGGATACAGATCATCGATATTGGCCGAAGTGATGGCCATGCATCTGGTATCGCACCCGCGGTCTCGGCAGAAGCGCAGAAGTTCGTGAATGCCAGCGTCGCAAAGAGACTAGAGATGGTCAAGGTTCTCATGGATGACATTACCAAGGAAAAGAAGACGAAGCAGGACGCGATCGACCTTCTGAATGCGGTCCAGTCAGTAGTGTATGAAAACAAAGGGGCGAAGGAGGGGATGAAGGCATTGGAATCTATAGAAATAGCTAGGAGATATATGAATGACCGTTCACCGTCATTGAAGATGCTACTCGAATACGTGGCTCTGGAAATGTAAAATTGAAAAATCAAAATGGGAAATGACAATTTAAAATACAAAATTTTCCGTTGAAATTTTACATTCCATTTTTTACATTTGATTTAATGACCATTATGCTATACTTCATTATGTTCCGATTACTAGCAATTAATCACCGAAATATATGGCTTACGATTTCAATCCACTAAAGAAGCAACTAACAGGAGTCGAGGAATGGCTGAAAAAGGAGTTTCAGCAGATTCGCACAGGTCAAGCAACCCCGGCAGTACTCGACAATGTCAAAGTCGAGATATATGGCGCACCGATGGGACTAAAGGAGGTCGCTAGTGTCATCATCGAGGGAGCGAGAACTTTGCGTATAGCACCATGGGACAAGTCTCAGACGAAGGAAATAGAGAAGGCGATAACAGTGGCCAATCTCGGCCTATCTGTTGTGGTAGATGATCAGGGCCTCCGTGTGAATTTCCCTGAACTGACCGAAGACAGGCGCAAAGATATCGCAAAGATGGCCAAAGACAAACTAGAGGAAAGCAAGAAACAGGTCAGACAACATCGTGAGGGGATCATCAGAGATCTCACGGCCAAGGAGAAAGAGGGCGGATATGGCAAGGATGATATATTCAGACTAAAGAACGAAACACAGAAGATCATTGATGAGTTGATAAAGAAGTTGGATGTGATGTATGAGAAGAAGGAGAAGGAAGTGTTGGGGTAGGGCATAGGGTAGGGGATAGTAGTTAGGGTATAGGGTATAGGAATCGCATTAACTAAACCCTAGTCCCTGAATTCTATGACAATAATAATTTTTCTAATAGTTCTCGCGGTTCTCATCTTCGTTCACGAACTGGGGCATTTTCTATTGGCTAGATGGAATGGAATACGTGTGGACGCATTCAAGATCGGCTTTGGTCCAAAGATATTCGCATGGAAAAGGGGCGAGACCGAATACGGTCTGAACCTCATTCCGTTTGGTGGCTTCGTGAAGATACATGGAGAAAATCCAGATGATGACTCGATCAATGGTCCTGATAAAGAACGAAGCTTCGTGCACAAGAATAGATGGAGACAAGCTAGTGTTTTGGTTGCTGGAGTATTCTTCAATTTCCTATTCGCCTGGCTGATATATGTCGTTGTATTCAATATTGGCGTTACTGCCACCAAGGACGGCTTCGAGCAATACACGAAATATTTTACGAACAACAGGATCATGATCACTTCGATAAGTCCTGGATCACCAGCGGAGTTGGCTGGATTAAAGATGGGGGATGTTATTTCAAATGTAAAGCTGAATAGCGCTGTACCTGCCACTAGTACCCTGAACATTGTCGGCATACAAGATACGATCAATGCTAGTCAGGGGAATGTTGTCATGTTCAGTTTCATTCGAAATGAGGTGCCGAACACAGTTTCCGTAATTCCAAAGTCTGGAATTATCACAGATAAGTATGCCATCGGTATCGCCATGCAGGATGTTGCTGATCTCAAGTTGCCATTCTTTACGTCCATATATGAAGGCGTTCATTATACCTATGTAATGATCCGTGACACGATAGTCGGTCTGTATACGTTCGTAACGAATATCTTCCGCGGCACAGCGAACTTCTCTGACGTGACTGGTCCTGTCGGTATCGCGGGTATCGTAGGTAACGCGGCTGAACTCGGGCTCACGTATCTGCTCATGATCACTGCCCTCATCTCTATCAATCTCGGCGTTATCAATCTCATACCATTCCCAGCACTAGATGGTGGTCGTACTCTGTTCGTGGCTATCGAGGGTATCACGCGCCGCAGGATTCCGGTAAAGTTCTTCAATATAGTGAACATCATCGGATTCAGCTTGCTCATGCTGCTCATGGTCGTGGTCACTTATAAGGATATTTTGAAATTGGTGAAGTAGGGCGTGATGAAAGCTGACAGCAAATTCAAAGTAATGTATGATTAGTGCATGAAACAAACCCATTTATTTACAAAGACCCGTCGTGAGGCACCAAAGGATGAAGTTTCGAAGAACGCTCAGTTACTCATACGTGCCGGATATATCCACAAGGAGATGGCAGGGGTATATGACTATCTACCGCTAGGGCTCAGGGTATTGAACAAGATCGTCGGCATCATCCGCGAAGAGATGAATGCTATAGGAGGGCAGGAAGTGCTTCTTTCCGCTCTGCAGGATAGGGCCAAGTGGGAGGCGACGAACAGGTGGGACGAAAAAATAGTCGACATCTGGTTCAAGACCAAACTACAGAATGACACAGAGCTCGGACTCGGATTCACGCACGAGGAGCCATTGACTGCACTCATGAAAGATCACATCCAGTCGTACAAGAATCTACCCCAGGCTATATATCAGTTCCAGAACAAGTTTCGCAATGAGACCCGAGCCAAGTCTGGCATATTGCGAGGACGTGAATTCCTGATGAAGGATCTGTATTCATTTAATATTGACGAAAAGACTCATGATGAATATTACGAATCCGCGAAGAAAGCATACATCAGGATCTTTGATAGACTCGGTATCGGGGGAGAGACCTATGTAACATTCGCTAGTGGAGGATCGTTCTCGAAGTATTCACATGAGTTCCAGACTATTTGTGAAGCGGGTGAGGATATCATATTCGTCAATGAGGCCAAGAGGATCGCCATCAACAAAGAAGTTTTGAGTGATGAAGTGTTGAAGGATCTGGGACTGGATAGGAGTGACATGGTGGAAAAGAAGTCTATAGAAGTTGGTAATATATTTGATTTGGGTACGAAGTTCTCGGATGCTCTCGGCCTGAATTACAAAGATGAGTTAGGAAAGATCAAGCCAGTTGTTATGGGTTGTTATGGCATCGGTCCAGGGAGAGCTATGGGCACTATCGCAGAAGTTTGGTCTGACGACAAAGGATTGGTATGGCCGGAGTCTGTGGCACCATTCCAGGTACATCTCATCGCTCTATATGGCAAGGATGACAAGGTGCGTAAAGCGGCAGATGAGCTGTATACGAAACTCTCCGAAAATGGTGTTGAGGTTCTATATGATGACCGCGAAGGCAGTGCGGGCGAGAAGTTTGGTGACAGTGATCTCATAGGTATTCCATGGAGATATATCATCAGTGAGAAAACCCTGGCGACGGATTCTGTGGAAGTGAAGGATAGGAAGACAGGTAAGGTGGAGATGAAGAAGGTAGGGGAAATTCTCAATATTCCCTTCTTCGCCAAGGCTTCGAAGGGCAGGCAATAACCAATATAACGCAATGCCTAGCTTGTCAATTTTACATGTTGCACTAGTGTGATAGTCTTCTACATATATGTTCAAGAAATTCAAAGACAAGCTGTTTTCTCGCGCTTCGAATGATATCGGTATAGATCTGGGTACAGCCAATACCCTCGTCTATGTGCGCGGCAAAGGTATCGTCGTTAACGAACCTTCGGTAGTTGCTGTAAATCAGAAAACAGGCCAGGTCGTCGCTGTCGGGATGGCTGCCAAGGAAATGTTGGGACGAACGCCGACTCACATCACCGCTATTCGACCACTCGTTGATGGTGTTATCTCGGACTTTGAAGTAACAGAAGAGATGCTGGCATATTTCATGAAGCAGGCTGGTGAGTTCATGCCAAAGAAATACCTAGGACCTCGAGTCGTCGTCGGTGTGCCATCTGGGGTGACCAACGTCGAAGTGCGCGCCGTGAGAGACGCGACGAAGAATGCTGGTGCTAGGGAAGTCTATGTCATCGAGCAGCCGATGGCGGGCGCTATCGGTATCAGACTACCAGTCCATGAGCCAGTCGGTAGTATGGTGATCGACATCGGAGGTGGTACTACTGATATCGCCGTCATCTCTCTAGGAGGTATCGTCAGATCGAAGAATCTGAAGATCGCCGGTGACAAACTGAACACTGACATCATCTCATATATTCGCAATGAATTTAAAATATTGATCGGTGAAACGACCGCAGAACAGGTGAAACTCATCGTTGGAACAGTGTTGCCTGGAGATCCACTAGAGACGACGATACGTGGTCGTGATCTCATAACAGGATTACCTAGAGAAGTGATCATCACTGACTCTGACATCCGCGAGGCCATATCGCAGTCGATAGAGATACTGGTAAATACCGCCAAGGAGGTTCTGGAGACGACACCACCTGAGATACTATCTGATGTTATGAAACGCGGTGTACATCTGGTCGGCGGAGGTGCTCTCATCAAGGGACTGGACGAGCTTCTGTCACAGACATTGAAATTACCCGTCACGGTTGCCGAGGAACCATTGACTGCTATCGCTCGCGGTGCGGGCATCATTCTGGAGGATTTGGAAAAGTATAGATCTGTTCTAATAGAAAGTGATGATGACATATATTCAAAGTCGTAATTCCAGAGGTGGAAATAGTTTTCGTTACACGACATTGTCTGTGTTTCTCATAGTTGTGGCTGTGATAGGTATCAGATTTCTGCTTCCAAACTTCTTTTCAGGATTTATGACGGCTATAGCTAGACCATTCTGGAGAACAGAATTTTCCATATCTAGCGGACAACTCATGTCTGCAGAGGCGTTATTGGATTCCAAGGAAGATCTGATGAGGCGGTTGGATGAGGCGAATATGCGCGGCGCGACAGCTTTCGCTCTCGCCATCGAGAATACCGAACTGAAGTCTATGTTAGGTCGCGCGTCCTCCACCCCTATCATCCTGGCGGCCGTCCTCAGTAAGCCGCCTCTCGCGCCTTATGACAGTCTAGTATTGGACATAGGTTCAGAGAACGGTATCGTTGCTGGAAGTATGGTTTATGGTATGGGTAATGTTCCACTTGGTAAGATTACTGATGTTCTGGCGCATAGTTCCAAGGTTCTACTTTTCTCATCACCGGGACAAAGATTTGACGTATTGGTTGGCAAGACACATATCCAAGCCATCGCCCTAGGGAAGGGTGGTGGACAGTATGTTGTTGAGTTGCCACGTGATTCCAAAGTGATGGAGGGAGACACTGTCGCCATACCTAGTCTGAAAAGCAATCTATATGGTATCGTTAGTTCTATCGTTTCGGACCCTTCACAGCCATTCGAAAAAGTTCTGTTCGCTGTGCCGTTGAATATTTTTGAGTTGAGATGGGTATATGTTGAAAAACCATGATGAAATCCATATTTAGAATCCTCATAGATATCGCGATCTTCATTTGCCTAGTGCATGCGTGGTGGTATTTTGCATTGCTATTGGCGATCATCGGTTTGTGGAATTTTGGATTGTATATCGAGATCATACTGGCAGGACTCATATACGATGCTCTGTATGGCTCTATGAAAGTCACCGATATCATGGGGTCTATCGGACTAGTAGTTGGTGTGATCTTCTTCGTTATTTTGACGTTTATCAAAAAGCTGGTTAGAATCAGAGAGTAGGGTATAATGAGCGCAAGACCTCAGAATTATGGGATTCATGAATAAAACAAAAGCCAATAACAGCGACGTGAATATCGATCCAGAATTCGAGCCTGTAAAAGGTGCTGATAGAGCCGTGGAGGATGGAACTCTGGATGATAGTGTTATCGCCGAAGAAGCTATGGGTGAAACTGTAAAGAAGTTCCGCGAGAAGTTGAAGGTCTGCGAGAGTGAGAAGATCGAATATCTGACTGGATGGCAGAGAGCCAAGGCTGACCTCATCAATGCTCGTAAACGCGATGAGACTGAGCGTGCGGAGTTTCTGAAATATGCCAATGAAAATCTGATACATGATCTCATACCCGTTCTCGATCATTGGGATATGGCGAGGAGTCACCAGGAATCATGGGAAAAAGTAGACAAGAATTGGCGCGTCGGAGTTGAGTCCATCTTTACTCAACTGGTGAAAGCTCTCACAGAAAATGGTTTGGTTGAGATAGATCCTATGGGCGAGAAGTTCGATCATTCAAAGCACGAGGCTATGGCGTACGAACCTGTGAATGAAAAAGATAGAGACGGGGTCGTTGTGCAAGTTATTCAGAAAGGCTATGTATTGAATGGGAAAGTTTTGAAGGCTGCCAAGGTAAAAGTGGGTGAGTGGAAGAAAGTTGGGGAGTGACAAGGCGAGGCCTCGTCGTGTACGCGTAGGAGGGTAGACCTCGTGCCCTCGTGCAATACTTGAAATTATGCACCAAATTGAGTAGTATACGAGTATGAATAATATGCTAGCCGTACAGAATCAGCCCCAATTCATCTCCCGCATCTTTACTGATCAGTCTGGGAGACAGTTTCGTATGCTTTTCTTGGTCTTGGTCGTTAATGGGGAATTCAAGGGACGACTAATATCTGCCGAACGTTTACCCGCACCATCACACGCTCAGTTGGCGGGAAAAGTTGCCACTGACCAGATGATGGGTGAATCTGGCGGAGTTTTCTGTTTGCCTATTACCTGCAATGAAAAGGAGCCATCTACGGAATACATCTCAGATTTCGCTCCTGTAGTTTCGCCATTTTTCTCTATCGATTTTCTAATAACTAGTCAACCAACTCGGGCGCCTTCTAAATACTAATTGCTAGTGGGGAACATCTAGTTTCTCTCACTATGAAAAAGTGTCAACTTTCTTGACACTTTTGACTGGGTACGGAAAGGGGTGAGGTGTAGGTAGTTCATTGAATTCAGGAAATAAACTACCTCGCAGCAAGCTGGCGAGGTATTAAGTGGAAGCTCTGCTTCTTTACGCAGCAAGCTGCGGAGTATTTACTCGTTTGTTCTGACTTCGACTCAGATGTTGTGAATATAAAAATATTCACACATCTTCGCT
>CAILTI010000039.1 GCA_903837075.1 uncultured bacterium | reverse complement strand
GTGTAATACCAAAGCTAATAATGCACCCCTTCCAAAGCTAAAACTGCATCCCCCTGGAAACATAGTAGTATTGGTCATATTACCTAACACATATATGCCGTGGAAGAAATCAAACTCACCGCTTCCGAACAGGAGCGGTATGACACCGTGCGCTCGTGTATTGATGGAGAGATTACCAACAAAGACGCATCCATCCGTCTAGGACTAAAGATCAGGTGGCTACAGATGCTAAAACGCTCGGTCGAAAAGAATGGAAAGAAGGGGGTAGTTCATAAGTCCAAAGGACAAGCTCCACCAAATGTAACTTCCGATACGGTCACTCTGAAAGTGGTTTCATTTTTTGAGCAGAAGAAACATCAGGACTTTGGCCCAACATTTGCACAAGAAAAGTTGGCAAGCGCAGGGATCGTGATGAATCCAGAAACCCTCCGACTGTTGATGATCAAAAAGGATTTGTGGAAATCGAAGCCGAGGCATGGTCCGCAGATAGTTCGAGAATGGAGGGAACGAAAAGAGAATTTTGGGGAGCTTGTGCAGTTCGATGGTTCGTATCACGAATGGCTTGAAGATGGTCATGAGAGATGCTTGCTTGCTACCATTGACGATGCTACCGGAAAGATCGTCCATGCGATATTCGAAGACAATGAGGGTGTTCACTCCGTCTTTCGCTTCTGGTGGACGTATATCGAGGCTTACGGGCGTCCCGTGGCCATATACTTGGACAAGTTCAGTACCTACAAAATCAATTGCAAGAGCGCAGTGGACAACAAAGAACTCATGACCCAATTTCAACGTGCCATGAAGGAACTCGACATACGAGTCATCTGTGCTAATTCCCCAGAAGCTAAAGGAAGGGTTGAGCGACTGTTCGGTACGCTTCAAGACCGTATGGTCAAAGAAATGCGACTTGCAGATATTAAGACGACAGATGACGCCAACCGATTCATCCATGAAGAATACCTGCCCGATCACAACAGGAGATTCAGTGTCCCAGCCAAAAAAGTAACTGACATGCACCGTCCGATCTCTGATGATTTGCGAGCCAGATTGCCAGCGATATTTTCCGTGCAATCGAGACGTATGGTACACAACGACTACACGATTCAATTCAAAAACAGTTGGTTCCAATTGGAGTCTACACAAAAGACCGCTGTATACAAACGAGATGAAGTGACTATCGAGGAAAGGCTCGACGACACCATTCATATCCGATTGAAAGACGTATACCTAAAATATCGAGAATTACCGGAACGGCCCAAGAAGATACGTGTGCCGATAGCCGCACTCACCGCCAGAAAACCAAATTGGAGACCACCAACAGATCATCCATGGAAAAAGAAATTTCTTTGAAAAATTTCGCTAAACGCATAAAACAAGAACACATTAATTCAAACTACAACAGATGCATTATTAGCTTTGGTCTGACAATGGGTCTTTTGATAGAAAATACTAATATCGCCCAATAGTCATGTCCCTCACGCACCATGACTTTCATATCACTCTCCCAACATCTCCTTCCCCACCTCGAACAATGCCGCTTCATCTCCATGACGCGCAGTGAACTGGATACCGATCGGCAATCCTGCCTCTCGCCCACCTGATGAATCCTCGAACTTTTCTCCATTCATCGGAATAGACATCGCTGGCATGCCTGTCAGATTCGCCGTAGCAGTAAAGATATCCGCCAGATACATCGAGACAGGATCATCAGCTTTCTCACCGATCCGGAACGCCGGTGATGGTGCAGTCGGTGTGGCGATGAGGTCTACAGACTCGAAAGCCTTGGAGAAATCTTCTGTGATCATTGCGCGAATAGCGTTGGCACGATTGTAATACGCATCATGATATCCAGATGACAATACATACGTTCCGAGCAATATGCGACGTATGACTTCCTTGCCGAGCCCTGCGCGACGTGACTCAAAATAGTCCTCTATACCTGTCTTTCCATCCTTGTGCAATCCGAACCTCACACCATCGAAACGTGCCATATTGGATGAAACTTCTGCTGGCATAACGATGTAATACACCATGAGTGAATACGAAATATTCGGTAGTTGGACTTCCTTTATCTCATAGCCTTTATTCTTCAATGAATCGATCGACTTCTCGAATGCTGACATCACCTCCTTGTCGATCCCGTCTCCACCCAGGAAATGCCTCGGTATACCGATCGTCAACTTCTTTTTTCCAGATCTGGCACCCGACGTCTCTATTTTGTAAGTTTCCTCCGAGATCGTCGTACCATCCTTCGGATCTTTTCCTTTCAATACATTGTAAATGATCTCACAATCACCGACTGTATTCGCGAGCGGACCGATCTGATCGAGCGAAGATCCCATAGCCATAACGCCATATCTAGAAACTCGTCCATAGGTCGGCTTCAGTCCTACTATTCCACAATAACTAGCCGGCTGACGTATAGATCCACCAGTATCAGAGCCTAGTGCCACCAAAGCCATATTTCCCGCAACTGCCGCAGCAGAGCCACCAGAAGACCCTCCCGCAACACGCGACAGATCATGTGGATTCTTCGTAACTCCGTAGGCCGAATTTTCCGTCGAACCACCCATAGCGAACTCATCCATATTTGTGCGACCTAGAAAAACAGCACCTTCCTTGATCAGTTTGGAAATAACCGTCGCATCGTATGTGGCCTGATAGTCTTCCAACATCTTGGAAGAAGCACTGGCGATCTTGCCCTTGATCAGAATATTATCCTTGATAGCTATCGGTATGCCGGTCATCATTCCGGCCTTACCCTCCGTTATCATCTTGTCAGCATTCTCGGCCGCTTCGAGAGCGTCGTCGAACACTTCTAGATATGCGTTCACCTCAGAATTTTTCTTTTTTATCTCATCGAGGTAGGCTCGCGTAAGCTCGACTGACGTAAAATCACCATTCATGAGATGGGTGTGGGCTCGGACTATATTCAATTTATTCAGATCGATTTTCATGAATGTAAAATGTAAAATGTAAAATTAAAACGGCAAACGGCAACTGGCAAATGACAACTATTACAAAATCTTCTTCACCGCGACAAAATCTCCCACCCTCTGTGGCGCTTCATCCAACAACCTCTCGCGATCTTCAGCCGAGATAACGACAACCTCGTCTGATCTCACGACATTCTTCACGGCGCCGACCCTGCTCTCCGCTTCCATGGAGACCTCAACCTTCTTTAGCTGATCAACGTAGCCCAAAATAGAATCAAACTCTTTTACTAGAGAGGTTTTGTCCTCCTCAGTTAGCTTGATACGTGCCAATTCAGCCAGTTTTTCCAATTCTTTGATGGTTATCATGGTTCCGATTGTAGCATAATGTCTGCAGATGCGCAGGTTGCGCAGGTTGCGTGTAATACCAAAGCTAATAATGCACCCCTTCCAAAGCTAAAACTGCATCCCCCTGGAAACATAGTAGTATTGGTCATATTACCTAACACATATATGCCGTGGAAGAAATCAAACTCACCGCTTCCGAACAGGAGCGGTAT
>CAILTI010000038.1 GCA_903837075.1 uncultured bacterium | reverse complement strand
CGTTGATGTCCTTCCAGAGGTTCACGTGCGTTACATCGGTATCGTCCGGATTGGAGCCGCTGCGATGGACGGCGAGCGATTTCCAAATGACCGTGTTGCTGGTCGCGCGGGCGTTGATGTTGAGCACTCCGACGTTGTCTTGATTCTCGGTGACGTTGGGCAAGATCTTTATGATGAGGCGCAAGAATGTTTCAAAGAAAAGTATCGTAGAAATAGTGAGGGGCGTCGTTGGGGATAGGGAAAAGGAATAGTCGGTCTATTTATTTTAAAGTCGAGTTTATAACCTTCTTTATCTTGTTCTCGCCGCTCTCTACTGACTCGACGACGACCTTGAATAGGTATATCTTTTTTGGGTGTACTAGATATGGTAGGAAATGCATCAGGAGGTGGATGAGTAAACTGAGTATGCAGATAACTAGGAGGATGGGTAATTCGATATACAGTCCGGTGGTGATCACGGCGATAGTGATGATGAGGTGAATGCTGGTCAAACTGAGGAATGATAACAAGTCAAAGTGTCTGAGGTATTTGCGGCGGTATCTGATGAGTGACCAAGCTACGATGTTGACGAGCTCTGTCATGATGATAGTGAAGAGGATCAATTTCCAGAATTGTACTTGAGGATTGTAGAGGATCGAAAAGTCAGCGATGTACTGGAATTGGAGTAAGGTGGTCCAATTGTTGATCCCATAAGGCAATATCGCGATCAGACTGAAGACTGTTAGACCAGCCATCAGTCCTGCGTATGACAATATAGGCGACGTGATCATGATGAGGATGGTGAGGAAACGTTTTGGATTCAATGTACGGATGAATCTGATCAAGAACGAGAAGGATAGTACTACTAGTATCCAGCCAACGAGATTCTCGAAGGGAACACCGTACCATTCGGCATTTTGAGGAATTACCCAACTCCAGAAACCTAGACGGATAGCTACGACATCCATAGTCATATCGATAACTACTGCCGTCAATGCATCCATGTATGGTCGCAAATACCATGGAATATTGTACTGATCACTGAGCAGCATCGCACAATATATGATCACCGCCCAGCCGAGTCCTATAGCTACTGGAACCTGGGCGAGATTTACCAGAAAACTGGTACTATATGAGTATGTATGTGCTAGATATGTATTGCCGATCTCGAGTATCATGCCGAACACTGCACAACTCGCGATCTCGAAGACTCGCCTATAGTTCCGGTGGTGTAGTTCACGCGCGACGATCAGTGTGAAGGAGACGAAAGCGAGTACCTCAAATATGATGAAATAGTTTACGGAAAAGTTCATTTTGTATGTATATTATACAATACAAATGTAATCTCTCACACCTCTTGATCAGTAACCTCTCACACCTCTTGATCAGTTTACTTTCGGTGAACTGGTGCCGAGGTCATATTTCTGTATGATACTACCTATGGTGCCATCCTCTGAATATTTCTGGAGTAGAGTATTTACTTCTGACATTCTATTTACAAATGAGGATTTCTTGGAGATCGTCATATAGAACTTTTCACTACTAACGTATTTCGATATGATGTCTACTTGGTCGGAAATCTTGTTCTCAGAAATGTATTTCTGCGCAGAATATAGAGCATATACGAAGTAATCAACCTCACCCTTGTTCAACAGGGCAAATGCCTCTCCCGTGGTCGCTACCTTCGTTGGGTTGAGCTTCTCCTTGATAAATGCATCAAACTCCTGACCATAACTGTCACCAGTAGTTACGACGCCTTTCTTTGTGACTAGATCCTCCCATTTGTCATAACTAAAAGCTTTACCTTTCTTTACTACCAGCACCACAGGATCAACAGTGTAAGGGATCGAGTATTCCATATAGGCCTCTCTCTCCGCGGTCTTGTAGGCGGCGACTAGAACATCGACTGTACCTGCTTTGGCTTTTTCTTGGACCACATCCCAGGAACCTTCGTAAAGTGAGTCAACCTTGATACCTAGATCAGAGAAAACTTTTGTAACGATCTCTGGACCTGCTCCCTCGATCTTGTCACCTTTCTGATACATGATCGGCGCCCAGGCTGGATGTCCCGAAGCGATCAGATCCTTACGCTGACTACTTTTCGAAGAACTGAATAGGGCGATCAAGATAACGAGAACTACTATTGACATGACCATGTATTTTTTGTTCATTTGTGTATGTATATTTATAATGCATTATAATATGACGAATTGATATAAAAAACAACATGCATATTTCAGTCTGGGTCGGATTTGACTATTTGCCAAGGATAGCATTTTGATATATAACTACATGATGACAATCCTCATAATAGAAGATGAAAAGAAATTGGTCGACATTCTCTGTCGAGCGCTGAAGATCGAGAGATATTCAACAGACTTTGCTCTAGATGGTGAAGACGGTCTGAAAAAGGCGATGAAGAATGATTATGACCTCATCCTTCTGGATATAATGCTTCCGAAGAAAGATGGAATACTAGTTTGTCGCGAACTGCGCGCTAGCGGTATTCATACCCCGATAATCATGTTAACTGCTAAGGGTACTGTGAATGATAGGGTGATAGGTCTGGACGTTGGTGCTGATGACTACCTGATAAAACCATTTGGCATGAATGAGCTTTTTGCTAGGATTCGCGCAGTGATGCGTCGAAAGAAAACGACTGATCCCGATATTGCAGTGATGGGGAATATGTTGATGGATCGCGTAAAGCACAAGGTTACGAGAGCGGGCAAGGATATACCGCTGACTCCCAAGGAGTACAAACTTTTGGATATATTGCTCCGTCATCGTGGTGAGGCGCTAAGCCGCAGAAAACTCATAGATGGTGTGTGGAGTCCAGGTTTCAAGGAACTTGGTAATGAACTGAATGTTCATGTTAGATACCTGCGCAGGAAGATCGATCAGAAAGGGCAAAAACCACTTATTCATACTATACGAGGGGTCGGTTTTTCAATAGGAGAATAGTTGACCGGTATTTGATAGGTATGGTACTGTTCAAATAGAAAGGAGGATAATATGGAACTATCCTTGTCAACATCATTAAAAATAGAACAAGCGGGAACACTTTCAGTGTCATATACAAAGAGACTTGGTCGGATCTGGGATGCGCGGGTCGAGAGCCCTTTCGCATTCGTGCCGTCAAAGATCGTAGAGAGCGGAATATCACCTGAGTCAGCTATCGGTGCGAGTCGGGAACTCGGTGAATTTGCACAGAATTTCCTGAAGGACATTCTGAACAGCTCGACTGATGCAGATCGTCAGAGGAGAAAGTCAAAATCGAACAAGATCGTAGCTGTAGGTTGCGGACGCGGTTACGACCTACATTGGGTAGAGGAGGCGATCAGAGCCCATCTGCGTACGATCTGGCTGGACGTGTCGGACGTTGCTTGTCAGGCAGCGATAACTGACCTGAACAGTCAGTTTGACCAAATACCGAACAGCTCTAGTCTCGTACATTTACGTCCTCTAGTGATGAAAGCAGAGATCCGTTCTGCGTTGGTGGATCCAGAATCTGCCGGATTGGACTTAGGTTCAGTAGAGATCTGGTACCTCTGTCGAGTCTTGGGATGTTTATCTGCCAGATCCGCGGAAATCGTACTTCAGTATCTCGGCCGATCTCTGGCACTATGCAATGGTAGCATCATCATCGTTGGGGCACTCCTAGATGATAATGAGAAGTATTCTGGCTCGAAAAATAGCAGATTGATGTCTCTAAAATACATACTGAAGCACCTTTCTTCTGGTTCTAGGTATGATGTTGAAGTGGTCAAAAAGGAGTCCTATCGTTATTTTGATAAAATCGTCACAGCTCTTTGTATAAGGTAGCGAATCGGTGAGGAAGTGATAGTTCTCATACCTCACCGATTTTTATATGAAGTATATCCATATCGTGAGCCGTGGGCTCTGCTAGAAGTGGTCGTTTGTCAGAATAAATATATTTTAAATACTATGATAACTAGCCAAATTTCTCAAATAAACCAGACCGTCCTCGAATGTTTGAACAAGACAGACGAGATATCGATCGTCGGAGCATTTGCAGAATTGGGGCAAAAAGTCTTGAAGGCTGATTTTGGTTTTGTGTGGATCGATTCCCTGGGATCACGAGAGTTGAAACTGGTGTACAAGAGTGAGCATGCACCATTCACTCTAGCTGCTCCCAAGGAAGGTGGTAGGAATTACAATGTCCTGGAAAATTTTATCCCTGACTATGTGACTCGTGTAAAAAAAAGTAAGAACAGATATGATGTTAGCAAGTATGTTCAGAGTTTCGTTATCATCCCACTGACATACAAGGAGACGATCTATGGAACGATGGTTCTGTGTTTCAAGAAGTTAAAAATATTTTCTCGAGAAAAGAAGGTCATATGTGAGTACATAGGGAATAGTGCAGCACAGGCCATAACCATCGGACGTCTGAAGAAAAAAGAAAATAGGGCCATGCATGTGTTGGCGAAACATGAAGCAGATCTGAAGGAAGAACAGTTGCGAAATCAGTTCCTTGCTGATGCTACTCATGAGATCCGTACTCCGCTCGCTATCATAAAAGGCAACGTTGACCTGGCCATCCTCGGGGACAATAGGATTCGCGGTTCTATGAAGAAGACATTCAATGCTATCAGCCATGAGGTGGAACATCTTTCCAATATCATTTCTGATCTGGCGGTTCTGACATCGAACAAGGTGATGTTGCAGAGTAGTTTTATTTCAAAAAAAGTCGATCTCGGAAATATTGCCGAGAGTGTAGCGTCGAGATATGAAACGTTGGCAAAAAAGAAGAAAATATCTATAACTACAAAAATTGCCAGGAATGTAGCTATCTCAGGTGACAGTATCTATCTAGAACGGCTGTTATCGAATCTCATTCGAAACTCTATAACCTATGGCAAGGTCAATGGCAGGATCAGGATAGAAGTATCTAGACGCAAAAATAGAGCGATCATCATAGTTAGTGACAATGGCATCGGAATAAGTAAAGAAGATATACCACGCATTTACGACAGATTTTATAGAGCTGACAAATCTCATAGTTCTGGTGGTACTAATACTGGTCTAGGCCTGGCGATAGTTAGTTGGATAGTGAAGGTTCACGCAGGTACGATAGGAGTGAAGAGTAGTCTCGGAAAGGGGACAACATTCCACGTGTCATTTTCAGCATTAAAACTAGATTAACTAATCCACAGCTTATGCACATGTTCATCAACATATAATGATTGACTATGGTATTTTAGATCGATACAATATTAAAACTAGATTAAATAACTAAGTTTAAATCTGGTTTAATAATAATCGAAATAAATATATGTTAGTAAAATTCAAAGTGCTAAATAACTGGGGTACGAAAGCAAAGAAGAAGTTTTCGAGAAGTAGGAATTTTGGTTCGTTAACAATGTGTAAGAAGTGTTACACATTCTATTACAAGCACTCATGGCATTTTTACAAACCAAAACAGTTCGACAGTGATTCGGACTCTGTCGTCTCGGTGCACTTTATCCAGTGTCCATCTTGTCTCGAAGAAAATTCTGCAGATGATAGTGTTGCTAGTAATGCCAACTCTCAGTATGAGACTGAGGATGAGAATTTATCGGCCTTTAACTAGTTCATCGTGGGCTCGCTAGTTCAGAGTTAGTTCGTAGTTGCAGAGCAGGTTCCATTGTAGAAGTCTACAGTTTTGCATTTTGAACTGTTCTTGAATGTACACATAGAACTCGTCGTTGCGATAGTTTGGCCACCGGACCAAGCGCAGAAGTTCTGATCGATAGTGTCGAATCCTGTTGTCTTTACTCCACCGACGGGGCACTCGCCTCGCATGAGAGCCCATTCTTCACAGGCGCGGTTGTCTTCGAATGTACATAGGCCGTATTCGCTACCAGAACCATTTTTCAATATTGATAACTTGCCACCTTGTTTCGAGCAATTCACCGATGCTGGATTGGCGATCTTTGCTCCGGGATCATCATTCTGGGCTGTCACTGTAGTAGAGGCAGTTAATGTAGTAGAGATCGCACAACTGGCGTATGTCGTCGTGGCACCCTCGGTTACAAAAGCCGTGTCACCTTTATTCCAGAAGACGAACGTCTCGTCACTATTCGCGTAACGAGCGCCTGATGCTGATATGACCTGTGGTATATTCATGTATCTGCCATCGCTCAGGCTGAGCTGTACTTTGTTGGCAAAGAATATAGCGTCGATGGTCTTGCTCTCGGCACAACTGAAGCTCACGGTATTCACAACTCGTGTGTCACCGTTCTCTGGTACTTTGAAATATAGATAAATAGAGCCCAAAATGATAAGAATGATAATAGCGGCGATGGTTTGTGTTTTTTTCATGACTATATTATACACGCTATGTTGATCTGGACAACAGGGGAAGGGTAGTTCACTAATGTTGCATTATGCTATAATTGTACCAATAGAGTATTATCATAATTCATCAGGACTTTGTGGAAACAATCCATCCTGAATATCTTATAAATATATGCAAACTAGATCAACAAACCCTATAGGTTCATTAGTCAGTACATTGGTTTTTATCGGCTTGATAGGATATTTCCTATCCAAATCCGGCTTGGTGTCTGGTATCACGCTCATGATATGGACCGTGGTCATATTTGGCGTCATCGTCGTCATCAGCGGACTGAGGATCATCGATCAATATGACAGGGCAGTGGTGCTGACTCTGGGGAAATATACGAGTACGAGACAGCCTGGTTTGATCTGGATCCTAGTAGGTTTTCAGAGAATGATAAAGATAGACATGCGTATCACTACGACCGACATTCCTCAGCAAGAAGTGATAACGAAGGATAACGTGCCAGTTGGGATCAATGCCGTGGTTTATTTCCAGGTGCAGTCTGCAGAAAATGCGATCCTGAATATCAAGGACTATACATTGGCTGTCTCACAGTATGCTCAGGCCGCACTCCGCGATGTTATCGGTGGTATAGAACTAGATCCACTCCTCTCAGAGCGTGAGAAGATAGCAGAGGAAATACAGAAAATAGTGAGTTCCGCCACTCAGTCATGGGGAATATTGGTGACAGATATCAAGATCCAGGATATCGAGCTACCAGCTGATATGAAGCGTGTTATGGCCAAGCAGGCAGAGTCAGAACGTGAGCGCCGAGCTATCATCATCAGGGCAGAAGGAGAGTTCCAAGCCTCAGAGAAACTCGCTCAGGCGGCTAGTATTCTAGGTTCTGTTCATGGTGGCCTCTCTATGAGAACACTCCAGACTATCGAGAAGATCAACCCTGATCCTTCAAAGACGGTCATATTCGCATTGCCAGTCGAGGTTCTAGAAGGTATAAGGGCTATAGCTCAGACGGTGAAGATAACAAAATAGATATAGGGATCTCAAATCTCATCTAGGAATGAGTTCGCCAGCGCGGCAGTATCTCCACTAGCGGAATAGAAGTTTTTCCAAACAACTACGATATCGGCGTCATTGAATATGGCCCTTTGTATATCCTTTATGGTATCTCCGCCAGCGACTGCAACCATGATGTTGTAGTTTCCTTTGATCTGTTTGATCGAGTAGTAGGGTATCTGCTTTTCCTTGGAGAACTCGCTCTCATCTACTCCTCTGTGTAGTATGACTACTTTCGGTAACTTTTTGAGCTTCTTTAGTATCGACAAGGCATTGTCTACATTCATCATATCGATCATAGAATCTATGTTGTATTTCTCACATTGAGTGATGAATTCATCTATGGTCTCGATGGGCGCGACTCCTAGACATGTCGATGCGTTCGCACCTGCTTCGGCCATCATCTGGACTTCTCTCTCTGCCAGGTCAGCACATTTGTTGTCTGCTACTATGTAGGTGCCAGCAGGCAAGAAGGCTTTTATCTGTCGTATAGCATCTGTCCCGTATATCTTTATCAATGGTGTTCCTACTTCGATCAGGATCCTATCTGATCGTGGTATTCGCGATAGTATGTCGTACGCCTCTTCCATCGTATTGTTGAGTGCGATGTGGAGATATTTGGTCTTCTTGTTCAGTGAGGTTGCTCTCACGGGTTCTATATTTACAGAATCTGATATCTGGATATGTGGGTTGCTAGTCTTGTCTTCTATAAATTTGAGGAATTTCGCATCTGTATTTTCTGGTGTCGTTTTGGACAAATCACTCAGTTTCTTCGCCATGGCGCCACTTTTCAAAGATTTATTTATAAAATAGAACAAAGCAAATATGACCACGATAGGTATGAATGGCACAACGAAATTGATGATCAGGAGGAGTCCGTTCATGATTTTATATTTTATTTAGGTAATCTCTGATCAGGTCACTCGTCGCACTAGGATCTTCGTAAAATGCGCGCCACACGACAGCGATGTTGGAATCATTGAAAAATGTCCTCTGTACATCTCGCAAAGTTTCACCTCCGGCTATGGATATGAGTACGTTGCTATATGTAGAGATGATCCTGCGGATCTGGTTGTGTGGGATCTGCTTTTCCTTGTTCAGTTCGTTCTCATCTACTCCTCTGTGTAACACGACGATATCTGGAAGCTTGGTTAACTTTTGTAGCACCTCGAATGGGAATGCAACATTCATCATATCAACCATGGAATCTATGTTGGCCTCTCTACATGATCGGATGAATTCGTTGATAGTTTCGGTGGGTGCCAGACCTAGGCACGTGACTGCTGATGCACCTGCGGCGGCCATTTCGCTGACCTCACGTGAACCACGGTCCATGCATTTGAGATCGGCTACGATGTAGCCTGGCTTGCCCAAAACATCCTGCCAGAATTTGCTGATCTCACGAATGCCGCGTGTCCCGTAGCGCTTCACAAATGGGGTACCTGCCTCGATCAGGATGTTGTCACTCGGCGGTAACATAGAGATCATACTGCTGACTTCACTCAGAGATTTGTTGAATGCTACTTGTATGTATTTTTTGCGAGGGTCTAGCATGATGTGTTAGGTTGTTACATTATATCGAATTTCGAAGATAATTGCTTTGATATATACATACCACATCGTGGCCTTGTAAGGAATCGATGTTCGCTATTGTCTATTATGGTATACTTATCATCGTGAAAAGACGAGGTCTACCAAGAAACAGGATTAATCTTTCCAAGGATGAATTGGTCAATTTGTATACCACGAAAAAGTTGTCCGTTTCAATGATATCGAAAATATACGAGTGTTCGGAAAATAAGATAAATTATTGGTTAAAACAGTATAAGATAGCGAAACGAACTATCTCGGATGCTATTTATCAGATAAAGAATCCTTCAGGAGATCCTTTCGTGTATAAAGAACCAAAATCTTTGAGGGATGGGATATTATTTGGTATGGGGTTAGGTCTCTACTGGGGAGAAGGAGCAAAGAGAGGAACTGGTGGAGTGCGGTTAACTAATACCGATCCACGTTTATTGAGAAAGTTTATTGAATTTTTGGAGAATGTCTTCTGTATTGATAGAGATATGCTCAGATTTGGACTGCAAATATTTAGAGATATTCCAAAGAAAAAGGCCTTGGATTATTGGAGGACTGAATTGGGCATGAGGGAGAACCAGTTTTATAAAGTTATTGTTTCCAAGGTCAGGGGTAGCGGTACATACAAGTATAAATCTGAATATGGGGTAATAATAATCTATTTTAATAATATCAAATTAAAGAAATTGATTTGCAGCATGATTGAAAATATTCGTTAAATAGTCTATTGTTACAGGGCACTACGAAAGGCCATGCATTATGAGGCTTTCGTGTAGTATAGCCGATGTATCTCAGATGGTAGAGCACGCCAATGGTAGGTCGTAAGACCCTGCCCACATAGAGGGTAACCTTTATGTGAATCCCGTATTACGGTTAAAGTCCTCTTTCGATCCAAAAAAGGATTAGACCGTGGCGTCCCGATGTTAGATCAGGGCGCCCGAACGACTGACAAGGGCTCCGACGTAGTGTCGGAGAAGATACAGTCTAGTCCTCCCGTAAGGTGAGGTGTAAACGAATGGCGAGGTCTCCGGTTCAATCCCGGACGTCGGCTCCAGGAGCCAAGCCAAAGTAGCTCAGTTGGTAGAGCATCGCTTTCGTAAAGCGAGGGTCCCCGGTTCAATCCCGGGCTTTGGCTCCAAAAAAGTAGGACGAAATAGCCACTCGTACCAACACGCAACCTGTGATAGAATCTGCAGATCATGACATTCTTGCGGATATCTCAGTTTCTGACATGGCCTATAGCTTATGTATACTTCCACTCTATATATCACTTACGTGTGAATGGTCGAGAGAATCTGAAAAAGGTGATAAGTCCATTTATCATCATCGTCAATCATTTTAGTTTTGTCGATAGTTTCTTGTTCCGACTCATTCTAGGTTTCAGGACACCGCACTTGCCGCTCAGGTTTATGGCAGTAGAACATTTCAATTGGCGATGGCTCAATTTCCTATCAGATATCGGCGTCATACCTTTTCTATACGGAATATTCGGTGTTTTTGTCGTCGTACCTGGAAGAGGTTTAGAGAAGAATCTAGAACGAGCGAAAGAGATCATCGCCAAAAAGGGCAATATCGTCATATATCCGGAAGGCAAGATAGTTGTCGATCATACTATCGCCCCATTCAGGATCGGGGCGGCCGTTCTGGCGATAGAAACGAATACGCCAGTAGTACCAGTATCTCTTCGTCTCGGTGCGAGGAGATTTTTTCGAAAAGAATTGATCGTCAATATCGGAGAGCCGATCAGAGTGCCAGTCGGAGCGGGGGTAGATACGACGATAAAGTCATTCTATGATTCTATAATCGGGCTTTATGAGAAATCCTCTTCAAGTTAGGGACTATATTTGCATGTCATGTCCACTTATCTAACGATCGGTACCCCCACTCTCGCCCTCGCACCCTTTCCTTCACCGTCCGACTCGATCTCTAGTGTACCGTGATGCGCTCTCATGACCGCGCGGTTTAACATGTCACGTGCCTCAGATATTTAATGCTATAGTTGTTACAATATGCCGTTAAAAATGGAATCATTCGAAGATGAAAAATGATATGATGGATTGTTTAGCTTGACTTATCTACTTTACTTTGATAAAGTAGCTATATGAACTGGAAAAGTAAGGATAATACGAAGTTGATTCAGGGAATCCTGGCACTCGAAACTCGCAGTGAGGCCGAGAAGTTTTTGCGTGATCTGATGACTGAAAATGAGATCAAGGAATTTGCTAGTCGTCTTAAAGCCGCGGAAATGCTTACCGAAAAGGTGCCGTACACTACGATTGAAAGAGAAACTGGTTTAAGCTCAACCACGATCGCTCGTGTTGCAAAATGGCTGAACGGGAAGGAGGGAGGGTACAGAATGATTATCAGTAAACTTCAGCATCATAGCTCTAACCAATCACGGAGAGAGTTGTCTTGATGTTGTTTCTGGCCACCACATGAACGTAACTCCCTCTGTAATTGAGGGGGTTATTATTTGTCTACCTATATCAAAACGACAAAGTCAGTTCTTTAACAAATCGGAGAATGAAAATGAGAATCAATATAGTCGAACCGTTCAAGCAATTAGCATTGGTTGAAGCGATAACCTCGGTTTATCAGCAATCATTTGGTGGTGAACCTTGGAACGAAGGATGGCTTTGCCCAGTGTGTGAAAAGGTATTCGCACTTTCGCACAGTGATAAAACGTGCCCTGAATGCAGTAAACATTCGAGGACCGTGCTTCTGGTCGAATATTGGCCGAGGAATAAGGTAGTCTCTGACTTCTATCATGAGATGCAGAAACCTGATCCTATCTGTGTCGTTGCTCAATCTGATGAGAAGGTTGTTGGCTTTGCGTGGGGTTATCGAGTTTGCGTAAGTCCAGATCTCGGCCAGCAACTAGACGCACCTGATTTGCACCTGTCACTCAAAGGTGACTTCTTCTACCTCGACGAGTGTGCAGTTGTGCCGAGCTGTCAGGGAACTGGGGTGGGGAAGTTGCTCGTCGGATATATATTAGAGGTGCAACAACAGAGTCAGGTTCTTCTCCGAACGATGAATGATTCTCGGATGTGTAGTCTCATCAAAAACATGGGAGGAGAAATCGTTCAACACATTTCACGCGGGAGGGTCATAATTCGATTGTACACTTCCTAACGTCACCAGCCTTACGTAAAGTTATGTGAGGCTGTTTTTTTGCCGAGTAGATATGCTTCGTCGCCAATCCGTTCACTATTTTGAGCAAAAAGAATGACGCTATCATCGAGAGATCTCACTTCCTCATCTCCATCAGTCCCTATTACCTGATCTCTCTCTATCGTTTCGAAGTCATCAAATGGTTTCGACAAAGTAAACTTTTCCGTTTTGGTCAAATATATATCATACATACAGATATATGATTGTTTTTTGGGTGTAAGATCGTTCGATATGTGTCCACAAGCCTTGAGAAAAGCGATGACGGCTTCTTCTGCAACTTGCACCGTTTGAGGATCATCAAGGTAACCGCATTCAATGCAAATGCCGATTTTACCAATACTATTCATATAATAGTCAGTCCCTCCGGGTTCAACTTTGTCGAAACCAGAGACGATAATGTCCACAGGCAAATATTTTGATATTTCATCCGCATTCGCTTCGCATATTATGAATGGTTTACTACCTGGAGTAGTGCTCGCATGTATGTCGAGAAGGGCGTCGGCTTGGTTGAGATATTTCTTTAGAAATTGAGCGCGTCCGTATTCATAACTTGTCTTTTCTTTGTTTGACAACATTTCCTCACTTTTGAACATCCTATTTAGGTTTGTCTCAGTAAAACGCTGGTTTGTCTCTATAGCGTGCGGATTTCCATAACCGAACAGAACATGCCCTTTTTCGATCTGTAGGCTAGAAAGAATCTTCCGTAAAGCTTCTACTCCACAAGTTTCATTCCCGTGGACACCCGCAAGAATGATGCTCGTAGGCCCGTTTTCGATTCCAATTAGTTCTGTGATGTTTTCGAACATAATATCACTTTAGCAAAGTAAAGTGGTTTGGTCAAATGAATAATCTTGTAACGACTTATGCCGTATTCATTATTTATCCCTAGGTCCACGATTTAGTTTTTTGATGCGATCCTCTAATTCCTGTAATGGCGCAATGCCATATTGCTCTCTTTCCTTATCGGTAGTCTGTGGATCGACAGGCGACAATGCCCATGCGCTCCCTGCATCTTTTTTCCAGGACTGGGTGCCAAATTTTTGTTTTTTACCCCTCTTGAGAAGCAACCTGTCTAAACATGTTGCATAGAAGGCTAGAGCTTTCTCATATCCGAGCTCGTGACTGATCTTGGAGAATCTAACAGCTTTGACTGAGTCTAGAATACTTCCGCCATGCTGGAATATCATAGCTGCATGATAGCTATTATTGCTAGGGACCATATTTGCATGTCATGTCCACTTATCTAACGATCTGCACCCCCACCCTCACCCTCGCCCCCATCCCTTCGCCGTCTGACTCGATCTCTAGTGTACCGTGATGTGCTCGAACAACTGCGCGTGCCACGGATAATCCTATACCCATACCTACAGGATTGGCAGTTTGTGCAAGTTTACTACGGAAGAAGTGTCTGGCGAATAACTTTTCCATATCTTCACTCGTCATCCCGACGCCAGTATTCTCTATCGTTAGTTCGAATGTGTTGGCACTACTACCATCACCATTCGTAGAATCATGCTGATCTGGGACGTGACTCTGGATCGCTTTCGTAATTCTAGTCTGCATGCTGATCTTGCCACCATCTACGTTGTACTTCACCGCATTCTCCAGAATGATGAGTAGAACCTCACGCATCTTGCCGGCGTCGATCTCGAGGTCAGGCCAATTGGCAGTGTCATGCGGGTACACAACTTTGAGATGCATTTTTTCTATATCTATCTTCAATTCCTTGAGCACGTCCTCAACCAATGGCTTCAGGTTGCCAGTCTCGATGTTCAATATCTGCGAGCCGACTTTGAGCGCGGTGATGTTCAAGAAGTCATCGACGATGCGAGTCAGTCTGCCAACGGCGGTATTGGTATCCTACCGATCATGATGAATTGGTCATTGGTCTCATTTAGCTTCTCCAGTTCCCGACGAGCGTGCTTCTCGAGCTCGTATGCCTTGCGAACTTCCGCGGTCTGCTCTGCAACCTTTTCGGAGAGGGTGGATGTAACCCTAGTAGAGCTTCTCTCATACTAGAGTAATGGGCGCATTTCTTGACAATATGTTAAATCAACTGTAGTCTTTTACGTTATGAAGAAGATTATATTCTTGAGTGGTCCTATGAGAGGAATTCGTCGAGAAGACTCTCTCGCATGGAGAAGCGAGGCTACGAAACTCCTATCTGCAAATTTTAATGTTCTCCATGCTTTTCGAGGTAGAGAAAAGAAGGAAACTTTTACTGATTCTAGAGCCGCTGTAGCACGTGACCTCAGTGATATAAAACATTCTGACATATTGCTCGTCAACGATACTGTGGAGAATTGTTCAATGATTGGAACTTCGATGGAGGTCATATTTGCATTTCAAGAACGTAAGCCGATAATAGTTTTTGGTAAAGCTCACGCTGGAGATTATTGGTTAGACTACCATATCCATTTGCGTGTAAAAGACTTAAAGGAAGCATGTGAGGTGATAAATACAATGTTTACATAATAAGAATGTTTATGAAAATCCCCCTGTACAAGCCATATGTTGGGAAAGAAGAAACGAAAGCAGTTTTGAGAGTTTTACAATCAAAAAAATTGAGTAGAGGTCCAGAGGGTGAAGCATTTGAGAGAGAGTTCGCAAAATACACAAATAAGAAGTTCGCCGTAGCCGTCAATAGTGGCACTAGCGGACTACATATTCTCGTTAGAGTGATGGGGTGGAAGAAAGGTGATGAAGTAATTACAACCCCTTTTAGTTATATCTCATCAGCAAATGCGCTATTGTTTGAAGATGTGACTCCGGTATTTGTTGATATTGATCCATTGACATTGAACATTGATCTGAATAAGATCGAAGAAAAAATTACTTCAAGGACTAAAGGTATTTTATTGGTTCATATATTTGGCTTGTCGGCTACGTCCAATGCGTTGCGACGCATAAAGGAGAAATATAGCCTACAGATCATAGAAGATGCATGTGAAGCCGTGGGTAGAATAGGGGACGATTTTACTATTTCTCAAATCGGTGAAGCTTCGGTATATGGTTTCCATGAGAATAAGCAGATCACAACCTGTGGAGAAGGGGGTATGATCGTGACGGACGATCCTCGGATAGCTCGGATATGTAGGTCGATGAGAGATCAGGGGCGTTCATTAGAAAAGAATTGGATTAAAAAAGTGATACTTGGTTACAATTTCCGAATGACTGAGGTTCAGGCTGCATTTGGGCGAGAACAGCTTAAGAGAATAGACTCTATGCTTGCGCGTAGGGAGTCGATTGCAAGAAAATACTCAGATCTCCTGACGGGTATTGCTGGAATCACTATTCCTGAGCGGAAGGTTTTGTCAAAAAGAAGTTGGTTTTTGTATTTTATAATCCTCAAAAACCAGAAAATACGTGACTATGTCCATAATGTTCTTACGAATGCAGGTATT
>CAILTI010000037.1 GCA_903837075.1 uncultured bacterium | reverse complement strand
GTGCGCATGAAGGCCGTCGAGCCAGAAGCGAACAGGATCCGCGCACAATATGCCACGGACAAGCAAACTCAGGCACTGAAGATCATGGAGCTTTACAAGGAAAAGAAAGTCAAACCTTTTTCTGGCATTCTCCTACTCATCATCCAGCTCCCGATCCTCCTAGCGCTCATCTCTGTATTTTACAAGATCATTCCGACGATCGATCCTACATATCTATATAGTTTCATACATGTTCCGGTCGTAAAGCCAACATTGCTCGGTCTAGATCTGACCAGCAAGAGTCTCGTTTTGGCGATTATCACAGCTATCATCCAGTTCCTACAGATGCATTTTTCTATCGCCTCGAAACAAGCTGCAGCTACAGGATCAGCCTTGGCGAACAAGGGTGGCAAGCCTGATAGTGCCCAAATGGCCAATATGATGACCACCCAGATGAAGTGGTTTCTACCGATCATCGCCTTTGCGTCAGTTTACTGGATTATTCCGGCCACATACCCTCAAGCGGCGGCCGTCATCGCCATATATTGGTCTGTTAGTTCGCTATTCACTCTATTTCAGGAGATCTATATTAGAAAGAGGCATATTAAGTAGAAACCCATAAGAGAAGGTTGCAGGGGTACGGATATTTTCCTGCTGGAAAATTCCTCGTGCTCGCAAGCCCCCTTCACCCTTCTCTTATGGGTTTCTAATCACTATTACTGCACCTTACTGTTGACGAGATCGAATGACCATAGAGAGAGGTCATTTTTGTTCATGAAGTAGAGATATTCATCTTTTGTATCTAGACCTAAGTTGAATGCATCTATGACGCGGTCGGATAGATCGACGATCGAAGTTACGAGGTGAACCTCCCCTGTCGAGGCGTTGACTTGCCATATCTTGTCAGCGAAGGAGATGGTCCCCTTATACCAGTCGTCTGGGTATGCGGCGCTCGTCGCCTGGTTAGGAACGGCGCAGTAGAACATGGATTTGTTGAAGTTACCCCAGACACATTTGTCAGCGATGGTGCGGATGATGGCGTCTATACTCTTCCCGGTGGAGACGGTATATATCTTTGTTGAGACAGAATCTGGTCCACCAGTAGAAGCCAGTACATACTTGGCATCATGACTAACCTTGGTCGTTAGTCCCATGGTCGGGCCGAGCACCTTGCTCCATACGCCAGTTTTCGGACTGACGAAGTACATATAGCCGATCTCAGCAGAGGAAGCCTTCGTCGTTATGGCTATAGTATTGTCTTCTGGCCACTCAGCAACGATCTGCGTGAGAGGCGTGTCGAATATCTGAGTCAGTGTTTTGCCATCTACGGTGGCAACATAGCCTATGCCATGACCACTCTCGTTCGTTACCATGAATATACGATCACTTTTCGGTGACAGCGCGTAGGTGACGATATTGCTCGGTAGATTCTTGCCTTTGAGTTCATATGGCGTCTGCACGGCACCTACTACACTAGAAGTCTCTAGTGTGAGCGTGGTTGGGGCAGTAGTGGTAGCAGTTGTAGTCTTGCTCGTTGTTGCGGTAGTGGTGGTGGTCACAGGTTTGCTGGTTGTCGCGGTACCTGCGGGTTTCGGTACTACTCTGGAAGTTAGTGAAGCGAATATCGTCGTCGCGTTCGCTGAGCCGCTGGATAGTGTTGAGCCGACGAAGGATGTCAGGGTTTTGTTCCAGATACTGTCGTATATTCGTGGCACGACAGTGTTCGATATCGTGGTTATGTCCAAAGAGTCTGCTTTGGTCTCATATACGTTACCCCTTCCCCTATTGACCCATCTAACTATGGTTGTCGAAGCGGTCGTACTAGCTCCGTAGCCACCAACAGGGTCGTTACTGAGTAGGCGGAGGACAGGTATAGCGGTCTGAAAATTATTGCCGTTAGTGGTCGTAGATGCTGTGTTGGCGCCAGTTGTTTTGTTTGCACCAGTTGTCTTGTTCCTGTTGAGTGGTACGAATACAGGCGGCGCGGTTTGATCTTTGCCAGTGCCCGTCGAACTAGTACCCCGGCCTACGAGTATGTATACCCCTACACCGATCATGATCAAGATGATGACGATGGCGATCACGTATTTGGTTGTGGAATTGTTTTGTGGGGGCATGGTGGGGGTGGGTGAGGTAAGAGATAAGACTACTTGAATTTTTCTGCAGCTAACGTTTTAATATTTTGAAGTCTAGCATTGAGGTCGGCCTTGAGTTTTATAGCAGTAGCATCTGTTAGGTCACTAGTATTTTTTACATCATCAATAAATGTGCTCGCGTTACTTATATAATTGTTAATTTCCCTGACCACATCTTCTTTTTTATAGGCGCCACTAGTCAAATATGATTCATATCCGACGTATACATTGTTGCTGTTTATCGATCCGAATGATGCATTGTTGATGATCGCTCTTATTCTTTCTAGTTCCAGAGACGCGTCAGCATAATTTGCTTGCAAATATAAAGGTGCGGGGTCTTGTCCAGACTCAGCTAATTTCGCTGCCCCTGATGAACGGATGTTATTTATTTGTGTTTTATACTCATCAATAATAGCATTTAATGCCTTCCAATCCTTTGCTTTATCAGGATTATTGATATCTATTATTGCCTGTTTTAGTTGACCCGTAAGTGCCGTAGTCTCTGCGGTAATGAGTCTTTGACCGTTAAGTTTTGATATATCATTATTTGTTTCTTCGATATCTTTTTTTACTGCCTCGACTATTGGATCAAATTCGTTATAGCCGTCGGCGTATAAATTCGCAAGCTCAGTATTAAGTTGATCGATTGTTGACCTATTTTTATTAATATTAGCATTTATATCCCGGATTTGTTGAGCTTGTATTCGTTCCGCTGCGTCATAACCAGCCAATTCCCCTTGAAGTCGTGAATATAGAGCATCGGCTCTGGATGTGTCTAGTTTAAGTTCTGGTACCAACGTATCAGGTATCGCCACGAGCGCTGGATTGACAGTTTTTAGGATTATATAAGTACTGAGGACCATGAGGAGCCCGATGATGGCATTCGTCACTTTCTCTTTCCCGTCAGACTTTCCATTCCACGAATCAGTCGTCATATACAGGAGGCCGCCCCAGACTATCATGAATACAGCCGCAGCCGCAGAAATAGCGATGAGGAGATTGATGGCATAATTTATGTAATCGTTCAGATTGATCTCTTTTCCCATCACTGATGCACCTGTCTCCGTTATGGTCGGGAGAGGCTCGAGGAGTGTGTATGTACTCTGCGCATGTGCAGGATGAGCCAAAGATACCAAGGTTGCCGTCGTAAACAACGAAAAGATCATCGTTACGAGCAGTATATGAGAAATTAGTTTGATGTTTTTCATGGTTTTGTATTAGAAAGCCGCTCCAGATGTGGCTGGTGCGGAAGTGTTTTGTTTGTTGGCACTGAATGAAGCCGTAAAGCCAGATCGGGTACCTTGGAGGATATCGGTCAAGTTACTGATGTTTAGTGATATAGCCGAAGTTCCACCAGTATCGCTAGGTGCGCGTAGGATGACTGACTGGTTGGTAGATAGCTCCGGATGTTCCATACCATTGATCGTCCAGGAAAGTGAGAGGTTATCCTTGGCCGCGTATTTGCTGAAACCATATGGAACAGCGAAGACACCAGTTTCCTTCTGAGAACCGATGCGCAGGGTATCGCCTACGGCTTTATTGAATAGTGTTCCATAGAGGGGGTCATTCACATAGAAAGATAGGGACGGCGCTACGGCGATCACGGATATCATCCCTACCGCTTGAGCGCTGTAGTCTCTATTGGAAACAGTTACCGTCATACTGTATGGACGGGGCACCATCTCCCCTTTGATAGTCACTGACTGTTTCCCATAACCAGAGTCTTCTTCCATCACTTGGCCATTCTTCTTCCATTGGTAGACGAGATTTTTCGGATCGTATTCGATGCCAGAACTATTGGCGATATGTGGTACGGCGGCGATCTTCACGGTACTTTGGTACACGGGCGGAACTTTTCCACGGAATAGGGGCGGGACGTACCCCTCAGACTCGAGTAGCATATCGACTGATCCAGAACCGACTAATATGTTATTTGAAATAGATCCTCCGGATGGTGTTATTGCTGTTACGGAGATATTCAGTTTCTTACCTAGGGCAGGTGCCACTACTACTAGTGTCGTCGCACCGATGTCGTTTTGTTTCACTATACCATTCACAGACCAGGAGATCTTGGCGGAATTGATCTCTATACTATAGCTCCTGACTGTTATAGTGACATTCTGTCCGGGGACGGGATTGTTGGTAGAGGCGGTGAGATCTAGGCCATTCACTCCGGTTGATAGATTTTGTGCAGAGGCGGTAAAGGCGAGTAGAAAGAAACTTATAGAAAATAGAATTGAGACTTTCACGATCTGCATTTTTGAACAGTGCTTCATTGAGTATTATTTTACCATGAAAGTTGTTTCGATAGTATGTGAATAGTGTGCTATGGAACAGTGATTTCAGATGATGGTGCCAGATTACTTTATTAATGGCGGTTTTATATCCAGCAATCTGGGCACTGACGGTTTTACTGTGCCACCTGGTGCACGTGTACCCGCATTATTTTTTGGGTTAGTGGCCCGCGAGGCGCCGTCTGGATTCCCTGGTCGCCTAGCTCCGTTCGAATATAGTGGGACATTTGAGGATTGGGACATTTTCTCCTGTTCTTCTTGTGCGCGCAACTCTGCCTCCTCTTTCTTTACGGTACTATGAATATACCAGACATCCAGGATCCAGAGTTGTGCAATGCCGCCAGTCAATGCCGCCAGAGCCTCAGTTCCAATGAGAGAAATGAGTCTGCCTGGCCTAGAAATCAGGGAGACTTTTTTTATGAATTGGATCCATAGAGCTATTATTATTCCGACGATAGGGTCCAATATTTCGTTAACCAAGGCGCCGATCCCAAAAAACCACACGAGTATGAGTTCTATGAATACGAATTGGATAATGTCCATACCACCCGCGAATGTATACAAAAGTACCCAATGTTTAGACTTGTCTTTTCTGGACATGGTTTGATTATACCACCAAGTTCATGTCTTCATCTAAGATTGAAATCTTGTATCTGATGGAATCCAGGCATTTTTCTAGCAGGTTATGTTCCTCTGTCTCCAAATTCAATCTATAGAACGTTGATTTGCCAACTACCCGTTTTATTATCACGCCACAACTGACAGCTTTCTCGAGATGGTTTACAAACGTTTGTTTGGATATCTGATTTTTTACTATCTTGAAAAATGTCTTGAATTGCAATTCTCCCCTTTTGATGAGGGGT
>CAILTI010000036.1 GCA_903837075.1 uncultured bacterium | reverse complement strand
TTGAGACTTCAAATTCCTCTTCGAGAGCGTCATACTCTTTTTTAACATCTTCGTCTTTGAGATTCTCTGCCAGCAGGTCATTAAAATTAGTTGTTTTCATCGTGTCATCTCCTCTATAAAAATCTTGCGTAGTTTTGGGGATCGTGACACTCTGAAATCATTGGCTGACCAAATGACTTCAAGATTATGCCTCTTGTAAGGAATATACCATATTTGATATACTGGAACGGCTTTGTATTAAGAATTATTGAATCGTACCAGGCATCGATGTACCCTGCGCATCCGGCGAAATGATTTTCGTCCTAGAGCGCATCAATCTGCTCCGTGTCATCCCTAACTCCCGTGAGGTATCTATCTTCACCAACCCGATCGTGTAAAAGTTCTATAGGTACTATACATCGTATCAGTACTATTCCCTCCAGTCTCAATATTTCTCCCTGAGCCCCTCCTGCCTGTTTGGGAGGATTGTTTTCTTGTGAGTATTTTATACGCAGAAATACTGAAAAAATATATCCGATTAGCTATATTGATTTATAAAAACATGATAAATTCTACATATCCTTCTATATAGGAAAGAATCATGTTTACACACACTGAATCTCTCTTTTAATAAATTTTCTGAGTTTATTTGAGTGATAATTCTGAGATGATTTATACAGAGGAAGACTTTCTTCATTTTAAGGATTTGCACATCAGACTAAATAATGAGTGTGCTTATGCCTTTGCCCTGCGCCAACGGGGCTGCAGTGAGCAACCGCCAGTATGGTCGCATCTGGGCGAACAAGCAGCTGGAGTTGATGTTCCGCGCCGTAAAATAAATATTCCGCTGCGGAGCACTGCTTAGCAGCGGCCACGTTAGATTTATTGAAGAAAAATGGATATTAAGGATCTTGCCGGACTCAGCGAACCTATTAAAAGACTGATAGAAGTTGTGTCAGATGGTGTTGGTTCGGTCTTTTCAGGCTATTTCCAGCGCAGCAATGCCAGGGCAAAAGCGTATGAAATTCGAATGATCTCGGAAGCGATCGGCGATGCCAGTTCGAAATCGCCCTTTCCAATAAGCTATTCTGATGGTAAGATTGAAATCAGTAACCTCACCTCGCCGGTTTTACTTAGTAATGCAGGTAATTCGCTTGACGAAAGAGCATTCTCTCGAATAGAGTACCAAGAGGAAAGGCAACAAGCCAACATTGAGGCGATCACCGCTGCAGCTGCTACACATCTCAAAGAACATACGACACCACTAAGCCCCGAAAGGCCTGACGAAGATTGGACTGCTAGGTTCTTCGAATATGCCAAGGGTATAAACTCAGAGCAGATGCAGGAGCTCTGGGGAAGACTTTTGGCAGGTGAAATTGTGCGGCCAGGTAATTTCTCACTCCGATCACTAGACGCTATAAGAAATCTTTCAAAGAAGGATGCAGAGATCTTCGAGAAACTTGGAAGGGCGGCTTTCTGCGTAAACAATGACATTTGGTTTGTTCCCTATGTTGACAAGTCTTTTCTGAAAGAGAATTTCGAAATTCAAGCCTACGATGAAATCTTTCTTACTGATATAGGACTGGTCTATCCTGGACAACTAATTCTATTCTCGTTCACGGACGGGACAAATACTCAGGTGCTACACACAGAGTCCCACATTATTTTCGCCGAGAAGGGTGAGAATCAGGGTGAACTACAGAT
>CAILTI010000035.1 GCA_903837075.1 uncultured bacterium | reverse complement strand
TTCGATGGAGGATGTGTTGAGAGTAGGGTTGTTGACCTCATTGGTTTCAGGCCACGATTTGAGAATATTTTTTAATGAGTCGAAAACCTCAATATTGATGGCGGCGGTTATTTGATTGGCCAAATCTTCATCTATCTCCAACCTACCTTTGATGTGACTTGTAAAATCCTTGGAGTTGCTAATACCTATCAGAGTATCACTGATTTCAGCATACAACTCACCCAATTGGTCGAGATGCAAAGAAAATTTGGCACCAATCTTCTCCACGGTCTCATATAGAGCGGCAGAGTTTGCGAACGCAGATATTTTGTTTGAAGAATCATTTATCATGTTTTATGTCCACATATGTGCATTTTTTGAATAATAACCATGCGCAGAGTGTTGGGTACTAAATGTTGTCTGCCAGTGATTTATGTGTGTCCCTATAGCGGCCCTAGTTGGTTGAGAGATGACGTTTTCCATATCCTTCATCTGATTTGCTTTCAGGTGTCTAACAAAATCATCAGTAGCTAGTGTAAGTTGGCCATTGGCGACGTTTGGATCATCCAATTTTGCTAACTCTGACCCAGAAATGTTGTCCATCATTGTTTTTACTATTTCAGCATTTCTCGTGCCGCTCATGTGATAGTTTGATACCGAGTTTATAAGAAGATTCCTTCTGTTTGTTGAAATTTCAGTCTTATCTTTATCGGACAGGTTGGTGTTTGATGCGATAGCCTTGTGTGCTCCATCGTCTAGGTGTTCCATGACGTAATCATTTTTCAACAGATCCTTATCTAGACTGGCTATTGTGCTGGAACTCATTCCAGATATGATCTTTGCTATCGTAGAATGATCACCTTTGTTGACGGCGGTACGTAGAGAATTGAGCGATCGTCCAGCTTGTTGCGCCTGAGTTCGAGCCTTCGCTGCAGTCACACTAGCTGTCCTAGATGTTGCACTACCAAAACCAGAGTTTGCCAGTTTCCCTGCCGTATTTTGAATGAGAGATTGACCAATTAGGCTATTTGCTGCAACTGGGAATTTTTTGGTCAAATATTGTTGCGTATTATAACCAAGCCTACCGGCTGTATTTCTTCCCACCCACCCTCTCGCCCCATTCGCGACCTTCTCTAGTAGACCACTATCACCACCAACAGCTGATGTTACGGCAACCGCTGCGGCCATCGGTACTGTTAACATCACAATGACAATACTGAATCCGACGAAAAGATTGATGGCATTTCCGAGATTAGTTGATCCGTTTCCAGAGTTTACGATATTATTGAGGTTCAGCACGGTAACAACTCTCAAGGCGACATATAAAAAGGCGAGATATACTGGCAAGAATACCAGTTGTGCATAGAACGGCTTCGTCCATTTCTTTGATAAGTCCTTTAGTTGGGGTATCGCATATGAAGCTATCCAGATTGGCGAAAAAGCTAAAAGAAAAATTAGTATAGCAGTACGTATAAGAGCAACTGCTGCGATGGAGATCAAAATTAATATTGTCATTGTCGATACTATAATACCGCCGATAGATACTAGTGTTATGTTGAGTGGACTGCCATCTAACGATCCTGCTTGGGAATTTCCTGTACTAATATCATCGGTATTTTTTTGCCACCAAGGAGTTATCTTGAGTGTGCCCATTACAATGTCGGACAGTCCACTGCTAGACATTAATGACGCGGCGATTTTTGGGATATTATTAATATCTGCAGGGTCAATCTTTGTTGCGGTATTGAGTGGAGCTATAGCGTTATAGAATTGTAAGGAGACAATATTTGAGGCGTCAATCATGACTGAGGTAAAGAAAAAGCTGAAGTTTATGAGTACTCCGACAATAATGATATTTTTTATTATCTCTCCATAGTTCGCCTGTCTCTGACCAATGATCATGGTTATCGCAGCATACAGAATGACGAAGATCAGTAAGATACTAGACAAATCTCTGATGATCATCCAAACCTGATATATGGCTGGTGATTGGTCGATGAATATTCCAAGGTGGGTTGTGAAGTACATACTTACGTTTAGTAATGCTCCTGCTATAGCAAGTAACCAACCGGTAACAGTTAATGCAGCATAGGCGAGAGTGTTTATTATTCCGTATATGACTGATATTGACACCTTGGCAGCGACACTATCTGCAATTGAGCCTAATAAACCTGCCTCCGCACTCTGCGCCGTCACGCTCAGAATAACGACGACGAGAGTCGCGATCAGGCTCGCGAAAACTAGATATTTCTTTATTCTGCTAGATTTGGGCATGGGTAGTTATTTGTTGCTGGCTATAGGTGATCTATTTGGTGGATCGTTTATCGGGGCACTTATAAATTTGAGTACAGACCGTTCTGGGTTAATGCGTTACATTTCGATTCGGCAGCTATGGCAGCAGTGTCTAGGGTTTGTGCAGAGCCCAGATCTGTTGAAGCATTCTCGGCCCGGGTTATAACATTTACCCTAGTGTCTACCATCATTTTCGCGAGATCGGTTTGTGCCTGGATCATAGTCTGTGCGTTGGCAGCAGTCACGGTCGGGTTGGTGGTCATCGTTGTTTGGGCGGTCTTCAATTTGCCAAGTTGAGTTGTAGTTAATGATTGGTTGGCAAGTATAGCCGTTTTTAGCGATGTTGCTTTGTCGAGATTGGTGTCTATATCCTTCAGTGCCAGGTCTATGGCTCCCGCGTTGGATAACATCGCTATATTGCTCCTGGCGCTCGTATAGCAAGTTTTGGCATTATTGAATCGTATCTCGCTGTCTACGATGGCTGTAGCGGCTAGGTCGTACTGTGACTTGAGCGTTGAGAGATCCGCAATAACTTTGCTGGCATCTACGTTCTGGTCTTCTATCAACTGACGAGTCACAGCAGCTTCTTCCATCAATTGGCGAGTATATGCAGCCGATCCGCCCGATCCTCCGCCTCCTCCACCAGCACTAAAACTATGAAGGCCATTGCTGAGAACTTGGCTCACCATCTGATTCATCAAGGCGCCAACAATAGCGTTGATGTCGTTGGCCAATTCCAACTGTACCTCTGGAGAAGTAACATTCTTCATGAGTTTTCCAGATATGACAGAGCCAGGAGTAGATGTTTCGCATGATTGGTATGTTCTCGTTCCGTCCTTGTTATCTTTCGTGCTTACGGTGGAATCACCGTATGTGGCGGCTTCCGCTTCGTTAAGTTGATATTCATCGTTCGGGTCTATCGTCCCACCAGGTATGTCCTTACAATCCTGCCATGACATAAAGCCGCTTCCCAATTGGACGTCAACTCTGATCGCATTTTGTTTCTTCTCGATCTGTTGTGCGAGATCGCTTTTGGCTTGTAGAAGTGCACCCATGAAATTGTTCTGAGGTTGTGTGGTCATAGTGATGAATGCTGGCCAACCACCCTGAGAGAAGTCGCCACCCATGAACCCTTCTGTAGTGGAGTGGCTAACGTTCACGTCCACGCTAGCATTGAAGCTGGCGTTTTTGGCATTGTTGATGATCGTACTCAAGGTACAGGCGTATCTATTGTTATTGAAATTTGACTGCATAGCCAGAGATAGGCGAATGTCTAGACTGAATGGCCCGCAGAGTTTCGATAACGCACCATTTTGTGAGATGAATGCACCGGTAGTCTGGTCTGCGACATCTAGGAAGAAACCTTCGGGGTTAGTGAGGAATGCTGGACTACCTTTGAAACCGGAATTGATCCAGTTGACCACGCTCGCTGTCATCTGGTGGAGGACGACTTTAGCGATGGTGCTGGCCGCTTTGTCCAGGGTAAAACTTTTCTTGAAGTTCATGATGCTCTGGAAATCAAATCCGGTATCTGTGGGAACAGAGATACCGGTTGCGCTAGCTTGAGCATGTGCGTATCGTGTAGTCGAAAAGACGGATGCAGATATGGCGAGCGTGAAAATGAAAGCGAACGAGACTAACTTATGTAAATGTGTATTTTTTGAGATCATGTTATCTGACAGTTCCAAAGAATGACCCTGGTTCTGTATTTATAAACGAGACGTTATTGGTATTGAAATAGTCTCTCATGGTGAACAAGGCGTCCCTCAGGGCTACTTGAGCCGGCTGATACCCTCCGACAGCCACTAGTGTTTGCATGGGGTCTGTATCGACATTTCGTAAACCTCTGGCGACATACAGCAGCAAGCTCAAGGAATTTACCAAGTCTACGTGTCCACTAGAAAACACTCTCGGTGCGGGAATAGCCAGAATAGCCTTTATCATTTTATCATACGAAGCGATGACCGGGTCTATCTGTTTCAGTATCGTCATATCATTCGTGTCCATAGCTCGACTAGCGATAGTCATCGCGTCCATCCGAGGTGCGTTGTTCGTGAAAGCTAGAGCGACAGCATTGCCGTATGCGTGAATAGATGTTGGGCTAGTAATCGGTGAGATTATGATGTCCAATGTTGAATATGTTTTCGGAGTTGAAGCCGCGGCAACGGTGTTATTGATCGTCTGTTCGATAACACTCTGCACGGACTGATCATCTGTAGTGAGGTTGGCTTGTTTCAGTTTCGCAAAATTGGTAAAGAAAGTCTGACCTAGAGCATCGGTCAACGTGAGAGGTGTGGCGGTCGCGATAGCTGTGATCGCTGTGGAGGGTTTGGTTTTTGTAGATGTTGCGACATTCATGAACTGATCTTTCCAATTCGTGTCAGAGTTGATGATAGAGTTGGACTCATCGTTCGGGTCACTCTGGATGTTGGTATTTCCTGTTGATGAAATGGCAGGATCGTTCCTACTAGGAACAGTTCCCCGACCTTTCGCATACACAGCGACGAATAAAATAGCTAGTGCGCAGATGATAGCAATGACGATAGTAGATCTATAAGGGTAAGGTCTTTGCATGACTCATATAATTATAGCAGATAAAACAATATATTCCCCCATAAAACTGTGGATTGCTTTTTGTTAGTCGTTATCGTTCTGTGATATTATTGTAGTATGAACAAACAACACACATCTATTATCATTTTGGCAATACTATTATTGGTGATTTGTTTTCCTATTATGTTCAACGTAAATATCGCAGATGCTATGGCCATGCCATTCGGAGGAAGAGTAACGTCTGTCCAACCTTGTAATAATGGTCTCTTATTGTTCGTTCTGGTACCACTGAGAGGTATCTTGCCATTCTTATGGACTACTGGAAATTTGCCATATCTGACACATGTAGTACCTCATCCTGCCCAAGAAATGCTCGGTAGAGCCTTGATGGCGCCAGTTCCGTGTACTCTCGGCACTACGGTTGTCGGTACTGGTTTCCCTATCATTTACCACGGATCTGGTATATAGAATATAGTATATAGAATATAGAATAGAGAATTGGGAATGGTGAATCTATGATTGCGCCAGTTTCGCGGCCAATAACAGCCATTTATCGATATTCAGGTCTTCTGCACGTATTTTTGGATCGAAACCGAGATTCTCCCATACTTCTCGGAGTTTTTCGGCAGAAATATTGGGAACGGCATCATTTTGGACTGCAATATCGCCCTGATCGGCGATCTCCTCGATGTTCCTGATCAGAAACTTCCTTTTATGTGCAAAACCAGCGCGGACAAGTGCAAAAAACCATTTAATATCAACATTATTGCCTGTAAATCTACCGTTTGAGATATTGGAAATAGAAAGAATGGCTGAATCCACTGTTGGGGCCGGCGTGAATGCTCCGCGTGGCACCTTGGCGATGAGCCTCGGCGTACCGAAAGCCTTGACTGATATGGATAGAATACTCTCCTTGCCATCGCTGGCAATGATCCTTTCCGCAACTTCCTTCTGTACGAGGAGAACCATCTGGGTTGGTCGTGGTTCGTGCTCTAGGAACTTCTCGAGAATGGCGCCAGTGATGTAATAAGGGATGTTAGCTACGACAGAGAATTGGGCATTGGGCGTTGGGCATTGGGCATTGAGGATGTCACCTTCGATAACCTTCAATCTGCCACTATGACTGGCAACTTCGAATTTGGTCTGTAGTAAGCCTATAGCGCGCTCATCCTTTTCTATGGCTAGAACATTGGCACCGGTTTCTAGTAGCGCTTCTGTGAGAATACCTGTTCCAGGGCCTATTTCAAGGACATTATCACCTTTTGCAAGCTCAGCGGCGGCGATGATCTGCTCCAATACGTGTCTGGAGTTCAGGAAATGTTGACCTAGGGATTTTTTAGCATAAAGTTGCATATGACTCATCATATCAACAAGGCGAGGCCTTGTCGCCCCGCCATCACTCGTTGCCATCAGAAATCTATGAACAATGCCTTGGCGCCAGATGGTTTCTCTGGTACGTGGTTGTCTATGAGATCCTTTGCGATATCCTCTATAAACTCGGAAGGATTGCTGATCCTCTGAGTTCCGAAGATGGTTCGTAGGATAGTGTAACTCAAGTAAACCTTTTTCCTGGCTCTAGTAAGGGCGACGTAGAATAGACGACGCTCCTCTTCCTCTTCTGACTGGCTGATCTCGCCATCGTCCATGTGTTTGAATGGAAACAGGTCCTGTTCCATGCCAGCGATAAAGACGAAGTCAAATTCCAAACCTTTGGCGGCATGGACAGTCATCAGTTTCACTGCGTCTTCATCTTTCACTAGATCGTCTTGGTCGCTCGCCAAGGCGGCGTTGGATAGGAGTGCTTCCATCCCCTCCTCTGGTGATAGGTGGTCGTACTGAGTTGCGACAGAGACCAGTTCGCGGATGTTGAGGAGCCTCTCTTCGTCATCTGCGTCACCGCCACGGAGAGAATTTTCTATTCCTGATTCTTGGATGACGAATCTGACTGACTCGGAAGTTTTCTTGATCGAGATCTCTGATCGGATGTCGTCTAGGAGTTTATAGAAGCTAGCCAATTTCAATAGCATATTTGGTGGCAGCAAGTGAGAAGCTCCGGACATGATCTTGGCGATCGTCGCCTTGCCTATTCCTCTGGTCGGTACATTGATGATGCGACCGATATCAGACCAGGAGTCCCTGTTCAGGCTGGCGCGAATATACGACAGAATATCCTTGATCTCTTTTCTCTCGAAAAAGCGGACACCGACTAGTTGATATGGAATATTTTTCTTTATGAACGACTCCTCGAGTGCTCGTGATTGGAAATTGGTTCTATAAAGTACGGCTATACTGCGCGCTGGAACGCCGGTGTCGATCAGTGACCTGGCAGTGTCGGCGACAGCTCTGGCTTCGTCGACTTCGGTGTATGAGACGATCAGGGAGATCTTCTCGCCTTCATCATTGTCGGTAAATAGGGTCTTCTTTTTTCGGAGGGTATTCTTTTCTATGATATCGTTGGCCGCAGCCAAGATATTTTTCGTCGAACGATA
>CAILTI010000034.1 GCA_903837075.1 uncultured bacterium | reverse complement strand
TGTGTCATTGTATATTGAATATTCTCTTCTCTACTCTCCTGCTCGCATCATCTTTACGAAAACATCCTGCGGAATATTCACTGAACCATGTTCCTTCAGGCGCTTCCTACCTTCCTTCTGCTTCTCACGGAGCTTCATCTTGCGAGTGATGTCACCACCAGATAGTGTACCTGCCGCGTCCTTCTTCTTGCCGGAGATGCTCTCTGAAGCGATGATACGTCCGAAGGCTTTGGCCTGGATCTTGTATGTAAATAGTTCACGCGGCATGACTTTGTATAGCTTATCAACCATCTCTGTGGCATCTTCCTGTGCTCGGCGTCGCGAAACGACTCTAGCAAAAGCTACTACCGGCTCATCAGCCACCAATATATCCATGCGTATAACATCAGCGACACGATTTTCCGTGATGTCATAGGAGATAGAGGCGTAACCAGAGGAAACACTCTTGACTTCATCAAAGAAATTGCGCATCAGTTCACGTAATGGCATGTGAGACGTGAGCATCGTCCTATTATCACCGAAATTCTCCGTCGCTAGTACTTCAGCTTCGTGATCATATAGAGACTTCATCAAGGTGCCTAGATATTCTGGAGGTGTGATGATCTTCATGGTGACGATAGGTTCAGAAACAGCCTTGATATCATGGTCATCTGGAAATAGTGCCGGTGAATATATCGTCACTTCCTTCCCATCCTTCATCGTCACGGTATAGGTGATCGACGGCTGAGTGACGACGAGTTCTAGGTCAAATTCTCGACGCAATCTCTCCGTCACTATCTCCATATGGAGCATTCCTAGGAAGCCACATCTGTAGCCCTTACCGAGAGTTCCAGAAGCTTCTTCTTCATATGTAAATGAAGAGTCTGACAAGCGTAGTCTACCTAGCGCCTGACGCAGTAGTGATAGGTCATCCTGACTCTCTGGATATATCGACGCCCAAACGACCGGACGCGGACTCTGATAACCTGGAAGCGGTGGCTGTGAATCTCTGTTCGACGCCACGGTGTCTCCAACTGATGCGACACCAGGCTCCTTGATACCAGTGACGATGTAACCTATCTCACCCTCGGACAATTTTTCGGCAGGCGTGTTGTCAGGTTTGAATATACCGACCTCCAATGCCTCGAATTCCCTTTCTGCGATCTTGAATATCAGTCTGTCATGCCTCTTCACCTCACCGCTCATGACGCGGATATAGACGATCACGCCGGTGTGATTCGAATATTGGAAATCGAAAATCAGCGAGCGGAATACGTTCGTAGCATTGCGAGGTGTAGAAGATGAACTACTAACATCCATATTGCTCACAGCCGTATGCGGTGGTGGCACCTTGCGAATAACTTCCTCTAGTAGAGCCTCCACTCCCTCGCCAGTACGTCCAGAAACCTTCATCACGTCCTCTACTGCGCAGCCTAGGAGCTGGCAAACTTCAGAGACGACCTCGTCTGTACTAGCCAGTGGAGAGTCTATCTTGCTAACGACTGGAATGATGGTGAGTCCTGCATCTCTGGCCATGTTCAATGTGGTCAGCGTCTGCGCCTGCACGCCCTGTGTAGCATCGACGAGTAGGATGGAACCTTCTACAGCCTTCAGTGCTCTAGACACCTCATAGGAGAAATCTATATGCCCTGGAGTGTCGATGAGATTCAATATGTAGGGTTTAGGGTTTAGGGTATAGGGTTTAGGTGTCCACGTCATTCTGACCGGCTGCATCTTGATAGTTATGCCTCTCTCACGTTCCAATTCCATAGAATCCAGCACCTGTTCCTGCATTTTGCGCTTCTCTATGGTACCAGTTATTTCCAGCATTCTATCAGCAAGTGTGGACTTGCCGTGATCAATGTGTGCAATTATTGAAAAGTTTCTGATATTGGCTGGATTCATGACCCATTGAATATAGCATAAAAAAGGCCCGTTTGGGCCTTGTGTTGAGAGGATCGTAATGTTCGAGATCCTTGTTCTATCATAGAGATTCAGATCCTTTGAGCGGATTCTGCGGTCAAGGATCTCTGCTGGCCGGGGTAAAACTTGGCAAAATCGCCCAATGTACGCTCCGGTGAGACTGGTAACCAGACGATGAGATTCGAATCTCTCAGACTACAGTTGCTATTACCAATAGAACATTCCCGAACATAACTCATGGGCTGAGGCCACATTATGAACAATTCCATTTCTGCCCGCCTGAGAATAGTTATTACCTCTTCCGGTCGAGTAGACGGTCCTGTATATACATGACATGTCCACCATTTATCGGTGTGAACAATATTGACGTTAATATGTATTTCTGCCTTGGGAAAGATTCCTCGAAGTTTATCTGAAAGCTGACGTTCGAGTCCAGCTGGATCTAGTTGTGTGTTCATTCTCATCCTAGAATACCACAAAATCACTCGGTGGCAAGACCTGCCGCTTGAATTCTACCCCGAAACGCAACATCCACGAGATGTATAACGCCTATATGTGTTCAACCTCCGCCGGAGGCACTTCTACCTTCCAGATCTTCTTGTGTAAAGTATTCCATACCTGTATCAACTCCTTGTTCTTGAGTAGGATGAGCATGATAACGAAGGCGACGAGGCCGACTAGGCCGGCACAGAGCCCTTGCATGAAGATTCCCCAAACCTTGGTCAGTGGGAAGATCATGGCAAATAGTCGCAATGCCTGGAATGAGACGTAACCCATGATGACCGACGCGGCGAATGTCTGGAACAGTGTAGTGATGACGGGCTTGGTAAATCCTTTGTAAACCTTTTCATACGTCCACCAATGTAAGATGGTATTGATGATGACGCCGAAAGTGAATGCCAGCGCCAAGACTAGAACACTAGTACCAACCTGATTCTCGACTTTCATCAGCGATTCCATGAAGTATCTGAATATCGGATACGCGAAAAAGGCTTTGTCTAGAGCATAGCCACCGATCACGATGATGATAGCAGAGATAGCATTGATGACGAGCGGCCGGGCGGTCTTGCCTTCGGCATAGAACGCACGCACGAACAGGACTATCAGACTCTGGCCGATCGTAGAGACAGCGAATATAGCCAACATGGCGGCCGTCAGCCTGGTATCTGCCCAATCGAACTTTCCTGCCCCGAGAACCGTTCGAACTACCTGCGCACGAAGGACGATGAAGAGAACGGTGATCGGCATAGACCAGAAGATGATGTGCTGTGCGGAGGCGATCATCTTCTCCTTGAATTCCGTGATGTGCCCCTTGAATAACATCCTAGACAAGGTCGGAAACACTGCCGATGAGTAACTAGCGCCGATCAGAGTCAGTGAGACGGACTGAAGGTTAAATGCGAAGCTGAATATCGAGATCGAACCTACAGACATGAGCGACGCCAGCGATACCAGGACGAATGAGGCCAATTGGTTGGCCGACAGAGTCAACGTACGTGGCATCGATGTTAGAACGATCTTCTTTATATCCTGCCAGGAAATATTGAACGTAAACTTCGGTATCAATTTCTCACTGAGTAGGAATGGTACCTGGATGCCCATATGCAGGAATGCACCGATAACTACCCCCCAAGCTAGACCAGATATACCGAACAACGGATAGCCGAGGAGTACTCCACCGATGATGCCGGCATTGTACATGACGGGACTGGCGGCATACACCAGAAAACGATGATTCATCTGCGTCAGACTGGAAAATAGATTCGACAATCCCAGGAAGAATGGCGACAACAGCATGATACGCATCGAAACTATGAGATCCGGCAGTGATGGATCATTGGCAAAGCCGGGCAGAAGTTTCGGTACTAACCATGGTGCCATGAAGAATACGACGACACTGACGACGGCCATGAGAGCGAAAAATACTGTGAAGATACCACTCGAGAATATTCTGCCCTTTTCCTTGGAGGTCTCGAACTTGTCGATGAAATACGGCAGTAGGATAGAAGCCGAAACTAGCGATCCAACAGTAGCGAATATCAGGTCCGGAATACGGAACGCCGCATAGTAGACATCTAGTGCGTGGCCAGCACCGAATGTGTAGGCTAGCAATTTGTCGCGCACCAGAGCCAGTATGAGAGATAGGAATGCGAATGACGCGAGAAGATACGCCGCCTCATGTAGGCCGCGTATCTCTCTGCCGATAAACGAAAACCATCTTTGAACCATGTATATTTGTCGCTCCTATCTATTTAGTTGACTTTGTAGGTGTCTTTATAGGCAATGCTGGACGCTTCTCTGGATTGGCGACTGTCTTTGGGTCGGTGAATATAGACTTGCCAGCGTTCAGATTCTTCAAGATCTCCAATACCTCCTGATTTTCAGGATTGGCCTTGGAAAGAGCCTCGAACTGGGTTATAGCATCCTTGGTCTTGCCGAGACGAGCTAGCGAGAGCCCTAGGAAGTACTGTGCATTGGCATAATCAGGCTGTATCGTGAGCGCAGTAGCCAATGATGTCGTCGCTTCTGCGTAGTTGGCATTGTTGTATTGGAGCAAGCCGAGCTGGAAGAATACTTGCTGATTTTGCGGATTGAGCTGGGTTGCGAACTTTGCAGCGATGATGGCGTTTGGTAGATCACCCTTCTCTGCATAGACTTGTGACAACAGGAAGACGGCGTCGATGTAGTTCGGCTTTAGCTGTAGAGCGGCACCGATAGTCTTCACTGATTCATCTAGCTTCTTCTGACTGATTTCCAATTTTGCTAGACTGAGATATATGGATGGATTCTTTGGATTCAACTGGATCGCGGCTGTGTAAGCCTTGGTTGCATTCTCATATGCGTTCTCTAGCTTGATATTTGAGGCGAGTTCTGACACGCGAGCTTCTGATACGTGATTGTAATAATCATTCGTATCATATGTTATGGCCGCACGAGCATCGATTAGGGCAGTATTCACGACATCAGCGAACTTCTTTACGAGTTCTTCTGTTGTCGAAGCATTGGTAGACTTGGATGCCTCGGTAGCGATGGCATTTGCCTTGGTTAGCTGTGCTTCGGTCTTGCCTTGGAGGTATACATCGAGGCGGTCAGTATTGTAAGCAGTAGCGAATGAAGCGAGTGCTAGATCAGCGTTCTTGTCGACAGTGAGCTGCTTCACACCCTTACCGAAATACGAGAGCGCTACGATCTTCTTCATGTATATCATGCCCCAGATGACGGCAACGATGATAGCCAGGATGAGACCGACTATGAGTAGAGCTCTTCCGCGGCCTGCTGCTGGCTCGATCGTGATAGGTTGTATAGACTTGTTATGAACACTAGCACCGAAGAATACACCGGTCATGATGAGTGTGAGTAGTAGTACGACATGTGACGGAACTGACACTATACATACGAGCCATAGGAATACTGATGATATGTACGATGACACTATGATGAATCTACCACGTGGATCCTCGCCCATGTGTCGTAGAACTTTCGATCCGGCGAGGCCTAGGCAGACGAAGAACAGTATCCATAGGACCAGTCCGACGGCTCCTTGCTCAGCGATAAGGGTTGGTATCAGGCCAAATCCGTATGCGAACTCGATATTCCAAGCATCAGACATGTTGACGGCATCAGGCTTGTTCTGTAGATATGCCTGTACAAAGTGATTTGCACCAACTCCAAAGAGTGGGTTTTGCTTGATAGCACCAGATGCTATATCTAGAGTCATCTGCCATGGCAATGCCACACCAGAATAGCTAACATTCATCTTCTTTATAATAGGAGCAGATATAGAGTCACTCTTCCAGACCATCACACCGGCGATGATACAGACGATGAGTGGTAACCATGCTAGATGCTTCATGGCACCGAAGAAACCATAATTCTTCGAGCGGATGCGTCTCATAGAGGTAAATACAGTGAATCCTAGCAAGACCAAGAAAGCCATGGTCCAAACACTAGGATTGCCAACGATGAATACTCCTAGGAATGACAATACTGCGATGATCCAATAGACCACACGCATCTTCTTTGATAGAGGTAGGAGCATGATCGCGATGATCGAGATGAGTAATATTGTCATCGAATACGTGCCGATATCGAGCCAGTTCCCGAGTATGCTAGATGTTCCAGACATGAAGACTGAGAAACTAGCGAAGGTGGCTCCGAACAAGACGCGTAGCAATTGGAATAGAAAAACGACGAAATACGAAGCGAATATACCTACATATAGTATGACCGCTCTCTCTAGTCGGCTCTGAACTAGGGTAAATGTGACCAGTCCAGCGACGAACAGTGTCGCTAGGAAGCTAACTGTGTTGAACTCGAAACCTTGGCCGAACATGGACTTGCCAGCATGGGAACTGACGAAAGCAGATACCATGAGGGATACTACTATGAGTAAACTAGTCCAAAAAATCTGTTTTGGAGGTAAAACGAGCTTTTTCTCACGGAATGATGCGTAGCCGAGGATGACTACAGAGATGATCACCCCTAGACCGATCAATGTAGTTTTCATTGTATCGATCGCCATGTACGACGATGGCCAGAATATTATCGGTGATAAAATGACGGTGACCAGGAACGTATAGAAAGCTATTTTTTGGCTTTTCATATGATATGTTACTTATTTTTAATAATAATGTTTTTGGGTGTGTACATTATAGCAATAAGTCGCGCAATAGAAAACACCCTAGTTTTCCCCAGGGTGTTTCCATGTGTTGGCCGTACCATAAGCCGAATTCTGTATCGGTTCACCGATGCTCGCAAATCGAGTAAGGGTGGCCGCTGACAACCATTTATCTAGCCCCACGATCACTCGCGGGGTCAAGCGGTTCTTCCCTCGATTCACCCTCGAAAATCTCGGGCTCACCTCGGGACACGACCTTGCATCGGGGTAAGGATTTTGCCGTTGCACCTCCATGTCACCATGGAATTCATCCGTCAATCTCGCGACTGATGGAGCCTCTGCCTTTCGACTCGGGCGTCACTGTTCGCACCTCTAGGTGTTACCTCGGTGGGCGTTACCCACTACCATTACTTTAGTAGCTAGTGACTAGTGGTTAGTGATCAGTAGGTCGTTGCCTACTTTCTGTTTCATGTTCATGCCTGAAATCATGATCAATATTCACCAATGACTAGCTACTAAATAGCGATGTTCGGACTTTCCTCCCCTCGACTCCACCTTTCGGCTTCGCTCGGGGCGGTTGCCTGGTACAGCTAGGCATATAATAGCATATTTGGGAGAATTTGACAATAGGAGTGAAATATGGCTATTTTTCATATGGAATAGAAGTGTGCGGCCGACGCTACTGAAGTAACTTAGTGCCGAGTTTTGTAGCTATTGAAGTTACTAAGATGCTGAGATACTGTCGGTACCGACGCGGCCGAGGTTATCAAAGTGGCGATTTTTGCACCCGCAAGGCACCCTATCCGCCGCGAGACCCCCCATTTAAAAAAGTTGTCATGACAACCTTTGGTGTAATTTTGCGAAAAAAAGGTGAGCATTTGAGCCGTGGTATCGGAAATAAAAACGCCCGAGGTTGTCATGACAACTTTTTTTTCAGGGGGGGTCTAGCCGAAGAACATGTGGTGAACAGTGAAAAAGCGCCGCTTCGCACCGTAAAACAGCTACGTTATTTACCGCACTTAGCGCTCATATCATTTATGCAAAACTCATCATTTATGCAAACACTCTCCTTTCCAGTTTCTTGCACCTCACATCTAACTGATCGAATTCGACTCGCTGAGCATAATGTAGCAACACATTATCGAGACCGTTAGTAAGTCTGGTATCGATCCTGGTAACTTTCTCCTCGAGTGCATCAAATCTCTCATCAACTCCATTGAATCGTTCATCCATTTCCGCAAATCTCCTGTCAATGCGATCAAATCCATTCCTTACAGCTATTGCCAGATCATCTACCAATTGAGTAGTAGCTAATGGTTTAATCAGCTCGATAACCTCGTCGCGAGTAGCTAATGGCTTGATAATCTCAGAAACCTCGTCGCGAGTAGCTAATGGCTTGATCAGCTCGATAACCTCAGCGCGAGTAGCTAACGGTTCGAGAAGTGGCTTGATAATCTCAACAACCTCAGCACGAGTAGCTAACGGTTCGAGAAGTGGCTTGATAATCTCAACAACCTCAGCACGAGTAGCTAACGGTTCGAGAAGTGGCTTGATAATCTCAATAACCTCGTCTTTCGTAGCCAAAGTAGCCATCCGCATGAATATCAGATCGATCGACTTTGCTATCGATACCAGAGATACATTGTTTTTCTTAGTTTCACTATTCATGGGAGAATTATATCAAAATACTTTTCGCTTTGTAAACTATTCAGCGATAATATTTTATGTCGTAACAAAAAATCCGCCCGTATTTTCATACGACGCGGAAATTTTGCCGCTAACTTGTCCATATTTCAAAATCCACTATTGTGCCAGCAAAAATCGGGGAATTTCCTTACACAATTTCACAAACTCCCGCAGCACACGCTAACTCTTTCTTCATATCCGTCTCATTTTGTTTCTCATAGGAAATGATCTTGGAGTAGTCGACGTGTTCGAGCCTCTTCGACAACTCCTTGAAAGTTTTCTCATCTATGGCTTCATACGGCGCTAGTTTGTACACGTGATCTTCGCGAGGTAGGAATGATAGACCACCGACGATGTCCCAATTCTCATAGACCCAATTGGCGACTGTGATCCACTCATCATTACCTACTGAGATAGTCACTGAAGGATTGTGTTCGGTATAATTCACCTTGACCATCTTCCAATATTCTAGTTGCTCCAACGCTGACTGGTCATTCTTGAAGACCGTCGTTCCTTGTGGAGCCTTGACTGGGAATTCTAGAACGAATGTCGTAGCATTCTCCAATGTCTGACCTACCTCTGGTGAGAACGGCACGCCTTGATCGCGAAGCATTTTGAATAGTGAATCAGTCGAAGCGATGCGTGCGCGGCGGATGTAGAACTTCGAGTGTCGTGGGTGCATACCAGATGAACAGTCGAACGTCTGTGAACCATTACCTGAGGGCTTCACGCAAGTCACCGCGGTTGATTCGGAAATACCAAACCTCTTGGCAAACTCCTTATTTACCTTCACAGCTTCATCACGCAACCTCTTCATCACCTCTGGCTTCCTCACAGCTGGGCAGTCCCATTGACCTGTGATAGAAACTCCTAGTAGACGCTCTTTCTCACAATTCTCCTTCCATTCCTTGGACAAATATTCGAAATGTGTGAGCATCGACTGATATGTCCCCAGGAGAGAAGCGATACGGATCTTCTTCATCAATGTCTTCTCAGTGTCCTCGGCGCGAGCGACGACTTCGGAAAGATTACAGAACTGTTTTGACTGTAGAATGATTTCTCCGCAGGGATTTACCCCGATCATACCGACGATATGCTTGCCTGTCGGATCAAAATATCCTTTGTATCCACGCAATGCCTTTATACGTCTCTCTGGTAAACTCGTCGCCAACGAACCTCTGTTGAATATTCCTCTCTCTCCAGAACGGCTCTCTATGAGCGCCATCCACTCCTTTAGGAACTGTTCATTGGTAGGTTTGGTGGTATATACAGCAGAATTGTTAGCTAGTGATCGGTGTGGGTGCGTCACGTAAAATGCACCTTTCTTGGCATCTCGGATCTCTGGATCATCTAGATCTGATAGAGATATGAGCGCACTCCTCCTCACACCACCAGAAACGATACATTCTCCCATCATACAAGTGATATCGTGAACATCGATATTCCTCATGCGTCTCCCCTGACGTTCCATGATGATATCTCTGGTAAAGCTGAGTAATCTCCTCAATGGTTCTGGACCTGATGCCTTGCCTCCGCCGACCTTCAGTCTCGCACCCAATGGTCTCACCTCCGAAAAATCAAAGTCTACGTCCTTCCCTGCCGCCCAAGCTGTCGCTCCGACGACGAATGACTGGCACCAGCCTTCCTTGGAGTCTGCTACGACGTGTGTTTTCAATTTCTCACCTGTTTGCATCAGGATCTGTGGAAACTTCTGTACGTTGGCGCTCTCAGCAGAGAATCCTACCCCTGTTCCATTCATGGAGATATACATGATCTCTGACATGTCCTGGAATGACTCTGGGGCGATGTATGAACAGTTATATCCGCATACATTCGTCCTGCGTGCCGCTGGTCCGGAGAATTGGAGCAATCTCATCGACGGTATCGCGCTCTGCGTCAATATAGACTCGCGTACCTCACCATATTCCGCGTCCTTGAGCTTGTTTCCGAGATTTTCCTTCATGAATCCCATATATCGGTCCACCGTCTCTATCCATGTCTCACGGCGACTCTCGGTATCTATCCAGCGTGAATATGTCCTGTAATATACGAACTCTCCCAACGCGTTACGGAAGTATTTCTTGGAATCTATCGCTAGTTTGCGCACATGCTCTGGTATCTCCACCCCCTTTGCACGCAGCTTCGCACGCTCCTCGCGGTAGATAACGTAGTGCTTGGCGGTCTTTACGAAATCTGAACGCATGAGTTCCGTCTCTACGATGTCCTGACATCCTTCGACGGTCGGTAGGAAGTTCGAAAACTTCTTCTTGATGCGTATGAGCTCAGAAAACACACTGTTCGCGACCATTCGTGCCTCCTCCAGTGAACCTTCATTCACTGTATTCATGCCCTTCATGATGGCATTTACGATCTTTTCGAGGTCAAACTGTACTATTCGACCGTCTCTCTTGATAATTGTAGGGATGGAAGGTGCCTTACCCGCACTTCCAGTTGCGGACTTTTTCTTCTTGGGCATATTTATGCGCAGGCGGACTGCGAAATTATGTCTACAAATTGTTAATAAATAAATGTTCTCTCTTGTACGTGCATTGTAACGCCTGCCGTTGAAAAATAATAGATGTGGATAATTATTTACAGCATAAATATTTCATCAGAACAAGGTAAGGTAGTGTAGGTGATAAACGAGGACCCGCCCTTTCACCCAGTCATCATGTCCCTCACGCACCTGCGGAACTCGCTCCATGAAATTTCTAGGTAAAAAACAGGGTCTTTTACTGAGAAATTTCTACTGCGCTCAGACAGGTCCTCGGTGCGCTCTGAACATGATGACTGGGTGAAACGAAAATGGAGAGAATGTTTAGGCTGGCGCCACCACCCTATCCGCCGCGAGACCCCCCCATTTAAAAAAGTTGTCATGACAACCTCTGGTGTGATTTTACAAAAAAAAGGTGAGCATTTGAGCCGTGGTATAGGAAATAGAAACATCCGAGGTTGTCATGACAACTTTTTTTTCGGGGGGGTCTAGCCGAAGAACATGTAGGAGCGGGCATGAATAGAATCGCGCCTTTGACGATAGACATTCTAAAAAATCAACCCCACCCCTTTCTCTATCCCAAAATTCTTCGCAGCACCGGCGTTCATTTCTAATACATAAGAAATATTCATTGGAGGGAAATACGAGTTCGGATATGTCGACGGAGCGACGTTCGAGTCGATGGCAACTACCTTGTGAGCGGCATCCATCCAGATCATGTCCAGAGGGAATCTCATATCCTTCATCCAGAAACCATAAATACCCGGTCGGTCGAATATGAACAACATACCTTGACTCGCTTCCAATAATGGTCGACCACTCAACCCCTGTTCTCTCAGGGCCGGTCTATCAGATATCTGTGCCGTGATGACGCCGCGCGGTGATGTGATGCGCACAACTCTCTGAGTCGCGCCAGATCCTATCTCAGAATTCTCGCGTGCCGCATTGGCTGAAACCGTATTTCCCGCCGCGGCATTCGAGGCAGTAGCATTCGATATCGATGGTGTATTTCTGGCAGACAAGATCACAACGCCCCAGATGACAGCAATGATGGCCACTACTATGATGAAACTATTTGAAACTGATATTTTTTTCTTCGACATTTCTCGTGTGTAGTATTGGAAACATATTAGTGGCACCTTGGAATCATTATGCTAGTATAGCATCAGCAGTGACAGTAGCATTATATCAGTTTTATTATTAAAGACGACTAACCCCCAATTTTCATGAACCCCATCAACATTTGGTCCATCTTGGTCTCCGTCCTAGTTTCATTTGGTATCGGTGCTCTGTGGTATTCCCCATTACTATTCGGCAAAGAATGGATGACTCTCATCGGCATGTCGGAAAAAGATCTAGCCGAGACACGCATGAGCCGCGTTTGGGGATCATATGTGATCCATATCGTCGTCTCGATCATCTCCATATGTATTCTCAGTTTCGCCATCTCCGCTATCGGCACCTGGAGTTTCTCTGATGGCGCCTTCATCGGCTTCTTTGCTTGGCTCGGTTTCGTCGTTCCTGTCGGCATCTCTGAACTTCTATGGAGAAAGATCCCTGGTAAACTTTTCCTCATCGATACCGTCTACTATCTACTAGCATTCACTATCAGCGGTGCGATCATCGCCGCCTGGTACTAGGGTTTTCTAATTATGGAGTTGGAGTTGGCGCAGGAGCCGGAGCGGGCGTCGTAGTATCGACTGGCGCAGGAGCCGGCGTTGGCGTTGTCGTATCTACTGGAGCGGGCGCTGTAGCGGGTGGCGTCTCAACGACTGGCGCAGGTGTTGTCGTATCTGGAACAGGCGTCGTAGTATCGACTGGCGCCGGAGTAGTTGTGTCCGGTGCTGGCGCCGGAGCCGGTGCAGGAGTCGTTGTATCTGGGGCTGGTGTAGATGGCGTTGATGAACCTGTATCTGGCAACATCGTCGTACTCGAGGCGACTATGATCATAGGTGTAGTCGAAGCCGCTGGTGCCGTTATATCAGGCGTCGTCGTAGCCGTCGAGCTCGCAGTATCTGGAGTGATGATCGTTATCGGACTAACATCTGGCGTCGATGTTGCTGTCACCACCGGATCAGGCGTAGGCGCTGGAACAGGTGCTGGAGCTGGTGCTGGATCTGGTGGCGTCACCGCTGGCGTAGTTACCGGAGCCGGAGCCGGTGCTGGTGCTGGAGCTGGTGGTGGCGTGAGGAGTGAAGGTGTCGTACTAGCTGTCTCACATGATCCGGATCTCTTGTTGAGTTCGCCGTCCAATATAGTCACGCAGTACACTGAGCCTGTTGACTGATCTGACATCTCCAGTCCTTTGGATACAGCGACAGTCTGTGCCTCCACCCTATCTATATATGCTATGTGTGCTGTTAGTTTCTCCATGAACCAGTCAGTCGATGTCTGCAACATCCTCTGTACGGCTATAGAGATCGTCTCGATGAATGATGTCGATGATGTCACCGCCAATACTGTAGAACTAGCCTCCTCTATAGCTATCCTCGTGACCATCGCCGTATTGACTGCGAGTGTAGTCGAAGCCATATCCTCCAATGCCTGGACCTGAGTAGCTAGGTCATCGAGGTTGATCTGTAGATCAGATACCTGTATCACCATCTCAGATACTGTCGAAGAAGCGGCCATACTCGCAACATCCGCGGTCAACTGACTGAGAGATTTGCTGACACACGTCGTGGCGTCGATGCATGGAGCACCAGCCAGTTCGACTAGATTCTGTCTGAAGATATCTAGAGAATTCGTCGATGAAGCGATGTACAGGTCGGTTTTCGAATTGAGTTCCTTGATACCGGCGATAGCCATTGAGGACATTTTGGCATAGTCTAGACTGGCTGCATCGACTCCGTTGGCTTCATATTGTACGAGTTCTGGTACAACCTTTCCTACCTGCTCAGCGATGAAGCCTATGTCGTGCTTTCCACCATACTCTGCCTTCCAGTCAAAGTAAACTGGATTTAACATAGTTATCTTGTCCAATGCACTGGAGATAGGGGTAACATTTTCCTTCCAGCGTCCGGATGAGTATGTTATCCATGCATATGCACGACCTGTTCCAGCGGCAGAGCTAGCATTCGGTAATTCGAGTCTATTGGCCGGATCTGTTGTACCCAAACCGAGACCTACATAGCCGGTCCCAAGCATTACGAAACTACCAGTCGGTGCATTATTTTGCATCCTGAATGGCGTAGCTGTTATAGATGTCATTGTGTCATTCAGATTTTGGATAGCGAAACAGTTAGTGCAACCATTACTACCGTTTCCGAATCTCATAACCTGCTGGCCTGATGTATTACTGGTAGCATTTACCATCACCCATGCCTCGAGTTTTCCTTGGAGGGTCATATATCCACTGGCAGTACTACCGGAGTTTGGTCCAGGCTTGATAGTTAGCATTGCAGATCCTGCAGCGTTACCGGTCAGATAGTTATCATCAAAGTTCATCAAGCCAGTAAGCGAGCCGACCTGAAGTTTTGTCGTCGGATTCGTCGTGCCGATGCCCAGGTTTCCAGTAGAGCTGAAACGTGCCGTCTCTGCAGAATTTACGGCGAAAATGATAGGAGTTGCACCGATCGATGTCATCTGAACAGTCGCGCCACGTACTTCAAATCCCTTGTTAACAGTATTGGCATCGTTGACACTAGAGAAAGCGACACCGTCAGCAAGAAGCTGTTTAGCCTGTACCACGAAATTCTGATCTGTTCCTGTATTTACCTGGAACTTTTGCACGGGATTCGTCGTCCCGATACCCACACTTCCATTCACAACCGAAAGTCCCGTCAACCAGGTATCATCGGCAGTAGCGGTCTGCAGATCTAGACGACCTGTTCCAAATGCACCTGGCCAGTTTGCCTGGAGTCTTGCTACAGAAAAGTCGAGGTTAGAAATGCCGATCATCCCAACGATGTTGGTTTTCAATTCTATAGCTGAGTTCGTTGCGGTTTTATTAGAAATTACCAGTCTGTTACTCGCGGTGTCTAATGTCCCGATGCCGACGTTGCCAGTGCCGTCATCATATAGCGCGCCAGTTCCGATCGTATTCGCATCTGTCCAACGTGCAACATAGTTCGTTGTCCCAGTCATGGCTGTGAAAGCACTCGCTCCATTACCTTTGAGTACACCAGTCAATGTACTTGCTCCGGTACCACCTCTTCCTACCGCTAGTTGACCAGACCAACCGACTGCTATGGTTGTTCCCCTTAACAATGCAGTTGCAGGTGTTCCTCCTAGAGTTAGAGTGACGTTCGTGTCATCTGTCTTTTGTAATGATTGACCAGTTATATCACTTCCCGCCAATGTGGCACTTATAAAATTTGTCCCATCACCTCGGAGTACGTTACCAGCAGTAGCGGCACCATTTACCTTGTAGCCTGTTACGGCATTGACTGTGCCGGTGAAGGATGCAGCGGAGGAAATAGTCTGACTATTGATGAGACCGGAGGTGATAGCGCCCGATGAGATAGTACCTATATTCGAGAGATTTCCACTGGCATCAATTCTGTTGGTTCCAATTCCAGCGCCAGTATTGATACCAGTTGAACCTGTCACCGTGGCAGCACTTCTGAAGGCGCCGTCACTACTACGAATTTCAGCTACAACGGATGGCTGACCAGTGGCCGACCCTGATTCAAATGTCCAACCATAATTACCAACATTCTCAATAAAGTTTCTCAGTGCCCATGAAGTAACGAGGGATCCAGAAGGAGCGGTAAGATCGCCATGAGGACCTGTACTTGTCGTACCTGCAGAAGCCATATACTCAGACCATGCAGTATATGTTGGACCGTACCATGATATACCACTTCTAGCAGCGAGACTCCTTCCCATTTCAAAATTTGTTCCATTCAAAGTTGTTACTCCGGTCATCGTTCCTCCAGAAAGAGCAAGGTCTAATGACGCATGGCCAGTAACTGCTCCTGTGAGAGGACCGGAGAATCCTGCTGCTGTAAATGTTCCTCCACCAGTGATGTTGTTGTTGCCCATGGCAATAGCTCCGGTCATGGTTCCGCCTGATATTGGGAGGGCGTAGGTAGCTACGTTACTCGAGTCGAGTACGGTTCTCCACGCCTGCCATGTGCCATTATTCTTTCCACGAACGGCGATCTGACCAGTTCTAAAGTCACCATATATCTGGTGAATCCATGCTGAACTATGTGCCGATGAGTATAGTCCCCCATCAGATTGTCCAAATAGAGATACGCTAGTATTGTATCCCAGCTGATTTTGCGTAACATTATCTGGGTTGATACCATTTGCACTCGATGTCAAGGTCAGACCT
>CAILTI010000033.1 GCA_903837075.1 uncultured bacterium | reverse complement strand
TAGTATGGAGTTTTTGGGAAGTAAGGGAAGTAGACAAGGTCAGCAAGAATGTGTGTCTTCTGACCAGTACCTAAGTCGTTTCCTTCCGTCCAAGCATACACGGCCGACTCATCAAAGGGTTTGAAAGGGAATCCCTTCAATTGATATTGCGAGGAGTGGAATTTGATGACCTCTCTCGGATCTATCGCGGTTTCAAGGTCATCAAATCTTGCTTCAATCAGAGTGTCGGGAAGACATCCGCACGCAGCCCATTCCTTGGCTTCTGAAATGGCCTTGGCATATGCAAGGGTCGGAGAAACATCTCTTCCGTGTGACCAGCTTCGTTTTTCTGAAACCCTTGCCGAGGCAATGGCGAACGGAGGCCGATATTTCTTATTAGTCGGAATTGCCCACTGTACCTCAAGGTCAGGATATAGATCTTCATCGCAAGAATCGTTATCCCTTTCCCCAAATACTATCGTTGTCAACGGGTGAAGACCGTCATTAAGTTGAATGGCTTCTGCCAATTGATCATCGGCAAATCCACCAACTTCCACTGTTGCAACATCGTTTTCAATTGCAGAAAGGTGAATGTTCTGAGCAGTGTAGCCGGCTTCAAGAGGCACATACAGCATACTTCTGTTGCCATACTTCTCACTCGTGACATCAAATGATCCGCTTATGATTATCACTCCGTGCGCTTTCTGCAGGATTAACGGATGGACAAGAAATGAACGAGAAAGCAGAGCTGTGTCCCGAGAGACTAAGCGAAATCCCACAGATTCCAAGTTTCCAAGATAAACTTGGTAGATTCCCGGCTCAAGTTCTCCGGTTGGCGCGAAGAGAGCAACATGCACGCTGAGCGGGTACAAGGCTCCAGCAGAGGCTACTGTTCTGTGAAAACCGCCAATCTGGCTTGACTCGCATACCCCATACGCACTCCACAGAATATTAAATACTTTCTGAGAGGACAGAGGTTTGCCAGTGAAAGTTCTAGTCGATTGACGCTTTGCCAGCAGAGAACCGAGCAGTCCTGTTTGTGCCCTGTATTCAACTGGGCCAGGATTGCTTTTTTGTCTTTCTCTGGCTTCGGCAGCCAGTCTGATTGCAGTATCATTGTTAACTGCATGACGAGGATAATATGAAGGGTTTTTTACTACCTTCCACAGATCATCAGCCAGCCACTGGGCGTCTAGGATGACTTTTTGCTGACATAGTGATTCGATCAGCGCCAAGACTTCTTCACCATCCCAGTTGCGACTTAGTTTCTCTATAACTTCTTCGAGGGTGTGTGCCCCGTCGCAAGTTATGACAAGTTGATGAAGCAAGTCACGAGGTGCTTCTACTACGACTTGCTTGTCAGTTGTGTAGAAAATGGCCTTGTGACCCCAGAGAAGAGAGGCATTTGCGAACAGAGGCATAAATTTGTCTTTCAAGACAGTCACATCCTATTCCAGATTATGAAAGTACGAGATAAAAGAAACCACTATTGACTTCTCGGGCATGATGTTAACACATTTGTGAAACTTAAACAAGCATTATTGGGTTCTGCCATTGACATATTGTATATTTATAGTATAATGAAGCGGCTCGATGAGGCGGTTTGATATACTATATATAAGTGATAGAATCAAAATGCATCGGGGCGTACGTTAACATAAGAAGGAGAAAAAAATGGAGGCGAATGAAGTCGGTGAGCAAACGCTCAGCACTGAAGTCGCCGAAATAATTAAGCGCCTTCAAAACATACACACATTTCATAATTCACAGAGTTCTTTGGCTCACAAGCTAAAAGCTTCATGGATTATGGCAGCGATAAGTTCGCTGCAAGGTCACTTGAATGTTGATAATCCCCCCAAACACTGGGAGGATGTCGGCAATATTGACACCGTTTTTCAGGAGGAATAAGTCGATGTATGTTGAAATATCAAGGATTGCCGCTTCGGCAACTAACATATTACTGCTACTCGGTATGTATCATCAGACATGGAAGATGTGGGCTTCGCACGAGGTCAATGACCTTAGTGGCCCTTTAGTCATCATTTTGCTGGTTGATACAATCGTATGGTTGAATTATGGCTATGTGATTGACGAATGGCCAATCAAGCTGATGGGGTGGGTAGGAGCTCCCGCAGCAATCGGAATGACTCTCGGTTACTTCAAATTCCAAAGGAGTAAATGGGATATAAAGACGACTCGCCTCGAAGAGGCGTTTCTAGCTACGATTGTAGTCTTGTGGATGATATGGCATACAGCCAAGGCTTTAGCCTGGTGTCTAATGTCTTTATTGTTCCACAAAATAATGTTTACTGTTTCACATTTCAATCAAAGGAGAATAGAGAAATGGTGAATACTGACAGGTTCAAGATATGCAGATATAATTAAAGTAGTGGCACTTATTGTGTCGTTATCTTTTTTGAGTATCATCGAGAATAAACTTCACCTCGAAGCAAGCCGGGGGAACTACACGTCCAGGAAAGGGAGGATATTTCAGTGGCTGCAATAAATGTAACTCAAGGACATAAAGATCTCCTTAGGGAGATCATCGAATCTCAGATCGACCTCAAGGGTCTAGCGCAGAATCATTTTCGCCCCCAACTCAAAGTTGCCGATGGGCAAGCGGTAGGGTCACATGTGATCTTCAAGGGACGAGATTGTCTTCAATTGACAGGTCAAGATTACCTGGGACTTACAACTGACCCGAGAGTCATCGACGCTGCTGAGAGCACAAGAGCCTACGGAATTGGTGCTCTCGGTTCAGCGATCATTACAGGAACACTTGATCTGCATCTGCACCTCCAGAAGAGTCTTTCGGGGTTCATGGGATCAGAGGATGCAGTAATCTTCACAACTGGGATGCTGGCCAATCTCGGGTGTATTCCGGCAGTAATTAAGTCACCGTACAGGGCTTTTATGCGTGGCTATGGCAACTCGAAAAGTGCTATCTTTGCGGATGATCGTAGTCATGAGTCTCTTAGGATGGCATGCGACTTGTGCAAAGCTCACGGGGTTGAAATTCACAAGTATCACCATTGTGATTACAATCATCTTGATGAGTTGATTACAAGTTTCGGTCGTGATAACAACTTGGTGATAACAGATGGGACCTTTTCGATGGATGGGGATATCGCCCCATTGAAAGAGATCACTGATGTCGCCGAACATCACTGTCAGCGAGGACTTCGAACAGTAGTTTACGAAGATGACGCCCATGGTATCGGTGTACTTGGCGCGAACGGCCGAGGAGTGGCTGAGCTACTCGACGTCGAAGACAAACTTATTGTCATGGGCGTTTTGTCCAAGGCATTTGGGACATTGGGTGGATTCGTAATTGGTGACAAATGGTTTACTGACTACTTGTCATACTGTTCCACTCACATGTTCTCACTCGCGCTTCCTCCAGCAGAGACTGCCGCGACTATCGAATCAATCAGAATCGTTGCTGGAGAACCATATCGAGCTCAAAAAATCCTCAAGGATGCGGATTATTTGCGACTTTCGCTGAGACAAAATGGATACGAAGTCCTTGGCGACAAGACGCAGATTGTTTTCATTGTGATAGGAGACGAGAATGAAAGCGCTCGAATATCGTCTGCTCTTGAGGACGAAGGAATCCTTTGTCCCGAGATAAAGTTTCCTGCTGTAAGCCCTGGTAGAGCCGGGTTACGAGTAACGACCACATACAGTCATACTCAAGATGACCTCGATGATTTCCTGAATAAGTTCTACAAAGTTACGCGGCGGCCGAAAGCTGCTGCCTAGACAACCAAACATCACACCCCGGGCATGCATGTGCCTGGGGTGTTTTTCTTTGAATTTCAATGTTGTATAATGAACTTAATGAATTACACTAGTTATATTTTAATTTTATTAATTTTAGATATTGTACTCAGCTTTTTCTTTGGCCTTATTATTTTTGTTGTAAAACAAGGATGGAAAAAACAAATTAATCAAAGATTCTTCATCTTTACTATTTCAGCAGTGATCTGGCAGATTGCGAACCTGATCATGTTTGTTAATGTCGGGAAGCCAAATGATCTATCATGGACTAGATTGACCTATCTAACGGGTGCCTTCGCAGCATATTTTCTTTTAAGATTTATAATTATTTTTCCTAAAACATATATAAATAATCAGTTAACCATCAAATTTTTGAATATTTTTGGACTTATACTTGCATTAGTTGCTGGAGCATTGTCACTTATACCCAACACTATTACAGCAATAACATATGATAATGGATACAGAAATCCCGATACTGGTTCAAATTTTTTATTATTCGCTTTAATCTTAGCATTTCTAGTTTTATCTACTATCATAATCGCAATTGTTAATTACATTAGATCAACCGCTCTAGAACGAATCAAGATGAAGTACATGTTAATTGGCATTGCAATTTTGTTAATTTTAATTATCTTTACAGATGTTATTTCTCCTTCATTTATGGGTAATAATTATTTGTCAAATTTTGACGCTTTTAGTCTGATTTTTCTTTTTGGCTTCACTTTTTATGCCATCACTAAACATCAACTCTTCAATATTAAAATTATCCTGACTGAAACGGCAGTAGGTTTAGTTGTAGTCGCAATTTTTATCCAAACACTTTTGGCTACATCAGAGATCAATCGCTGGCTAGATATCGGACTTTTATTATTGGTCTCTTATGGAAGCTACCTTTTAATTAAATCTGTCAAAGTTGAGATTAAGCAAAAAGAAGAGCTTCAAGTGTTGGCTAAGAAATTAGATGAAGCCAATGCACACCTCGAAGAACTGGATGCAGCCAAGGACAATTTCTTGTCCATGGCGGCTCATGAGCTCAATACTCCTATTGCCGCTATTGAAGGCTATCTCTCTATGATCATAGATGAAAAAATGGCTGGGGAATTGAACGAAAAACTTTCTGGATATCTAACAAACATCTATGGATCATCCAAACGCTTGGCAAATTTGGTTAAGAACCTCTTGAATGTTTCCCGTATTGAGTCAAATAGAATTCACTTGATCTTTGCCGAAGTACAGACAGAAGATGTAATTGCCCAGGCC
>CAILTI010000032.1 GCA_903837075.1 uncultured bacterium | reverse complement strand
TTGGGTGAACACTTATTATGTTATATTACAAGGTCACAAGTTGTTGTGACTGATGCCAGATCACAACTGCAACAGGGCGACGTGGCCTCTGCTCCTAAACCCTACACCCTAACCTAGACCTAGTTACGTTACACTTCCCCTTCCTCTGGAAACTTTTGACAAAGTTTAACAAACCTACGCTAGTAACTTGGTCTATAGTCGTTTAATACGATGGTAATTAAATTCCAGATTCTCACATGTTAGATATTTTATATATATGTTTAAGCTAGTATGGGAAAAAGCCCATGAGGTATTCCCCATGGTGAACAACCATCTGCTATGTCCTTGTATTTAATCTAAATCATGTCGGAATCGTCGCGGAATTAACACCTTCATTCTGTTAGCCATCAGATACTCATGCAGGAATTCTACTTCTCGAAAAGAGCACTGTATGGTTCCCATGAATTCTGATCCTCTGGGTAATTAGCCCACTTAACCAGAAACTTTAGATTATTTCGGTCGCGAACTGTCCCTTGATGAGTGACAATGCGTTCGACTTCAAACTCCATATGATCACGCATAGCGATCTCATAAGGATCCTCGTTCCTTTCGTCAACTATGAACTTTACCAATCGGTTTATCGGAAATCGATATTCCTCGTGGTTCACAATGTTCAATACATCATATTTATTCCCATCAGGGGATATTCGGATTACTCTGAATGGACCCTTCAGCGGCATATGTAATTTAGTAGGTGGTCGACGACCCATACGCGTGTCAGGATATTGTACTGTCACGTAAGTTCCTACAGGAAACTCCGTAGGAGTCGCTGAGGTACGTGCTAGTATGTTAGCTGCAGCGACTGTAACCTGATGGTCATGTGACAAATCTAACAGCAGTCGTTCAGTATTCATTAGAGTTTGGACATACTCACTCAAGCTCTGTGTTGACTCCTCATCAACCTCAGGCAGGTGTGAAAATATTCCCCTATCAAGATTCACGCCCCCCGCAAAAAGTAATTTTACCGGAGTTTCATTAGTAGCTGAATGAATAGCGGCATTACATATTCGTTGAACCAACGGTACATATCGCTTCCAGTCAGTTAACACCTTAGAATCGTATACAAGAGCCTTGAGATGTCTCAGAGTCTCTTTATTAGCACGCTCAACAATAGAGTTTTCCTCTTTTGAATAAGCCATGGATTTAACATGGTCAACAAGTAAGACTTGAAATAGTCCCTCAATTATGTTAGCAACAAATTCCTTGCCCAAATCGCTTACGATCTTTGCCGGAACGCCGTAACGACCTAAATGTTGAATCATCCCACCTAAGACTTCAGCTTCAGATGGTGTTTTGATTGGGTACAACTCGAGATATCTCGTGAAGTTATCAATCACAACCAACAACCCTGTGTACCCATCCTCCGTAGCCGGCAAACCAGTTAAACAATCGATGGAAATGACATCCCACGGGTGGTATGAATTCACAGTGAATGGGTTAGTATGGATCGCTGGGAGTAACTGCCGCATTTTCTGACACGCTGGACATGCTCGAACGAACTGACGAACGTGTAAGCGTAAATCAGGCCATTGTTCCCATATCCCAGGCATCTTCCCTAATATCTTCTTAACTGTACGCTCAACACCGAAATGTCCAGCAACTTTGTTATGAATAGATTTTATCAGTGCGTATTTATCCTCGGGTATTGTTTCCCCTTCCAGCATCATGAGGTGTGCTATCTCAGCCTCAACCTCAGGTGATTCATGGTCATCGTGGAGAATCTGACGCGACAATATATCTCCAGCAATATTTTGTACACCAGGATAATGTTCAACGTCGAAATCATATTCTAAGAATAATAATTTCCAACGATAGACTCTGTCGCTACCGGCCTTATTGACATAAGTCAAGTTCTCATGGTCAGTACGCAGTGTGAAGTGTACATCCCTTAAAAGATAGTCCAACTCCCTGAAAGCCCAAAAGATAGCATACCCCTCTTTATCGTATGTATGCCAACGTAGTTGAGCACCCGTAAAGGCTTTGCTGATCATTCTGATTGGATACTTCTTTCCCTCGACTAACTGATATAGGAATGCACCCATACAGTATGCCGATGCATCAGTCTCCAGAAATACCGGTGCCCTTTCCCTGAAGAAGAACAATTTCTGTGACTTATTAATTGCTTCGCATAATCCTATAAACGCAGAGTCACACTCTTGTGTCCAAATAAGTGTCCTCTTGCGCTCATAAGTGCCAAGTAATTTGTCCAATGGACGTGAGTACTCTGCATAACCCGCAATGTAATCGCGAACATAATTACACAACCCGAGAAAAGATTTCAACTCTTTCTGAGTTTGAGGCTTAGCAAATTTCAATATCTTAACGACTTTGGACATATCAATAGATATTCCACTGGCGTCCAAAGTATGTCCCACATAGGTAACAGATGTTAACCCGAATTTGCATTTGGTCGGATTCAACGTCAGAGCATGCTGCTGAATCCGATGTAGAATAGTACGTAAATTCTTACAGTAACTGTCTATATCTTGACCCCAATGTAGTATATCATCTAAATATACCTCGCAAATCAAATAGATCAAACCCACCAACACCTTAGTACACATCAACATCTGGAAGTATGATGGCGCTCCTTTCGGGCCAAAAGGTAGTGTTTTCGGTTGATAAATTCCAAAAGCGGTGGTGAACGCGAATAATTCGCGACACCGTTGTGCTAGAACTATCTGGTGATAGCCTGCTTTAAAGTCAATCACTCCAAATATAGTTGGGTTATGATGACCAATACGCTCATATACCTGCCGTATGTATGGTAATGGCCACCCGGTTCCTGCAGCCGTGCAATTGTTCAAATTTCGATAGTCAATGCAAAAGCGCCATGCGTCAGGTCCCTTAGGTGCTAAGTGTACTTGTGAATAGTAAGCCGCATTAGACTTCTCTATTATTCCTTGGCCTTCTAAAGCTACAATCTGCTTATGAATTTCTGCCAACTTAGCCGTAGTCTGCATACGCGGACTTAGCCGATTTTGAGGCACTGCCCATTTCTCCATATTGACTTCGATAGAGTAGGGTGGCAATTTAGATTTACAGCTTGGTAGTTCTTCTGAAAATACTGAGCTGAACTCCTGCAGTACTTTCAGGACCTTCCGTTGATCAGAGTCGTTACCTCCCACCAACAAATCAAACTGTACTCCGTCAGGACGTGTAATGCGACACATTCCTGCCTCTCTGTCTCTCATGCCACTAGTGGTACCGAGTGTCTCAGGTATCCTGTTGCCTGAATGCAGAGCATCAGAGCCAAATAGACTTTCATCTTGTTCTAAGAATACGGTCTCGTCTCCGGTCTCTACTGGAATATCCAATAAAGTCATCTTGGATACAACCCTTGTCGACATAGGTACTCGAGTCACTGTATAAGCCCCCCCGGCCAAGAAGCGAACTCCCGGTTTTGATCCCGAGACTTGGGGCGATGCTAACTCAGGGCCAAGAAGCATAATGGGACGACACCCATCACTGAGAAAACCAGGCTCACAATACTGCCGTAAGTCGTCATATCCGAAGAACTGGCATGGGAGACGGTGTACCAAGCTATTAACTTTGATACTTTCCCTACCAATGACAAGGTCAAAGGGTAAACATGGTGTTACAATAACTTGAAGTATTATAGAAAAACAATCATTAGAGAAGTCTTTTTTTAGTGTTACAATCAAATTACTTATGCTACCAGTACTCATCCTACTACCAAAAGCGCCGCGAACCTTTATCGGGTCTGCTTCAACTTGAGCTCCAAATTGCTCCAGCCGCTTTGCGATATCCTCGTTTAGAAAGTTTTGCCTAGCACCAGTGTCACATAATACACAAGGTAAGTAAAACTTAAGGTCATTGAATAAAACGGTACCATCAATGGTAAACGTCTCAGAATCCTGAGATAACAAATAGAACTCACCTTTAGAGTTAGTCCAATTACCTCGACCACCGGTACGGCCAGCAGAGCCATAAGAAGAACGACCGCCGCCTCCGCGAGAATCCTTATCATGTCCACCGCCGCTACCACGACCACCACCACGTCCACCATAATTGGTGCTACTTGATTTATCATGTTGATGAATCTTCTCCCAATCACTCGGAGTTAGCTCCACCATAGTTAATTTGTCAGGCGAAAGTTTCTTAAGCTTGACTAAACATTGCATGTTAACATCAATCTTACGAATAGCCTTTCCTTGCCATGAATCAACCCATGCAACGGATCTACTACCATTGTAGTCAGGGTGTCCGACAAAAGGACACGAATGACTTGGGCGACCACATCCATTACACTTCCCTGGTACAGAGGAGGTATAAGTAGGGTCATCATTAATGCGAGGACGCTTGGGGATATGCTGATCCGACTTACCAGCATTGTTTCCTCCTGGTGGCGCTGGCATTTGAAACATAAACATTTGTGCCTGGTTCTGTGCCAATTGAGTAACTTGCGCTAAGATAACTCGAGGCAATGTAGGAAATTGACGCCAGATACCCATTTCGCCTTCGCGTAATACGACACGCCAAAATGCAGGCGCAACATTTACAGCTTTCTCTCTCACAGTTTTTTCAAATGCTACCATTATTTGGGTATTCGGTGGCGGGTTCTCCAACTCAACAAGTTTCGTATTGAGTGCTCTCAACCCCACAGTGAAAACATTCCACACACCCATATGCGA
>CAILTI010000031.1 GCA_903837075.1 uncultured bacterium | reverse complement strand
GCCGGCCCGGGATGCGGAGCTCCGGGCGGCGCTTCGCCTGACTTGATATCCCCTCATAGTTGTAAGTAACTCTCTATGCACTTCATTTACAAGAAATATGGAGAAATCGTTGAAATCACCAAGATCGAGAAAGAACCGCATCCGCGCAAAGTACGCGTACACACTTCGCGACGAAGGAATTCCATATACGGCCTTAGGCGACCCGATAATATTCGAAGGACCAGGCAGATATGTGTGCGGAGGGTGTTTTCTGCTCTTGAAGAGTATGGATGTCCGCTTTTGGTCACACTCACCTTTGCCGGAGACGCTTCGGACGCTTCCTATGCAAATGATTCCTTACGCAGTTTCCAAGTGCGGTTGCGAGCTAAATATCCTCTTGCGCAGTCATTATTTATTCCTGAACTCTCACCCCGAGGCAGGATCCACTTTCATGGCCTACTCTTTAACGTGCCGCTGTCTCTCGGCGATACGCGCCAAGGTAAACGGTGTATTTTGCATGGAGATGAGAGAAAAGATCGCACCCTCGCTAAATTATGGGGAGAGGGCTTCGTGGATGCGACAAAAACTAATGGCTCTGGACGCTTGGCGTATTACATCAGCAAGTACATAACGAAAGGCGGACAGCAGATATTATTCAACGCCATGAGAATGTTACGGATATCGCATGGCTTTCCCAAAGAGATCGTCGTTCGAGGAAAAATGGCAAAAGAATTAGCTCGCCGATATGAAAAAGAAAAGCCGATCAAGGAATGGACGCGACCAAGCATATTTATGGGAGAGATTACCAAGAAAACATATCAGAAATCATCATGAAAATATTACAAAATTTGCACGAGCTATTTTCAGGGAGTAAAATGTCACCAACTTAATTCTAATTATTAACCTAACATTAAAAACTATATGAAATATATTCTCTACTGTAGAAAATCTACCGATTCAGAAGACAAGCAAGTGCTCTCGCTCGATTCACAAGAAAAAGAACTGCTCGACATTGCCGGCAAGTCTAATTTGAATGTCATCAAAACCTTCAAAGAAAGCCGTACCGCCAAAGAAGCCGGTCGTCCCATATTCAATGAAGTTATTCAGATGATTACAAACGGAAAAGCCGACGCTATCCTATGTTGGAAACTTGATCGTCTCGCTCGAAACTTTCTAGACGGCGGTCTCATCATGGATATGCTTCAAAAGGGCGTTATCAAAGAAATCCGGACTTATGAAGCTACTCATTTACCAAACGAATCTGCCTTCATCATGGCAATGCAATTCGGTATGGCTAACCAATTCAGCAGAGATTTAAGCGTCAATGTGAAGCGTGGCAATCGAGCAAAACTGGAAAAAGGTGGTTGGCCTAATCATGCACCATTCGGCTATCTGAATGACAAAGCCACAGCATCAATCACGATCGATCATTCAAGATCTAAATATGTTCTTCGTATGTTTGAACTTTACGCCGCCGGTATTCATAGCTTTACGGAAATCGCCAATATTCTATTCAACGAAGGTCTGCGAAACACTTGTGGCAAAAAGATATATCGCGGACATATTCACAGGATCATAACCAACCCATTCTACACCGGTCTCATGCTTCGTGATGGTAAATACTATCCGGGTAACCATGAACCTCTGATTTCTAAAGATTTATTCGACAAAGCTCAGCTAGTCTTACAAGGCAAGCTGCATCCAAGGCCACAAACGCACTTCTTCCCACTAAGAGGATTCCTGAAATGCGATACATGTGGCTGTTCATTAACTGCGTCACTCAAAAAGGGCCATCAGTATTACTACTGCACCAATGCCAAGGGAAATTGCGAGGAACACAGGAAATATATGCGAGAAACATATCTTGATGAGAAAGTCGCTGAAATATTGACCCCGCTACAATTCAGTGAACAAAAGATCGATCTCATGTATCGCGCTGCCAAAGAAAAGATTGATGCTGATTCTGAATATCTCAATCGTTCATTAGACATGCTTCTAAAACAGCTAGAATCGCTCAAGACGAAAGAATCCAAACTTCTCGATACATTCCTAGCAGATCAAATTTCAAAGGAAATCTACGATATTAAAATCCTTGAAATTCATAACAACCGCATTTCTCTGGAAAAACAGATCAATGATATGAAATCCAAACAAGCCGTATCTACCTTGGAACCGATCAAAAAGATATTTACGCAAGGCAGTAGAGCCGTTGCTGATTACTTGAAGGCTCCGGACTATGAAAAGAGGAATATCATCTCAGAACTACTTTGGAACCTTTCTGTGAAAGACAGAAAAATCGCTCAGGTGAGCTACAGAAGTCCTTATGACATTCTCGCAAAAGCTCCAAAAAACGGTGATATTTTTACTCTGTGCCTGGGGTGGGAATCTTTCCCTACGGGAACGGTACAGTCTTCGCATTTTCAGCCATAAAAATGTCTGAAAATATGCTCAGACTTTTCGATTCCCACACGCAAAGCGCGCAGGCGCT
>CAILTI010000030.1 GCA_903837075.1 uncultured bacterium | reverse complement strand
GAACACTGAATATGATGTATATGAAGCATATTCAATGCTTGAAAAGAGAATTAATGAATTGCATGCAGGTAGACATAATAGGTTTAATGAATCTAAACCATATCTATATGACCATGCGATAAACAGAGAAGTTAAATCTTTTAGTCAAAAAAAATTAAATTCAGTTTTAAAAACATGGATTAATCACGCAAGAATAGGAAGTTACGCAAATAGTGATGTATTTTTTGCTGGAATGGAATTGCTACTTAAATACTTTAAAGACGAAGATATTAAAATATTATTTAATAAACACAAAGATAATAATCAAGCCAATCTTTGGGTCTTCTTTGAGTTGGTTGAAACACAAAGACCAGAAATACTTTCCTCTGAAATTTTAAGTTGGTTACGCACAAAACAGAAGGATTGTAAAAAATAAAATAAATTTATGACCACAAAAACAAACACAAAAGAATCAGGATTTGAAGAATTCATCGAGCAACAGCTGGTGAGTCTACATAAATATAGATCACGACCAAGTTCCTCATATAACAAAGACCTTTGTATGGATACAGAGTTGGTTCTCGAGTTTATTCAGACTACCCAAAAGGATAGTTGGAACAAATTAGTTGAACAATACGGTGGTGATGTGGCTAATAGATTCTTAGCTAGACTAGATGAAGAGCTTCTTTCTCGCGGTCTATTGAGCGTCTTACGTGAAGGTGTAAAGGATCGAGGAGTAAATATTCGCCTAGCATATTGGAAGCCTGAGAATGACAAGAACCCAGAAACACTTGCAGATTATGCTGGAAATATTTTAAGTGTAATGCGTCAGGTAAAATACAGTGCCAAGAATGAAAATTCAATTGATATGGTTATTTTTGTAAATGGTCTCCCACTCTTTACAACGGAACTCAAAAATCAGTTTACTGGTCAAAATGTTATCAATGCCATATCTCAATACAAAACGGACCGAGACCAGAAAGAAAAACTTCTATCATTCAAACGATGCCTCACTCACTTTGCTGTAGATACCGAGCAGGCACACATGGCCACTCAGCTTAGTGGCCTTTCTACACGGTTCTTACCATTCAATAAAGGAAGTGAAAATTCTTCAGTTAATCCTGTGGCACCTGAAGGTAAATATAAGACTTATTACCTTTGGGAAGAGATCTGGTCCAAAGACAGCGTATTTGATTTGCTTGGAAACTTTATACAGGAAGTGACTGAAGAGAAAATAGGAGACAATGGAAGAGTAACTAGGATAGAAAAGATCATATTTCCTCGATATCATCAACTCGAAACAGTAAAGAATATTGTGATTGATGCACAGAAGAATGGCTCAGGAAAAAACTATCTTATTCAACACAGTGCAGGGTCCGGTAAAAGTAATACTATCGCTTGGACCGCTCATCGTCTTGCAGAACTACACAATGACGAAGGAAAGAATATATTTGATGGTGTAATCGTGGTTACGGACCGTCGTGTACTTGATAGACAGCTTTCAAATACAGTTGATAGCTTTAGTCAGATCACGGGCTTGGTTAAGCATATTGAAAATGGCGGTAAGGAACTCAAAGAATCACTTGAATCAGGGGTCAAGATTATTACTACCACTTTGCAAAAGTTCCCAGTAATAGTTGATGCCGTAGACAAGGTGGAAGGTAAAAAATTTGCTGTGATTATTGACGAGGCTCACTCATCACAGTCTGGTGAATCTGCGGCTGATTTACGTCAGGTCCTAACACTTGATGAGGCTGAAAAAGAAACAGAGAACGAAGAGAAAGCATTCAAGACTGTAGAAGACCAAATCATTGAACGTATGAAAGCTCGAAAGGTTGCATCACCAAATCTAAGCTTTTTTGCATTTACCGCAACACCAAAACAAAAGACTCTTGAACTCTTTGGAACAGAAGATCCACTTACAGGTAAATTTGGTCCGTTCTCTCTATACTCAATGAAGCAAGCTATCGAGGAGAAGTTTATTCTTGATGTGCTAAAGAATTACACAACATACGAGACATACTTTGGACTTTTGAAAAAAGTTGAAGACGATCCAGAGTTTGATAAAAAGAAAGCTCAAAGACTAATGGTTGGATATGTTGAACGACACGAGCATGCTATCGATAAAAAGACAGCGATAATGGTGGAACATTTTGAAGAGAAGATTGTTTCACTTATTGCTGGTAAAGCAAAAGCTATGGTGGTAACTAAGTCACGACTTCATGCTGTGCGATACAAGCTTGCTTTTGATAAGTATCTCAAGGAAAAGGGATATGGACATAAAGCCCTTGTAGCCTTTTCTGGTACCGTCAAAGATATTGATACCAAGCTTGAATATACAGAAGGTCAAATGAATAAGGTCCCAGAACGTCAGACAGCTGAAGAATTCAAAAATGATGAATATAAATTCTTAATTGTTGCAGAGAAGTTCCAGACAGGATTCGATCAGCCATTACTTTCAGTGATGTATGTCGATAAGAAGCTTGGTGGTGTTGGTGCGGTTCAGACATTGTCTCGTCTCAACAGAACAACGTATGGCAAGGATGATACATTCGTGCTCGACTTTGTAAATGAAACTGATGATATAAAAGAATCATTCCAACCCTACTACACAACTACGGTATTATCAGAAGCTACTGATCCAAACATCCTCCATGACTTAGAACGTGATGTACGTGGATTTAAATTCTTTACTGACTTTGAAGTGAATGGTTTTGTTGATGAGCTATACGCCAAAGCAACACCGGATAAACTCAATCACATTATTGATGGAGTAGTTTCTCGAATCAATGATGAGAATCTTACAGAAGAAGAAATGGAGAGTTTCAAAACAACCGTATTTGATTACCTCAAGAAGTACGCATTTATTTCACAAATTGTAACCTTCGAGGACCCACAGCTTGAGAAGTTATTTATATTCCTGAAGTATTTGATCAGAAAGTTACCAAAGCGAGAGAACCCACTTCCATATGAGGTACTCGAAGCAATAGATATGGAAACGTACAAGATTGAGAAGAGAGGAAGTACATCAATTACTTTGGAAAATTCTGAAGGCACTATTGATCCTATGGGAACAGGTGATAGTAAATCATTTGATATTGACGAGTGGGATATTCTGTCTAAAATTATTAAGGAGATTAATGAAAGATACGGAACAGATTTTAATGATAAGGACAAAATAATTTTGAACAGTATTACGATGAGACTATTAAAAAGTGACACCTTGCAGGGATCTGTGATGAATAATAGTAAAGATGCGGCGAAATTAAAATTCAACGAACTATTTCAAGATGAATTGGTTGATATGTTGGATGATCACTTTAGTCTTTATCAAAAACTCGATAAGAGTCCAGAATTGAAAAAATTTGTTCAGGAACGTGTATTTGAGTTTGTGGTAAATAAGATTAATAAATAGTTAGAATAGCTTATTGAGATTATTATGCAATATATAACAATGTCTACCCACCTCACCAAAACCGACTTCATCCTATACCGCGAATGTGCCAAAAACGTCTGGATAAAATGGCACAAGCCTGAGGAGTACCGCAAGTTTGAGATATCCGCTTTCGAGAAGGCTTTGGGTGTTATGGGAAATGATGTGGAGGAATTGGCACGAGGTTTGTTTTCTGGCGGTTATTTGATAGAAAAGAGGAGCGCTGGTGCGCAGGAACTGACCAAGAAGCTGATCAGTGAACATCATCCTGTCATATATCAGGCAGTATTTAGCACAGATGAATATCTGGCGGCATGCGATGTTCTGAAATGGAATCCTGAAGCTAGCGCCTATGACATATACGAGATAAAGATGTCGTCGACTACCAGTCAGGAAGAATGTGGCGTATTTGACGAGGATGAGGAGGAAGACGGCAAACCCAAGAAGGTGAACAAAAAGAAGGAACTACAGTACGAATACGACCTGGCATTTCAGACAAATGTGGCGAAACTGTGTGGAGTTGATTTCAATAAGAAATACCTCGTCCGACTGGATAAACATTATGTTCGTATGGGTAAACTCGATCTCGGGAAACTATTTGAGATAACTGACAAGACTGAGTCTATCAATGATACATTCCTATCAGTCGCGATGACGCACATGACTAGTGCTTACGAATATCTCTCACAAGAAAATGAACCAGTCGGGAATTGCTCTTGTTACTATACTCGAGGCCGTTCAGCACACTGCACTTCATTTGGTATCAGCAATCCTACTGTACCAGCGTACAGCGTTCATGATCTATATAAGATAGGAAACAGCAAGGCATATTTGGCGGAGCTTTTGGCTGAGGGTACGATCGATATAGCTCACGTACTAGAAGATGACCGTCTCAAGCCCAAGAAGCCCACGAAAGGTAAGGAACCGAGTAAACCGAGAAAACTCAATCAAGTCAGAGTGCACAAATCCCAGCAGCCTATAGTAGATATCGATGCCATAAAGAGGGAATTGGATTCGCTGCGGTTTCCACTGTATTTCCTAGACTACGAAACATATCCGACTGCTATCCCACCATTTGACGGATACCATCCGTACCAGCATATCGTATTCCAGTACTCACTGCATATATTGAGAGACAAACATTCCAAACCTGAGCATTTAGAATGTATCATCCTAGAAGGTGACCCAGCTCAGAAGATAGTGGAAAGTCTACGCAAAAATATAGGCAAGGTCGGAACAGTTATCTCATGGTACAAAAATTTTGAGAACTCTCGCAATCATGAGCTGGCAAACCTCATGTCACTACAGGATGATAGGGACTTCCTGAATGATCTAGTTCTACGTACATATGACCTCATGGGTATCGTGCATGATCAATACTATGTCCATCACGGCTTCAGAGGAAGCGCTTCGATCAAGAAGGTACAGCCTGTCATCGCGCCTGATTTCTCATACAAGAACCTCGGGGTGCAGAATGGTACAGATGCTATAGAAGCCTACAGACAAATATCAGTAGGGGAATTAACTGGTACTGAAGTTGAAAAGAAGAGACTCGAAATGCTAGAGTATTGTAAATATGATACGGAGATCATGTATATCATCTGGAAGTATTTTACTGATTTGGTGGAAGAACAGGGTGCTAGATAATGTGGAGAAATGCAATCCATAGTATAGTGTGTTACACGTAACCAGCCTTTATGAAAAAACCTATAAACAAGGAAATAACCATATATAATAAACCTATGAAAACAAACCTAAAAGTAAACATTGCGAAAGACGAATATGGCCATGATCTCGTGATCGACCTTGTCACACTGAAGAATATATTCATCGCTGGGATGGCTGGATCGGGCAAGTCTACTGTATTACACAATATCTTGAGTACACTGATCGCTAACAATGATCCAGATGTATTGCGATGTATCCTGATCGATCCGAAACGTGTAGAGCTCAGTGTATATAACAGTACCCCTCATCTCCTTACGCCAGTGATCATCGACCCAAAGAAGGCGATATTGGCCATGAAATGGGCTAGCAAAGAGATGGATCGAAGGTTTAGTACATTGAAGAATTGTCATTGCAAAGATATCAGTATGTATTATAAGAATGTATTAGAGCCTGTTCTATCGAATCCTGAGAAGCCCGTTTTACCAGAGACTATGCCACGAATAGTTATTGTCATAGACGACCTATCCAGCCTAGAACAAACATATCCAAAGGAAACCATATCTGCCATATTGCGAGTCATAGAAACTGGCCATTCTGTCGGAGTTCATCTCATCATCACTTCAACTAGGGTCAATACGAAGATGTTTGGCAAAGAATTGCAAAGTGCTATGAGTGCGCGTATAGCTTTACAGATGTCAGCGACGGCTGATGCCAGACTCGTCATAGGTACTACTGAGGCGTGTCTACTGCACGGTCCTGGAGATATGCTATTCCGGGATGGTAAGAAGTATATTATTCGTGGACAGGTCAATATGTTCACATACGAGGAGGCGAAATCGATAGTAAAAACAGCATGTGAACAATATGAAGAGCAAACTGTAGATAGCATCGATCTGGGAGCTCTAGTGGCGAGCGCATTTGATGCTATGAATAGGCAGTCTCTAGAGGATAATGACGAAATGTATGAACCGGCTAGGGAGCTGGTAGTTTCGCGAGGCAATGCGTCTACGTCATTCATCCAACGTGCACTCGGCATAGGTTATTCTAGAGCTGCTAAATTACTGGATCTGCTCGAGGATAGGGGAGTTATCGGTCCCGCGAATGGTGCGGAGCCGAGGAAGGTTCTGGCGGCAGAGGTTTGATCATATAAACTATCATGGATAAGCCGAAATATTCTCCCCGCAATAACTTCGCATCCTAAAACGGCAATGTATAAGTCATCGCAGATGATGCGGGAACCTCCCAACTGGAAGTATCGAGTTTGATATCTTTCAGGTTGCCAAAATCTTTGAACTTTAGATGACCATTTTGCACCGCGAAATCATAGAGATCCTTCGTCAGTCTGACATCTTCTATACAGTACTTGATGATCTTGTTTATCTCGCCAGTTCTCCACCACTCCACGGCGTCAGCGCCATTACCAGATTTGTTCCTACCGAGAGTCGCTTCGCCGACGCTGTCGAGCTTCAGGCGTCTACCTAGAGTTTTCTGAACCTCTTTCATCAGATCGAGACTCTTTATCTTCTTCAGATCTCCCGGATAGTATTTGTTGAGTAATGGAATATCGAAATGGTCACCGTTCCAGGTGATCAGAATATCAGCCTGCTCGATGATCGGCCAGAGCTTCTTGAAATCCTTCTCCAGAAAACTCTGATAGCTATCGTCGAGGGAATCGTGAATACACACCACAGAAATATCTAGATCTACAGGATCATTGGATCCGACATCTTGAAAAAAGTTCTTCGTTTCGATATCGAATGTTATTTTACGCATGGTAGATAATGGAAAATGGAAAAGTAAAAATGGAAAATGCCGTTACAAAATCAAATTTGAAATCATCACTACACTATCGACTCTCGTCGACCGTACCTGGAAGTTTATCTGCCGCCATTTCCATTTCATTACCTGATTGCAAGTCCTTTATTATCAGCTTACCAGTCTTCACCTCCTCATCTCCTATGCATATCACTTTCGCTACACCACGTTTGTCCGCGTTGCTGATCTGATCGCCGAGTTTCTTGCCGGAAAAATCAACCATCACTCGGGTACCTTTTTCACGCAGTTCCTGTGCAACATCCATAGCGTAGGGAATATTCTGTTCTCCAACTATACATATAGCTATCTCTGCTGGAGCGGCGCATACGGGTAATCTGCCATACGTTTCCATGATGTCGCGGGCTGTGACGTCGCCGGCACCGAAACCTACTCCGGAGACTTTCTCATTACCGAACAATGCGAGCAGATCGTCATATCTGCCTCCACCAAAGACGGCGCGACGGTTCGCTGGGTTCAGATCGAACACTTCGAATACGATCCCAGTGTAATAGTCGAAACCACGCATCAGTGTCTGATCAAATCTGACGTTGGTGATACCTAGATTCTCTAGTCCAGCTATGACTTCGCGGACTTCCTTTAGTCCGACATGTTCATCGACAGTTTGAGGCAATCTGGAAGCGAACTCTGCGAAATTGCCAGAGTTGAGTAGTGTGAGCAGTCCGTCTGTAGCTGCATCAGGACTCGGTGCTTCTGAACTGCTACCACCCATCGGGTTTTTGATAGTGTCACGTGCGGAGAAGAATACGTCTCGGACAGCGATACTGAATAGTTCTGGCTGCATCTTGTCTTTCTTGTCGATCAGTTTGGTTATCTTCTTTATAGAAACCTCGTCCGTGCCGAAAAACTCGCCGATAATATAGTTCATCAGTCTGCGACTGTTCACGCGGATCTCAAAATCAGTATTCTTGAGACCATAACTCCGCATGATGTCATAGGCGATGTTGATAACCTCGATCTCTGCGTTTATAGAATTTATGCCAAAAATATCGACATTGAGCTGCCAATGTTCTCGAACTCGTCCTCTCTGTGGTTGTTCGTATCTGAATAGATTTGGGATCGAGTACCAGCGTAGAGGGAATACCAGTTCACGTTTCCTGGCGGCGACCATGCGTGCGACTGTTGGTGTCATCTCTGGGCGCAGTGTCACTTCGCGATCACCTCTATCTGTAAAGGTGTATGTTTGTTCGTTGACGATCTCTTCGCCGGATTTTGCACGATAGAGTTCAGCTGGTTCCAGTACGGATGCACCGTATTCCTCGTAACCGTATTTCTCGGCTACATTTCTCCAGATGCCAAAAATGCTCTTTTCCACAGACATATCTTTCGGAAAGAAATCACGAACGCCTTTGTAGGCCTCAGTATTGAGTTTTTTGGCTTTATCTGCCATGTATACATTGTAGCAGGAAGTTGGAGAATCTAAAAGTTAAATATCGTTGGTAAAATATCGCTGGATATTACATTGGATATTGCATTGGATATTGCATTGGCTGAAGCGTATCGTGATTCGTGCTAACATCACCCTATGTCCGAGATCATAGAAAAGTTGGTAGGCGAGACGCCTCTCGAGGCGTTGGAGAGATTTCGTGCAGGAAAGATACGTACATCGGAGGCTTGTGTCACCGGATATACTTGGGAAAATGTGCCGATGACCTATGCTGGACGACTGGATCCTATGGCGGAGGGGAAAATCTTGATCTTGATAGGTGATGAATGTAAGGACAAGGAAAAATATCTCGGCATGGACAAAGAGTATGAGGTTGAAATCCTGATAGGTATCTCGACAGATACCTATGATGCGTTGGGAATCGTTCAGGATGCGCAGGGTGTAAATGATCTGTGGGCTTACCCGGCGCAGGACTGGTTGCAGAAATATGTGGGGAAATTTGCTCAGGAATACCCGCCGTATTCGTCGAAAACAGTAAATGGACGGCAGCTGCACGAACTGGCGAGGAGTGGTGCATTGCCAGAAGTTATGCCGACGAGAGAGGTGGAAATATACTCTATTCGAGTGATAGATACTGGGACTATCACGGCAGAGGGGTTGCTGGCGAGAATGGTCGGGAATATTGATCTGGTAAAAGGGGATTTCCGACAGGAGGTGATAGGGAAACGGTGGCGGGAAGTTTTGACGAATTTTTCGTCAAATTCCCTACGTGGCAAAAACTGTAAGGACTGTAAGGAAGATGGCGTCTCAGATTCCCTATGTGGCAAAAACTGTAAGGACTGTAAGGAAGGTGGCGTCTCAAATTCTCCAGTCATCAGATTACTCGTCAGATGTTCGAGTGGTACCTATATGCGTTCACTGGCGCAGAGAATAGGGGTAGATCTGGGTACTGGCGCCTTCGCTCTATCGATAAATAGAACGGCGATAGGCTAGTAGCTGAACTCATGTCTCTGTGAGGGGATAGCTGTTGATAACTGTCGTTGACAATTACCTGGACAGCGCTATCCTTGATGAAACAATCCCTTACACAGTTCTTTTTTATGAATGAAGAAAATTTGCATACTTGCGTTCTAGCCAACGTTTGTCTGACGGCCGTCGGTCCATTACAAAGTCTCACGGATCAATGGGATGAATGGATGCTCGTGGACTCAGATGTTCTGGCGAAAGTCAGAACATTCTATCAGGCGCTCGAAGAAGCGATCAAACGATGCGAAAGTTGCCGTTGCTCTGCCAAGAATGACCAGGCTTTCTCCTCACACAAGATCGAGGTCCGTCGGAAGATCGATCCGCGAATCCCCGCATCGAATTAGTATGATATATACATGTCCAAGCGCTGCTTATCACAGCGCCTTTTTTACAAATCCTTCCTTCTCGATCTTGCTCGATCTAGTTCGGTGAGAAACTTCTTGCGAAGTCTGATATTTTTCGGGGTGATCTCTAGGTATTCATCATCGCGCATCAGTTCTAGGCCGCGTTCTATACTCAAGATGAATGGTGGCACCAATGTTAGCGCCTCATCCTTTCCGGATGAACGCATATTTGAAAGCTGTTTGCCCTTACAAGGATTGACCTCGAGGTCATCACCTTTCGATGTGTCGCCGATGACCATACCTTCATATATATCCATAGCAGGAATGATGAATAGTCTGCCGCGGTCCTGGAGATTCCATAGAGAGAAACCAAATGATTTGCCAGAAACCATAGAAGTCATAGAGCCTGTTTCGCGTTTCTCGATCTCACCAACGTGATCTCTGAAACCTGTGACACGACTCGACATGATACCTTCACCCTTGGTGTCGATGGTAAAAGCATTGCGATATCCTAGGAGACCTCGAGTGGGGATATCGAAAACCATGCGCACCTGATTGCCATGTGTGGTCATGTTGGACATGATACCTTTGCGCTTGCCCAATGTTTCGATGATGGTACCGGAAAATTCCTGCGGTGTATCGATGATGACTTCCTCGAAAGGTTCGAGAGTTTTCGTTTTACCATCTGCACCTGTCTCTTCCTTTATGATGACTTTTGGTTGAGAGACCTGTAGTTCATAACCCTCACGGCGCATATTTTCTAGAAGTATGCCGATGTGTAGTTCTCCACGACCAAAAACGGTGAAGTATTCATTTGCACCAAAGTCCACCTTTAGCCCGACGTTCGTTTCGAGCTCACGTTCGAGTCGCTCACGGATCTGGCGGCCAGTGACGAAAGTGCCTTCCTTGCCGGCAAATGGGGAATTGTTAACGAGGAATTGGAGGGAGATCGTTGGTTCATCAACACTGATCGCTGGTAATGGATCTATCGACTCGCTGTCAGTTATCGTCTCACCGATGAATATTTCAGGCACGCCTGCGACTGTGACGATGTCTCCAGCTTCTGCTTGGGGTGTTTCTAGACGTTTCTTTCCTTCGAATGTAAATAGTTTCGTAACTTTGCCTGTAAATGATTTGCCGCTGACATCCTTGATCCATATGTTCTGTCCATCCTTGATCGTGCCAGAATATATACGACAAACGGCGAGACGGCCGAGGAAGTTATCATAGCCTAGATTGAATACTTGGGCGGTGAGGGCGGACGGTACAGAGTTTTCGGGAGTCCGAGGACTGTCTGAACGAGCTAAAACCGTTAGGTCTGAGGACTCCTCCTGGCCGGACCGCAAGACCTTACGGTTTTGCGAAGTGAGTTCCGCAGGACTTCCGGAAACTGCTGTACTACCTGTCCTATTAGCCGCCGGTACATACTCCAATATAGTGTCAAGGAGAGGTGTGAGATCTTTCGAATCATCAGCTAATGACTTTTTTGCCACACCGGTGCGGCCGATGGCGTAGATCGTAGGGAAGTCGATCTGAGAATCATGCGCACCGAGTTCCATGAAAAGCTCCAGGACCTCATCGTGAACGCGGGTAGGATTGGCGGCAGGCTTGTCTATCTTGTTAATGACGACGATAGGTTTCAGACCTAGTTCTAGTGATTTCTTTAGCACAAAGCGTGTCTGAGGCATCGGACCTTCCTGAGCATCGACGACGAGTAAGACTGCGTCGATAGCGCGAAGTACGCGTTCAACCTCTGATCCAAAGTCCGCGTGACCAGGAGTGTCAACGATATTGATCTTGGTACCTTTGTAATTAACGGAGGTGTTCTTGGCATATATCGTAATACCACGCTCTTGTTCTAGGGCGTTGGAATCCATCGTTCCTTCATCTCCATGACCACATTGGGTCATGATGGCGTCTGTGAGGGTTGTTTTGCCGTGGTCGACGTGGGCTATTATGGCGATATTTCTGATTTCCATGGGAGTTGGCGTGATATTGGAGGATTAAAATAAGAGCCTCTGGCTCGATGCTGTAAGTAAAGCATAAAAATGGTATTGGAGTCAAGGTGGAAAAAGTGTATGAAAAACCCCCGCGGCTCGTAGCGCGCGGGGGTGTAGGGTATCGATCGAACTGATCAGAACATTGCCACTGCGGCAGCAATTTTCGGATCAACTGTGTAGCCTGTGAGAAATGATTCCTTCCACGCTTCGTCGCTATTATCCATCTTAGGAACCAGTGACTTGTGTGCGGACGGAGGGTGACCTTTGAGAGAACTCACGTTGTGACGCGAATTCCTACGCGAATGCGGACTCCTATGTTTAGATAGTTTTGCATTCATGATCTCTGCCGGCACTCGTTGGAGTGGCGGGCACGCATATTGTCTAGTATGAGTCCTAATGTGCTCAGGCGGCAGCTGTTTCCTTGAAGCTTGCAGCCGTGCTTATATGTGGGTAACTGACCTGTTGTGACGCCGGAGGTCGTGCCATGTGATCCATTGCCAACCGCGTTCCCTGTGTGGGTATCGGACAATTTTGCCATATACGATTCCTTTGTGTTAGTCGATTTTCCTTGCTCTTTCTAGTTGTAAGAAAGAACATCCGCGTATGATATTATCATGAAAGTTGAATAATGCAAAGTTGTATGGTGGGGAAAAGTCATGGACAAATCTTCATCGGATCTTCATCAGGATTTTATCAGATCTTTATCTAGATTTGATCCTTTCTTTATCAGATCTTCATCGAAAATTCATCAGATCTTTATCTCCTGTCTGATACGATGTTCGTATGAATACAAAAACGGATATAGACAATTCATCTGAAAAGTTTTCGGTACATTTTCCGGTCGATCCACATACTGCGGCCGAAGCGATCGACCAAGTTCTGAATTTCGCCTCATGTGTACGGGCGTCGGATGTACATTGTGACCCTAGGAGGGACGATACTGTCATCAGGTTTCGCGTCGATGGGCAGATCGGTGAGGTCGGTACGATACCAGGGAGACTGCATGACGAGATGATCTCTAGACTAAAGATCCTTTCCGGCGCACGAACAGACATACATGCCGTACCACAGGATGGTCGGTGGCGGACAGTGTTGGACGGTCTCGAGTGCAACATACGCATATCCTTCATGCCAACATATCATGGCGAGAATGCCGTTATCCGACTACTACCTGCGGCTACTAGTACGGATCTGTCATTCGCCAAACTCGGGTTTACTCCAGATCATGTGCGACTGATGCATGATGCTATGAAAAATACCAACGGTCTCATACTGGTAACTGGTCCGACTGGTTCTGGCAAAACTACAACACTGCATACTTGTTTGTCTCTCAAGGCTCGAGAACCATTGTCTATCATCACATTGGAAGATCCTGTCGAGTATGAGATTCCTGGAGTCCGCCAAGTACACATCCGTAATGCTCAGGGCGTGACATTTGGAAGTGGGCTCCGATCTGCGCTGCGTCAAGATCCGGACGTCATCATGGTAGGCGAGATACGTGATAGTGAAACAGCTAGAGTCGCCGTACATACAGCGTTGACTGGTCATCTGGTTTTGTCGACCTTACATACGAACTCGGCTATAGAAGCGATACCTAGGTTGGTCGATATGGGTGTTGATCACTACCTGCTGGCTTCGACTCTGCGTCTGATCGTGGCACAGAGGCTGGTCAGGACGATGTGTCGAGAATGTTTCGCCCTCGGCTGTGAGAAATGCCGTGATACTGGTTATGAAGGTCGTTCTGTCATCGCCGAAGTATGTGAGATAGATAGTGAGATGCGCAGTCTCATATCGACAAAATCGACTGCTGCTGCGTTGTTCGATCACGCACTGGTCGATGGATTCTGTCCCATCATCGAGGATGGCATGGAAAAGGTCGAGTGGGGCATAACTTCGAGGGAGGAAGTTCTGAGGGTATTGAATGTATAGAAGTATGAAATTTCCCAAATTACATCACCACAAGAACTGGAATGCACGAGACAAGGCGATATTTTTCGAGCGACTAGAACTGTATCTGACGTCAGGATTGGCGATCGATGCAGCACTGAAATTGTGCAAAGTAGGAGTCACAAAGTCGCATAGAGTAGATGTCGAAGCATTGATAGTGCACACAGAGTCGGGGTCGCTACTCTCTGGCGGGCTCGTAAAATATATGAAACTTTCAAAAACTCTAGCGGGAATAATTTCTCACGGAGAAACGGCGGGGGGATTGGTGTCGGCGATAAATACCGTGAGAACGAGTATAGAGAAACAGGAGGAGCTGACAAAGAAATGTGTTGGCGCGATGATCTATCCTAGTGTCATAGGACTATTCTCGATCGTCTTTGTCTTGGGGTTGATACGCGGCGTACTGCCACAGATCGTCCCGATGTTACAGGGATTGCATGTAAAGTTACCACTCTTGACGAGACTGATGATCTACTCATCGAACGTATTGGTACATGCAGGTTTGTACATATTGATAATTCTCACAGTTCTCATCGTCGCGCTTTTCATTACATATAGGAGAAATGCACCGTTCAGATGTTTCGTACAATCAGTCCTATGCCGCGTACCATTGTTAGGAAAATTGTTTCGGAATTTCAATATTGTGATATTTCTCAGATCACTGGGATCACTCATAGATAGTGGATCGTCAGTATTCAAAGCCTTCAGTGATTCGGTTTTCTTCATAACATTTCTGCCGATAAAGAAAACATTGGCTCTACGAGCCGAGGGTCTATCTAGAGGTCTCTCGCTAGGGAATACTCTGGAAAAAAGTCAGATGGAACCATACGTGGTCGCGCTCGTTACTGCCGGGGAACTCTCAGGAACTCTCGGTGTCTCTATCATACGTGCCGCCAATATTCTCGACCGCGACATCGAGCATTCATTAAAGAAGCTGACTTCACTCATCGAGCCGCTCATGATGATATGTCTCGGCGTCGTCGTCGGATCTATAGCATTATCAATACTCATGCCCATATATGATATATCGAAAGCATTACAACACTGAAAATCACTTCTCTCCCCAAAAAGGTGTGCCAATACATGAAAGGGGAATGATTCTCATAGATATCATCCTAGCTCTTTCGCTGAGTCTCATATTCATCGTCGTCATAGCTCAGTCGTCATCATATTCGAGAGACATATTTGACCGTGCGAAAGCGAGAAACGAATTGCTCGATAGATACGAGACTGATCTCTCGAATTCATCAGGAGATATATATGACAGACCGTATGGGAACGATATGATCGAAACAGGATCATCGACTATACCGTTCATGATAGTTAGGGCGGACGTGGGCACGCCTATCGAGTCACTGGATCAGTCGGCACTCTGTTCGGAGGATTTCACTGATAGTAGCACTATCGGATCATATGATTGGATACAGAAGCAGGCCGAGAGCACGTCGACATATAGTTTGAGCAAGAATGTAACTACTCGAGATCTGCCCCTGGATCCATCAATACCGCTCACAGATCTAGAAGTGAGAGGTGATGCATTCTATATAAGTGCGAATCCGAATGTAGTGAGTGATCCAGACCTATACGTTCTACATCTAGACAGGTCGACGGGGATATTTTCAATGATTTCATCGATCAACACTGGTCCTGGAATAGCTGCATTCGCTCTCGCTGGGAAGCATATATACGCCGCGGCCATATCTACCGCCGCACAATTACACGTGATCCAGATGGACCAGTCACAGCATCTGTCATTGGTAAGGAGATTCAAAGTACCTCTATTACATGCTACTGACACTCCACCACTGGGTAGTAGCATCGCCTATCATGACCACGAGGTGTATCTGGGAACTGAGAAGTGGGTTGGTGATGAATTTTCCATCATCGACATTACTGACCCAGCGACGCCGAATAAAATATCCGGTATGGAGATAGGTAGTAGGGTGAGTGATATATATGTTCACAACGGTACTGCCTACATGGCGACCGCAGGGCAAGGTCAATTGAGACTGGTCGATGTTCGCGACCCTTCTGGTCTCTTAGTCATCAGAGATTTCAGCCCATCCGGTTGGCAACGTCAGGAGGGGCAGGCTATTTCACTTTTTGAAAATGGTCTCAATTTCGGGCGTACGTCGGGTGGCTATAACGTTACTCCCGATCATGAGGCATTCGTATTCTCAACATCGAGCGAGGAGAACCTATCTAGTTACGTATCTACGGACATGCCAGGTGGCGTCTATGGCATTGTCGCCGATCGAGGGCACACATACCTCATCTCGAGAAAGGCTGGCGAGGAGTTCATGATATTCGATAGGAGCCTCAGTGCCAGTTCTATACAAAAGTTTTCTTTGCCAACTTCACCACAGGTCATGACCTGTTATCGCGACGTGATATATGTCCTATCGAAAACTTCACCGGCTATCTACGAGATCAGAATAGTTCGCGATCATCACCTATGAATATGCACCACCACTATCAAATACAGTCTCGAAGGGTAGAACGCGAAATGTATGATCGTGGCCTGACGCTCATTGAAACGATGTTGTACATGGTTCTACTGTCATTACTATTGTTCGGATTCATGCAATTCGCGGTCGATATCGATTACCAGAACATCAAACTTTCACATGACATCGAAGAAGCCTATTAGGGTGCGCGGTTTTGTAGCGATGATCGCTACTATCCTCCTCGTAACTGGGGTGATGGCCTTTGCGTTGGTGACTCTGACGTCAGCTATGACGTATTCTGATCTGACCTATCGGAGAGAGCGTCGAACGCAAACCACCTATAACCTCGAAGCCTGTTTAGATACTGTTCAACTTATGATCGCTAGAGACTTCTACATGTCTGGTGCCACATTTCTATCCGAATTTGGTTGTAATGTGTATGTGAATAATGATTTCTCAGGTCACGTAACTGTCGATGCCACTTCATCGATTTCTGACATTTCTCGATCAGGCCATAGATAGAGCGGTGGTATGGAGGTTAGCCCTGTCGGATATTCTTTATCATTTCTTTATCAAAATTTGATCTTTTCTTTATCAAATCTTCATCGAAAATTCATCAGATCTTTATCGCCACTTTGATATGCTGACCGTACCACTCTTTTGGGGGTAGTGGAATTATTATTAATTAAAATATATGAAAAAAACAAACAAAGGATTCACATTGATCGAAGTGCTCGTGGTCATCGGTATCATCGCCATCCTGGCGACCGTTGTCCTGGTTGCGGTAAACCCGTCCCGCCAATTCAAGCTAGCTCGTGATTCTCAGCGCACGAGTAATGTAAACGCGATCTTGAATGCCATTCATCAGAATATGGCAGAGCACAAGGGCGCGTTCGTGTGCAGTGGTACGACGAGGGTTTTGCCGACTAGCTGGACTGTCGTGAAGGGTAGTGGGACTCGTAGTGATGCTGGCGATATAGCATACTGTTTGGTACCGGACTATATATCGGCTCTACCATTCGACCCGTCGATCTCCGACGCCAAGTTTGATTCCATCGATTCGTACAATACTGGCTACGAGATCATCCGCGACACGAATGGTCGTATAACAGCGAGCTCGACTGGTGAATTGACGGCTAGTATTTCGGTGATGAGGTGATATGGATAAGGAATTTGATACCAGGCGATTTTCTGTCATTCCTTAATAGCTACTGGTAGTCTTCAAATTTCCTGGACCCAATGGATCGGTATTAGTGTTGAGTTCCGTATAATCATCATAACCGTCGCCGTCAGTGTCTTTCTTGTTTAGGTTAGTGCCAAGATACTTTTCTAATGCGTCCGGTAGCCCATCCTTATCTGTATCAATTTTTGACTGGCTGACCGCTTCGCGGGACACGATCTTTGAATCGGCCGTGTTCGATCCATCAACTGCTGTCAGTGATAGTGACTGTTTTGTGGCGGCGGTCACTGCATAGTTATAGGAGTATATTCGAACCGGCATTGTACCTCGCACGTACGGAGGCAAGTTCAAAGTATATTTGAGAGTATAGTCATCGCCACTTTTTGTGTAATCAAATGACTGTTCGGTGTAGGTGTCAACAGGAAGTGTAGTAATTCTCGGTGTGTACGTACCCTTTGGGCCGGTTACTGTCTTTATAAGCTCATCTAGTGACACTGGATACATCCCGACGTTGCTCTTGTAGGTATCGAGCATACTTCTGATCGTCGAAATAGAAGATTGTTGCTTATTGAATTCATATAGTTCCTTGCTCTGTCCGGTCACTGCTATGGTGGCATCTTTGAGTGACATGCTATCTTTAGGTGTTTCGATATTCACTACCTTGTTGATATCATTCAAGGAAAGAGTCGTTGTTAAGATTATCTGCCTATCGGAATTCTTGGCATCAGCGTTCGGGACCATTCGGATCTTGTACATTACTTGTACAGGTATACCAGCACCATTTGCCCACAGAGTGAGAGTTGTATTTTTGCGGAAATAATCAAAAGCCTGACTGAATTGCGGACTACCCAAATAGTCCATGGTATTCTGATCGAATACCATAGGATTCTTCTCAGTGAATTGTGATGAGAGTCGGCTGGTCAGATCACTATAGAATTTCGGCATCGTTTCCTTGTTGAATTCGAGTTCATAGCGATATGCGCGCATACCGTTTACAGTCTCAATAGTTGGTTTGTTCGTTACGACCAGAGCCTGGTTCTCATCAGCCACGGTTAAAAATGTTTTGATACCCTGGATCGTCTTTTCTTTCGTCGCTGCGATCTGATCCTGTGGGGTACCGGCGGAAGATCCTAGGTAACTAGATCCATATGCCGCCATATCCTGTGGGGTCAGAACTATCCACTTGTCTTTGACCTTTGAAATACTCCCTATGATGGCAGGAAATTTGCTGACGAGTACATATATATTGTCACCGACTTTCTTGAATTGGGTATCGACTGCGGCACTGATATCAGAATAATTCGCACTACCGGAAATGCGAGCTTGACTATCGTATTTATTGTCCGCTGTTTTTGCTGTTGCGCCTGAAAGTGTTCCATCGAGTTCAAAATCTCCAGGAATATAGCCCAGGTATTGCTGCATGCCTGTTAAATTTGCGAAAAATGGTTGTGGTGGCTCAGCTGGAATACTGACATAGTAACTGTAAATATTCTTGTTGAACGTTATAGTTTTTCCAGTGGAAGCCAATTTGGCCTTACTCGCACCTGGACTATACATATCAATATTCTTCTTGACAGCACTTACTGCGGCCAATGATTGGAAGGTTACGGTCAGGCTATAGTCACTCAGGTCACTAGAAGCATAGTACTGATATAGGGAAAGACGAGTCGTGGAAATATTGGCGTCTTTTGGGATGGACGATGGATATGACTTTTTCAAATCGTAGTAGTTCATAAGAGACCTGAAAATGGATTGCAGGTCACGTACGGTGTCGAGGTCCTTCTTGTAGGCTAGAGCTTGTTCAGAATCATCTACCGCTAGTTGAAAAGGTTTCGCATCTGCTGCTCTAGTTTCGGATACGACATTCATATGTAGAGAATATGAAGCCATGCGAATATTTCCTATCCCAGCAAAGATGCTGGACGCCATCGCAGTAGTTTTGTAGGGAGGATTGGCGAAAGGCCCGATCTTTTCAAAATAGGCATATGCAGCAATGCCACCGATCACTAGTATCACGATCACCAGTATCGATAACAGCCAACCTTTACCTTTCTTGCCCTGATTTGGTGGCAAATTTGACATAAAGGCCCGAGGAGGAATATTCGGAGTATTGACTATGGTCGGCACCTCGATAGGCGTGGCCGGCAATATCGTTGGAGGAACCGGCGGAGGAGTCGGAATATTTTGTCGGTTTGGGTATATTTGTGAGGAGAGGTCTAGATCTGGTGATGAATTGTTTGGGTTCATAAAATAGGGTTAATTGATATGGAAATATTATAACATGTCTATTTATAGTGTGTACATATGCATGACAACTACCGATTTTATTGCTAAAGTTATAGTTATGAAGCCCGAACAAAAAGGGAGTTTGCATCCGATAACTCAGATCGTTAGGGCTATATATCCTGTATTCCAGGAATTGGGATTCGCGATAGCTGATGGTCCGGAGCTCGAGGATGAGTTCCATAACTTTGATGCCTTGAATGTCCCCAAAGATCATCCGGCACGGGACATGCAGGATACTTTTTGGATCAAATCAAATGCAGATCCTAGATCCGAAATCCAAAATCCTAAACAAATTCAAAATTTAAATTCAAATTCCGATAACGCTGACATAAAGAAAAGTGAGAGGATGGTTCTGCGGACGCACACTTCCTCGGTACAGATCAGATATATGGAGAACAACAAACCGCCGATCAGGATCGTCGTTCCGGGGAAAGTCTATCGAAACGAGGCAACTGACGCGACACATGAGGCGCAGTTCTATCAGTTGGAGGCGCTATACGTCGACAAGAACGTGACATTGGCGCATTTGAAAGGTGTCCTCGGGGCACTATTTCAGGGAGTTTTCGGTGATGATGTGAATATCAGATTCCGGCCGAGCTTTTTCCCGTTCGTCGAACCTGGAGTTGAAGTAGATATGCAATGGAAGGGTCGTTGGCTAGAGATGGGTGGTGCAGGACTCGTGCATCCAAATGTCTTTCGGTCTGTCGGCATCGATCCGAACGAATATCAAGGCTTTGCCTTCGGTTTCGGACTAGATCGTATCGCCATGCTGAAATTTGGCATCGATGATGTTAGGCACTTATATACGGGAGATCTAAGATTGGTAAATCAATTTCGACAAGGTGATACCTCGTCGGAAAAATAAAATAACATGAAAATTTCCCACAATTGGCTACAAAAATATTTCACCAAACCGATTCCGAGTCCAGAAAGACTAGATGAACTCTTTACATTCCACGCATTCGAGGTTGAGGGTGTGGAAAAAGTGAATGACGAGAATGGCCAGGTTATAGATACGGTACTAGATCTCAAGGTTCTACCAGATCGTGCGCATCATGATCTATGCCACAGAGGCATCGCGGGGGAAGTATTTTCTATGACAGAAATGGCGTACGCAGAGATAGCTCCAGTCGACGTTACTGTATCAACAGAGGGAAAACCGTCTATCACTATCGAAGCAGACAATTTCTGCAGACGATATGTTGGTAGGTATGTGGAAATCGAGAAAATAGGCGACGCTACACCAGAGATACAGGACGCTCTGAATGCTATAGGGCAGAGATCGATCAACGCCATCGTGGATGCGACGAACTACGTGATGTTCGACATCGGTCAACCATTGCACGCTTTCGATGCTGATAAGGTGAAGGGTAGTATAGTTGTTCGTCAGGCTAGGAAAGGTGAGAAGATAGTATTACTGGAATCATCCGCTTCACGTCCGCAAGGGGAGAACGGACAGGAAACACTCCCTCAGGCGGGTGCGAGGGAGATAGAGCTATCCATATCAGATCACGTCATCGCCGACGACGAAGGGCCGCTAGCTATAGCCGGTGTGAAGGGGGGCAAACGCGCGGCGATCACCGCAGATACGAGGAGACTCATCCTAGAGTCGGCAAACTTCGAGCCGACTACTGTGAGACGCACTTCGACGAAGTATGATCTGCGTAGTGAATCTTCCAAAAGATATGAAAATGAGATCACACCAGAGCTCGCCATGTCAGGTATGACCGAGTTGTCAGCATTGATCCTCCGAGAGATCCCTACCGCCAAGTTTGGTCCCATCGTTGACGTATATCCGAAAAAAGCAGTACAGACAGTCATAGAGATAGATCCGCGATATATCAGTAAGAGGCTTGGAATCGAGGTTCCACTAGAGATGGCGAAGGGGATTCTCGAAAATATGGGCATAACGATCATAGTCAATGGTCGGTATCCGATACACGACAAATCAGTAGAAGATAACAGTTCAGTATGGCAACTCACTATCCCATTCAGCAGACTCGATCTCACTATTCCCGATGATATCGTCGAGGAGGTTGGCCGCATATATGGTTATGAAAATGTGAAAGGAGTCTCGCTGGCCAGGCCCGTAGAAGGGGTCGCCATTCTGCCGAGCTATTATCTATCTGAGAAGATGAAGAATGTATTGATAGCACAGGGATATTCTGAAGTTAGTTTGTATTCATTGGTTGCTCATGGTGAAGTAGAAACTGCCAAGCCGCTGGCGCGGGACAAAGCTTTCGCCCGAGCCAATCTGACGGACGGCATGATCACCTGTGTCCAAAAAAATGTATTGAACGCTGACCTCATCGGACTAGAAGCTGTGAAGGTATTTGAGATCGGACGCGTCTTTGACAACACTGGCGAATACCTGAAACTCTGCCTAGGTGCGGCACAAGTGAAGAAGGTGAAGGGAGTTAATGGAAAGAAACTACTCGGCGATGTCGTCGGAATACTCGGTACTGCGCTTGGCGTCGATGATTCCGTATTCTCGACCCCTGAATCTCTAGTTGAGAAAGGTTCTGTATCGGTCATGGAGATCGATCTAAATGAAATATTGAAATCATACAAGTTGCCCAAGGATGCCACTTATGGTGATCTAGGTTTCGGGCCAACATCTCCGAATATTTACCAGAAGTTATCACCATATCCATTCATCGTGCGCGATGTTGCGGTATTCGTTCCTGCATCCACGTCTGCTGACCATGTCTGGAACGTGATCTTGGATGGTATGAAAGGTGTAGATGTTAGCGGAGGCATGAATGCGGCGGATCTCCTGGCTAGACATTCGCTATTCGATACCTTCGAGAAAGATGGAAAAGTTTCGTATGCTTTCCGTATGGTTTTCCAGTCGATGGAGAGAACGCTGACAGATGATGAAGTGAACAAGATAATGACCGCGATCTATGCGGCACTGAAAGGTCCAGGTTGGGAGGTGAGGTAATCATGGAATAAAAAAACCGAACGTCTTTGGGGGCGTTCGGTGTTGTGCTATCTGTGCTGCAGCGCTAATTTCGCAGCCTAGCGCTTGTTCTATATCACTGCCTCGGTCGCCGGCTGCTCGATCACCAAAACAGCGTTGTCGGTCGCCTCTCTCTTGATGAGCCAGTTGACTGCCAGGTCCTTGCCGCAGTTACAACGCGACGATATTCGCGCGTCACATTCAGGCGTGTGACCCTTATTGACGAGTCGCATAACCTCTATGCAACGGATCGCCTCGTCAGCTTCATTATCTACGTCAACTGAATTTATCAGTTCTAGTATGAGGGCACTCTTCTCTCCTGAGTCGAGAAGATGATATTCGATACAGCCATCACGAAGGAACGCCTTCTCATACCGTCGGTTCAGTACAGCAAGGCCATCTTCCCAGTGCAGACGTCCGCACATGGGGCAGGCATATGCCGGCTCATTGCTTGCGGAGGAAACTGGCACCAAGACAAAGGTCGGACATATCACCAGAGGTACCATGCATTCACATCCACGTTCCCGGCATTCAAACTCGGTCACGAACAGGTCATTTTTACTCATACTTATATTTTTTTTAATGTTCTAAATCAATTTTACCACCTGCGAAACGATAGCATCAAGGCGAGTAATAGTCAAATATTTGGTCGCATTATCCCCAATGCGACCACATCCCTTATCCACAATCACAGCTCATTTTGAGGTCAAAACCGACTTCCATTTTACATCTCAAAGTGCTATAATATGCATACAAGTTAGGTGATATTCGGGCCCGCAAAACAAGCTTTTAAGGCTTTATTCTTTTAAATTTAGATATCAGAATTTATCCATTCGCTTCGCTCAGGATCCGCAATTTTGCGAGCAAAACTGGGAGAATTTATCAAATTATGTCAGAAAATACAAAAAAATCAAAAGAGAAGAAGAACGCAGGTGAGGGTAGTTATGACGCATCATCGATCACGGTTCTCGAGGGTCTAGAACCAGTACGCAAGCGTCCTGGGATGTACATCGGTACGACCGGACCAGATGGGTTGCATCACCTTATCACAGAGATATTCGATAACTGTCGCGACGAAGCGATGGGTGGTTTTGCCAATGATATCGAGATCGCGCTCCTGCCAGGGAACAGAGTACGTGTCACAGACAATGGTCGCGGTATTCCAGTAGACATACACAAACAGACCAAGGTTTCCGCGCTGGAAACGATCATGACCGTATTGCATGCTGGAGGTAAGTTTGGTGGTGAAACTACAGGGTATAAGGTTTCAGGCGGACTACACGGTGTGGGTGCGTCGGTAGTGAACGCACTTTCCATTTACATGAAAGTAGTCGTACACAAGGAGGGAGGTATCTACATGCAGGAATATTCTCAGGGCAAGAGGAAGGCCGCAGTAAAGAAGATCGGCTCCAGCAAACAACATGGCACGATCGTCACTTTCGAACCTGACGCAGAGATATTCAAAGAAGGTATCAAGTTTGAGTGGAACCGCATCGTCCAGCACATGCGTCAGCAGGCGTACCTGGTACCGGCATTGCGCATCAGTCTCATAGACGCTAGTCAGGAGATCGCCGGTTTTGGTTCTGATGAGGAACTTTTCTATCTACGTGAGACAGGAGTGGAGGCGCCTTCATACACATTCTTTTTCGAAGGAGGACTGGTGTCACTCATCAGGTTCACGAACCAGATGCTGAAGTCATCACATAAGAACATATTCTATGTTGAGAAGAAGGTTGAAGGTGTCGAGTCAGTAGAGGTGGCCCTGCAGTACGCTGATGATGTTTCATCTCGCATATTGGCATTCGCGAACAATATCCACACTCCAGACGGAGGCACACACATTACTGGATTCAAGACCGCTCTTACGCGCACATTGAATACCTATGCCAAGAACAACAATCTATCCAAAAACGGCGAGGATACATTCACCGGTGACGATGCTTTAGAAGGACTGACGGCTGTTGTTTCGGTAAAGTTGCGCGAGATCCAATTCGAAGGTCAGACCAAGGCCAAGCTCGGTAGTATGGAAGCTCAGGGAGCAGTGGCGGGTGTCTTCGGCGATGCATTTACAGCTTTCCTAGAGGAGAATCCAGAGGATGCTAGGGCGATAGTCAACAAGGTTATCTTGGCCATGAAGGCCAGAAAGGCTGCCAAGGCGGCGAAGGATAGTGTGCTTCGCAAGGGTGCACTAGAAGGTATGACATTGCCAGGAAAGTTGGCTGACTGTCAGTCAGATAGCCCGGCCGAATCCGAACTATTCATCGTAGAGGGAGATTCTGCAGGAGGTACAGCCAAGCAGGGTCGTGATCGAAGATTCCAGGCGATATTGCCTCTCCGAGGAAAGATCCTGAACATCGAACGCGCCAGACTCGACCGTATGCTCGGTTCAGAGATGATCAAGAACATCGTTCTGGCTCTAGGCACGGCTATAGGTGATACATTTGATATTTCAAAACTGCGCTATCACAAGATCATTCTCGCCTCCGATGCTGACGTTGACGGTGCTCACATCCGTACACTCATACTGACTCTGCTCTACAGGTATTTCCGTCCGCTAGTGGACAATGGTCACGTATACATCGCTCAGCCACCACTATACAAGGTGAAGCGTGGCAAGGAGATCATGTATCTGTATGATGATGCCGCAAAGGAAAAGGCTCTGGGCAAGGATTTTGATGAGTCACAACTACTCGAGATAGAGAGTGGATCTGCTGAGATGGAGGATGACAAGGAAAGATTGCTCGAGGCAACAGGGGATGATTCCATAGATACAAAATCCGAGAAATCCAACAACACTGAGATTCAGAGTCCGAAACAGCCGAAAATATCTATTCAGCGATACAAGGGTCTCGGCGAGATGAACTCCGATGAATTATGGGAAACTACTATGGATCCTGCAAAGCGTATATTGAAGCAGGTAAATGTAGAAGACGCTCAGGAAGCTGACAAGGTTTTTGACATGTTGATGGGTGATGATGTTCCTGCACGCAAATCCTTCATCCAATCAAACGCCAAGTTGGCGACGCTGGATATCTAGTCCTCGTTTTGGTATCCCAATCAAACCTACCCTTATTGTCCCGAGGGGTCTTTCGGAAGGAGCGACAGCGACTGAGAACGAACGCGCCGCTAGCAAGCGGCGACGTGACCCTGAGGGGCAATAAGGGTAAGTTTGATCTATGCTGTCTTGACTTTGAGCTTCGACAGTCTTTTCTTGTCTAGTTTCGGAAGTTTGAGGATGAGTAGGCCGTGTTTCTCTATAGCTTCAGCTTCTTCGACATCTATTTCCTCTGGTAGGGAGATGGTACGTGAGAACGAGCCCCAATATAGTTCACGAGTAAAGTAGTCATCATCTCTAGCGATGCGCTCTTCCTCGCGTTTGCCTCGGATAGTTATCATGTCTCGAGTGATAGAGATATCTAGATCCTCTGGTCGGACACCAGCTATCATGGACTTTATGATGATCATTTCAGGAGTCTGGTATACGTCGACAGTGAGCTCGCCCTCTTGGTCGGTTTCTTCTTCCATCCAGGTGCCTAGATCACTACCACCGCTCACCGCAGCTTTCTTGACAGGTTTCGTCTCCGCTTCCTCTTCCATGCGGACAGTTCCCGTCAACCTTTCGAAAAATGATTTTTTTTCTTTTGCCATGATGTTTATTTATGAATAACTTTATGGGTATATTTTACATTAATACTGTTAACAATGGAAGTGGATAGAAGTCTATAGGGTACAGAGTCCTTGAAATATTACCTTTCTCGGATATATCGTGGCCTGACCGCCTTTACTTCTTCGAATAATATGATGAGAATGATGACAGCGCCCCATATCCAGGCAAAAACCTTCAAAATATCGTTGGAAGCGGCATTGACTATGGAAATATTGAAGGCTGCGTGTATAGATATGGCAGCAATGAGTCCGAGGAAGACAGTGAGCAATTTGTTGGTAAATCCACTATAGAATGTCAGCCCTATCGCGAATCCTACAGCAGCTGAACTCACTATGTGTACCAGGGTTGCGCCTATGAATCTCATGTTTCCTGTGATGATACTCTGTGCTATCGTGCCCATCGCGATAGGTTCCATCAAGAATAGGGCATTCTCTAGAGCGGCAAAGCCTAGGGCGACAACTATACAGTATATCATCGCCTTTAGTGGCTCATCGTTATACTTGGACTTGAGAACGATCACGGCGACTACTAGAAACTTCAGGATTTCCTCTGTTGCAGCCCAAAGTGTATATTTCAGGTTATCATCTATAACGTTGTCAGCTATCATCTTTTCTAGCATCAGAGCGAATACGACTACTACAACACCGCCAGCGAATGATACGGTCAGTAGCCACCTCGGTTCTCCATGTTCGCTATCCTCGCGCAGCCAGAACCACAGCCAGATGAGAGAGGGAAGTAATCCCGCTATGAGGGCGTAGGTAAATGAACTCAGTGTCATGACTATATTATATGGTATTTTCATCTATTAATGAAGGAGGTGGGGTTGGTGATGGGTTGAAGTGCACATTACCGTTGCCGTTGGATATCAATTGAAATTTGTAGCGCTATTTGGCCACAACTCTGTCATTTTTTCACCTTTGAATAGAGAAAAAAGGGCGTACGTAGATTGCTCCACGCACGCCCTGTTGAATATTGTTCAGCCTTGCTTACCTTCAATCATATGCCGTGAGGTCCGCTGACCAGCTCGACTTCGTCCAAGGAGAGCTCCCGATTCACCAACACCACCGGCTGTTTATACCCACCATTGTACTCGGTGATCGGGACGATCGTACAAGCACGTGAACAGATGAAGTCAGCCACTTCAGCAGTGGTGAAATGATCGCGACCCTTTTCCATGGCGTCGCCGATTTCCTTTCGTCGCTTTTCATAGGCAGCGTGGTCCGCGACGTAGATCGCATCGGCCTTGTTGGGTTTCAAACGAATCACGAATTGATCGCGATCTGGCCACCGATGGTAGCCGTAAACCTCGAGCTTCTCGATCGGTGTATTACTGGTCACTTCACCGAGTCCACACCAGAGAAAGTTTTCGTATGCGATCATTGGCACAGTGCCATCGTTCGAGTACTTGAGAGATATCAACCGATTGCCATTTACGATGAGCCCGTAGCGATCCGCTAAATGCAGTCGACTTGCGTCAACCTGACCTTGCTTGATCCGCTCGGTGTCTTCGTATCCACAGAAGCAGAAGATCGGGCCAACGGACTCGGGAAACGGTGTCGTAGCCGGAGGGGCCAGCACATCGATCTTTTCCTTGAGGATAGGATGTGACATGATAGTCTTCAGCACAACGTCGGTGAGATACTTCCTGAAGTCGTCCATGACCTCTGTGGTCTTGAACATCGTCGGCTCGTCGCCTTCCGGATCATACTCGTTACCGAAATCGTTCGTATGAACTAGGACTGGCGACCGACAGCCAGAATGACGGTGATGCATCCGAGCTAGCGCAGCAGCATCGAACGTAGCTCCACCGGTTGCCCGACAGTCGCATCCGCCACTGTAAAGAAGGCACATCTTCGGTTCGTTGTAGAGCTTGCACTTGACCTTCCGGTCGTTCATAAACTTCTCACGATCCTTCGAATAGTCGTTGCCGACATAGAGGTACAAGGTTGGCCCCGATTCGTCATCGTAGATGTGGAGCTCCCTCTTGGGGATTATGATTTGAGTCACGGCTGCCTTGTCGTTCAAGCGACTTTCCAAGCGACTTTCCGGCACTGACCCCTGTTTCCGGCAGAACCAGAGTACGAAATCTTCGTGCTTGATGTACCAAACGGCGCTGCACTTTTGGTCGCCGGTGCCATGGACCTTGAATTTCACAGTAATACCGGGGACATTCCAGTTTCGTTTCTCGAGTTCGCGAACGATTTGTTCGCTCACCTCATCGACAGGAAACTGTCGACTAGTGGGGTAGAGGAATTGCATCTGTTTGCTCCTTTTTGAGAGTGTTTATAATACTCTCCTTTTGTTAAAGAACAGTCTATCACAATACTCTGTGACCGAGACTATCCAGAGAATCTGGTTAGAATTATCATCATGGCATACATATAGCTGTTCGTCAATATAACCGGGTATGTGTGTGCACATTACTCGCGCCTATTGACATTATGTCTACTTTGCGGTAGAAGGAGTATGGGACTATTGTCCTCATCCTCAACAAGTTCACGTGTTATAGCCGTGTAATGCGACTATTTGCGTCGAATTGGGATGGGAAAATCAAATAGAAAGAAAAAAATGAGAAAAGCAACTATGACGGTGCTCGCTATCGCGGGCGTGTGGCTCGGTGCGAATGTCGGTTATGCTGTGTCGCCAGATGATGGTGGTAATAGCTCACCGGTCATCCCTCCAACAGCAACTGATGGTGATAATGTCACCGGTGCGGTTGCTAAGGATGGGAGTGGACAGGAGAATGCAACACCCATCCTGTTAGATGAGGCTTTGAAAAAGCTGAATCGTGGTCTAGGCCGTGGCAGTGAGGTTTCAAAGAAATTTGAAATCACGCCTCGCGGCATCACACTGTCGGTAACCAACACGGAGGGACCGGTAATCCTCACGAGTACGGTGTACCTAAATTGGTACCCGACGAATAGTAACTACGCCGCCAGGGCGGCCGAAGCTGTCGAGGGGATCTATCAGTCGAACAGTGTTCCGGGAGCAATCTCGGACCACGTGCTCAAGGCTGAATATATAGCTCAGCCGGCTTCCGGCTACGGGTTGTCTGTGTGGGCAACTGTCCATGGTGTCTCCAAGACACCAGGATACAAAATGTTGCCCGGCAACTTCACGTTCGTCGGATCTTCGTCGGATGTTCTGTTGAACAAGACAAACTCGTTCAACAATCCGTCCTACGTCTACACCTCTGCCTCGCGCGGAATTCTGTGGAAATCATCGGATCACCGGTCGGCGGCCAATGTTTACGCAGCCGGCCTTTGGAAGGACACACCGCTGGATGAGTTCATCAGCGCGGGTGCGGCGTCAAAATTCTTTTTGACTAGCCCGAGTTATGACCTGGCTGCGGTGGCAAATTACCTGAACTCTTTCACAGACTACACTGTCACCCTGAAATGGGTGTACTACGACGGGACAAACAACCCGGCTAGTGTATCGATCACCTTGCACACCAAGGTGCAGTCGGCTCTGGGGATCATGAGCATCCAGCAAGTGGATGCGTCCACTGTCGCGTTGGGTTTGACTGGCGGTGCTCAGGATTCCTGGGTATTGCAGTCGGCATCAACGCCGAACGGGGTCTGGCTAGACGAAGCCTCGGTGAATGGTGGAGACACCTTTCTGAGGGCGATGGCAGCCGGAAAGAATTACTGGCGCGCGAAGCTCCAGTAAATCGCATCCGGCGTAGGTAACGCCGAAAATCACAACACTGTCACACCTTCACGGGTCCCTGACAGTGTTTTTTATTCTGACAAGCGAAGATGTGTGAATATTTTTATATTCACAACATCTGAGTCGAAGTCAGAACAAACGAGTAAATACTCCGCAGCTTGCTGCGTAAAGAAGCAGAGCTTTCACTTAATACCTCGCCAGCTTGCTGCGAGGTAGGTTATTATTTAAAATTACATTTATCGTATCTCGATCTCAGTTCATGGAATATGTCCTAGCTATTGACAAAATTACATAGTTGGAGTAGTATACAGCACGTAATGTCGGATCGAGGCATTTATCAAATTATACATATATATCAACATGAATAACACAAATATAACGAAATCAAGCCTTATCATAGCAGCATTTGTCATGGTTATGGCTATTCCAGTGATCGTATCTGCTAGTGCAGCACCCGCAACAGGAGGTGCTGACGCTAACGCTGCCGTCGCCGGTACAGGTGGTGATGCTGCTAACGCAGCCTTTGTAGCAGCTCCTATTACAGGTGGTGATGGTGTTGACTCAACGGTCATCGCTCCTCCAGCAACTCGTGGTGATCGTATTGATGCATCCGCAGTCGCTCCTATTACAGGTGGTGATGGTGTTGACTCCACGGTCATCGCTCCACCAGCAACAGGTGGTGGTAGTACTAGCTCAGCTTCTGATCGAGTGATCACACGACCCCCAGCAACAGGTGGTGCCGACGCTAGTGCCGCAGCAGCAGCCGCACGTATCCCCCCAGCAACTGGTGGTACCGACGCTAGTGCCGCAGCAGTAGCCGCACCCTCTCCGATAGTCGTTCCTCCTTCAGGTGGTGGGTCATCTTCTGGTGGTTCAAGTGGCAGTTATGTAGGATCTAATCTCATTTTGACTACTTATGGAACCTCATCTTGCCCTCTCATAACCACATACATGAAGATCGGTGGTATGAATGATGCTAGTCAGGTTACAAAACTCCAGTCATTCTTGAAAAATTCTCAGGGAATCAACGTAGCAGTGAATGGCATATTCGACCAGCAAACAGAAGTTGCTGTCCGAGCCTTCCAGAGCAAGTATATGACCGAAGTTATGGGTCCATGGAATGCTACTCAAACAACAGGAACTGTTTACATCACTACTCAGAAATTGATCAACAAGTTAGCTTGTAACATTCCACTTGTTTTGACACCAGTCGACTCTTCTATCATCGATGCATATAAGTCACGTGCTACTACTGCTGTAGTTGCAGGTGGTGCAGTGGTTGCTCCAGTTGGTCCAGTTCTAGAAACTGGTACGAACACAGCGACTCCTGATGCTGTTACTGATAGTGTTTCTTCTCAAACAGGTGCAGTAGGAAATACATCTATCGTAGGACGAGTCTGGAATTTCTTTCTAGGTTTGTTCAAATAATGATCTAGGAATCTAGATTCCTACTCCAGGAAAAAGACGCCGCTGACATCGTTCACGGCGTCTTTTTCTATATTCTCTATTCACTATTCTATATTCTGAACGCCGAGCTTCTTCGTCCCGTCGGCCTTGAGTAGCATGCCGCTCACATCATCATGTTTGGTCGTATCTATGGCACCTGCTAGAGCGATCATCAGGGCATTGTCACCAGAAATATGTCGTGATGGTAGATATATAGGTATGTTGTATTCTAGGGCTATTTTCGTGAATCGTTCACGTAGCATCAGGTTCGCACTGACTCCGCCTCCGATAATGAGCGTCCTTGCCCCTATCTGGTCTATAGCGCTCCGTAGCTTGTATTCCAGGGTCTCGGCAACCGCCAGCTCGAACTCGTGTGCTAGGCCCCTTCTGAACTCATCGGTCATGGATCCGTCAGCCTGTGTTGCTGCTCTGGTGGCGTAGAGTACTGCTGTTTTCAATCCTGAAAATGAAAAGTTCAGATCACCACTTTTCATCATGGGTCGTGGCAATCTGAGTGGTGATGGTGTGAGCATCGCCGCGGCTTCCTCTGACAGTCTAGATATATGCGGTCCTCCTGGATATGGAAGTTTGAGGAGTCGTGCAACTTTGTCGAATGCTTCACCGACTGCGTCGTCTAATGTCTGACCGAGTATGGTATATGAATATCTAGTATCAGTCTCGTGTTTGCGCTGTATATCGACTAGCTCGGTATGTCCACCACTGATGAGTAGTGCTAGAGCAGGGAAATCGATCGATTTCAATCTCTGCCAGGTACCAGTCGGCTCATCTGACGAGAGAAGTGAACCGACGATGTGACCCTCCATGTGATTGACCGGAACGATGGGAACATTCCACAGTGCCCCTAGAATGCGTGCGAAGCTGATGCCGACCCATAGAGTCGGTTCCAGTCCTGGTCCCTCGGTCACAGCGATGCGGTCGATACGAGGGATCTTCCTCAAGAAGTCTGCACCAGTGAATGACTGCCACAAGTCCGCGTTCTGAGCTTCGAAGCTAGTTCTGAAGCTATTGAATATTTCAGTGAATTTTGCGTCATCGAGTATGATCTGTGGGCTATTCGGATCCTGAGTTGCTTCTAGGAGTTTGTGGAGTAGGGGAATCAGGTTCTTGCTATGTTCACGTTTTGCTAGGCTCGGATACACGCCACCGTATGCGCTGTGTAGATCGGCCTGAGAATGTACTAGGGAATCTATCACTCGACACTCAACATCAAAACCACCGCTTTTGTTCGCGACTTCGCGTGTCTCTATGAGAGCGAGAGCGGTCTCATCGCAGGATGTTTCTATGCCGAGGGTTATCATAGTTTTAGTATTTCATAGTCGACAAAATATGGTTGAAATATTCTTCATTGTGAACGGGAGAAATTGTTCCTGGAAGGTTGAGATAGGTTCGGTAATTGGCATTTATAGAATTAAATTCAGAGACATAGCTACGATGAATAACGAGTGTCCGAGTTGGGGAAATAGTTAAATAATAAATATCCTCTCCACACCCTTCGATGCCCGAGGAAACCATATATCCATTCCGAGATCCAACGATAGAACTTCAGTTCTGTTATTCTGATAAACATACACTCCTCCGCCTACAACCAACAATGCAATGATCGCTATTAATAATGGCACAACGAACCCTTTTTGTGAGTCTTTCATGATGCAAATATACTAGCATATTTTGGTTAAAGATGGTTTGACGATTTTGTCTTGACTTTTGACTATCAGTTAGCTAGTATATAGGCATTACGACGAAAAGGGGTCCAAACGGTTAACTACCTAAGGCACCCTTTTCTTTTTGTTTAGATCTATTTATTGATATTTTCGCTCTTGTATCATTATTATCCAGATCAGCAAAGTATTTGTTTGAGAGCTTTTTATATAGAGAAGACGCCCTATCGAGATCTGGAAACAAAATCTTCGCAAACCTCTTTTCTTCTATCAGAAAATCTACCACGAGTTTGTAATCACCATCTCCGGACACAAGGACAATTTTTTCAAAATCTTCCTTTTTGTACATCTTCTTCATTATGTAAAAAATAATGTCAGAATCCACATTGCCCCTCTTCTTTCCAATCATGGCCGGATTATGTTCTCGAAATTTAAGAATAAAACCAGCCTTCTGTATTTCATCATACAATTCCTGATTTTCTTCTTGAACATATCCAAG
>CAILTI010000029.1 GCA_903837075.1 uncultured bacterium | reverse complement strand
TGAATGCAAACTGACCATGTCCTTAGTAGAAACCGCCTAAAGCGGTTTCTGATTTAAAAATTATGAAATTTTTTGATAGATTCTTTGATCTTCTTTAAAAAAATATCTCCTACATTCGGAGCGTGGCCGGAGCGTGGCGTAATCCTGATTTTCTATCACGGACAAGATTTAGTCTTTCTATAGAAACAACATTTATCATGTCACATTTGACCCATGACTTTTTACCAGGAAGATGAATAAGGCAAAACTGTACTAAATTGTATCTAATTGTACCTGTGGAAAACCGTGAAGGACGTTAGAACTTTGTTTGAGCAGGAAAATCTCTACATTTACATACCTAGTTTATGTCCATATGCTGGATAGGATCTAGATTAATGCTGACTTTTATCGAAAAACATCGGAACGCCCGCAAGACGATCAATAAGACCTTCGTAGATGTGTGTCTTCAATGGCTCTAAATCACTCATCTTATCGACTTGTGCCAACGCCTGACGATATTGATTTTTATTCTCCCTTTCAATTTTTATTGAAATACCAACAAGACCGTAACATTCGAGAACAAGATTGGCTGCCAAACGAGCAGTTCGACCATTACCATCCTGAAATGGATGAATAAAGGTTATTTTGTGATGAATCCACGCTGCAGTATCTACGATCTGATCAATCTTCATCATCTTTTCTTCTGATAGTTCTGCATCCTCCAACCAAAATGATTCGGTTGATCTCAATTTTAAGAGACGACTATTGAATTCCTCGCTGGCGTCTTTAATCAATTTGGGCACCACCGAATGGTGTGGCGGAAGATGATAAGAATCTGTAATCTTAAGCCCAACTGTTCGCATCTTACCAGCAATCTCTGGCCATGCATCTTGAAAAATATTTCTATGAATATCAAAATGGTATCCATGTTAGGACTTTTATGCGTATTTGCGTATTTTCTAACAAAGCGAGATGCACGAATCACACCGATTGCTTCCAACCGTTGCAATTCTTCTTCATTCTTCGGTCGTTCCGACATAGTTTAGCTGTATGACTAGCTTGTTTGTTTAGCCAACGCCTCAAATTCTTTTCGATCAATATTACTTCCTTCCAGAGCACTAGAATAGTATGCGTGTTCAACATCCCAAACATCTTCCAGTTTGTTTTTCTCTTTAGGCGTGACCTGTAAAATGGCCCTATGAGCAACCATGACGGCGCTACGTAGCCGCTGAATGAGTGTTTTATTGACAGATATGTTATTCATATGATTAATCATATACTACCACTACGATAAACCATATGGCCAGCATCGTATTCAGATTGAGCCAAAGTTGGAACCAAACTATATCCTTGGGTTTTTGAAGCGTCTGAGGCGATTATAGGGGCTAGGGGGTTTGAAAAGGGGCTGAGTTTTGCTTGATATAGTGCCCTGTTGGTATCACAAGACGGGAGTGGAATATTTTATTGTACATGTGGACATAGACCCAAATACTTGGAATCAGTTACAGAGCTATGTTATGGAGTGGCACGAGGCAGTTGAAGAGGCAAAAACTCGTGCCTATGTAGATTTGAGTAAATATAGATAAGATTAATTTCAAAAAAATAATCCTATAACATTATTGCTACTGAACATATGTTACAACCTTTTCAACTTTTATCGATTGATTATCAACATATTTACCAATTACTCTGGCAGAACCAGTCCCCCTAAATTCGACATACCATTTTTCAAATTCAACCCCATTACCACTTGGCACAATAGAATTGTATCGAGCTATCTGTCTAGCTAGCCAAGACTGAAAATTACCATGTTCATATAGAGTGTTCGATCCTGCTACATACATATCATAAACTGTATTATTTTCATAAATCATCTTATATAAAATATCACCATACAATTTATCATTATTAGTTTTTGGTACTAAAATTTCTTTTGCTGAAAAATAGTTCTGTCCAAAACCTAACAATAACTCTTTGTCAGCGAGTTTAACGTATTTATCAAAAGATTTATTTACCATATCACCAACCAAAGGAGTTGAGCCTGTAGGATTTGATTGCACTGTTGCATTATCAACAACCGCAGGAACTTCAACCTTTTTGTTAGTATAAATATAGACACCACCACCGATAACTAATAATACAATAATCCCTATTAATAATGGGACCGCAAAACCTTTATTAGAGTTTTTCATATATCAATATTATAACACAGTCCTAACTTCACATTCTTTATGAAAAAACAGCCCATATTATTAGGGCTATTTTCTTTTGTGGAGATGGGCGGAATCTCCCGCGACTCTCGGCTCACTACCCGTTCGCCTCGGTCTGGGCACCGGCTCAGCATGCTCGCTACTGCTCGCATATAGCCTCCGCCGTTCTCATCCAACCATCTCTTTCATACACACGAAAAACTGACCCAGAGCAGTCTAGGTCAGTTTTTGTGTTGTGGAGATGGGCGGAATCGAACCGCCGTGCAATCAATGTTCGTCGAACGAATCTACGATGTTAGCAAAACTTGAAGTTTGATGACTGTGCTAAAAGTATTGCGAAACACACAGTCACGATCTCTAGATTTCAGGTGATGTGTTGAGAAGACACACTACCCTACATCCACGTTATTACGCCCACACTATAGTTAGGATCCCTATAGAAGGACGGCCTCGTTAAACGAGAGCGAATGCAAAGTCCTTTTGGCCGAAATACGGCGAAACGGTTGATTTAGCATTTAGAATTTCCATCAGATTTTCGTCCTACTACGCTCTACAAGAGAGCTTCGAAGGACTCCGAGTTAATGGTGCTCGCACCGCACGAACGGGAACGGTTGATTGTCTATGCCGATCATCCCCATATAGAAGTCCTTAAAGTCAGAAAGTCTCTAAAGTCTATAAAGAAAAAACTTTATGGACTTCACGGACTTTATGGACTTTCATTTTTCAACGATCTTTAAAATCCCTCCTGATCTCGCGATCTGTTTCGCGTTTCTTCGTCACCTCTCGCTTGTCATACTTCTTCTTGCCCTTGACGACAGCGACGACGACTTTGATGAGGTTGGACTTATTATATATCGAAATAGGCACTATTGTCAAACCACGGTCTGCCTCTGTGTGGGACAGTTTGGCGATCTCTTCTTTCCGCATGATGAGGCGACGGTTTCTCCTAGGTTCATACCCCGGTGGAGTATTCTTTTCCTGATACGGTGGTACGAATACATTCATAGCATACGCTTCCCCGCCACGGATGATGACATAAGCACCATCCAGTGATCCCTGACCTTTCTTTATAGACTTCACTTCGAAACCGAGCAACTCTATACCCGCCTCGTATTTGTCGAGGACTTCGTAGTCGAAATGTGCCTTTTTGTTATCTATATATGTCGTCATGACACAGATATCGTACCATATAAATACAAATAATTGATGAGGTTGGCGATATTATCTAGTTCCAGCTTCGTCTAAAATCTTCATCAAAATTTGATCTTTTCTTTATCGAATCTTGATCAGATCTTTATCAGATCTTCATCGCCTCTATGATATGGTTAAAATATGCTAGGAAATATACCGAACGAACAAATAAAACAATTTGACCTATGGAATATTCGAAAACAGGAGGTGCATTTGCGGACTAAGTCTCCGCGATTGGTAGAACGTCAAATTTGGTGGTGTTTCCTTGGTTGTAATGTTGGTAGTGAAGAAGATGGAAAACATGAACATTTCGAGCGGCCAGTCATCATATTCCGAATATTTTCCGAAAATACTTTTTGGGCAATTCCACTTACAACAAAAAAGTGGCCAGACGAAAGTCGTATCCACTACACTTTTGAATGTAATGGTATAGTGAGGGCTGCGGAAATACACCAAATGAGATTACTCAGTAGTAGAAGATTAGACAGATACATCGACACGGTCTCTTTTCAGGACTTTCAAAGGATCAGAAAATACGTCTCTGACCTGGTATAAGTCGGAACCCGCCTATAGGCGGGTTCAGTTTGCCAATCATTGGCGACTAGTTACATTACAATAATATCAAAACTTGAGCCAAAGTCAATATAACTGTAGACTATCCCTGATGTCCTCCTCCACCCCCACATCCTGGAAACTCTATTACACCAACGAGGAGGCGTGGTACTCCATGCTTTCAGACTGCGCTCGCGCAGAAAAGTCCATCGTCCTCGAACAATTCATCTTTGCCAACGACGAGTTCGGTCAGAAACTTATCAATGTCTGCGCGGAGAGGGCTGCTGCCGGTGTTACGGTCCGCTTCCTCTGGGATGCCGCGGGGAGCTTCACATTCTTTGGTACGAATATCGCAGATGACCTCAAAACGAAAGGTATCGAAATGGTCTTCTGGAGAACACTCATTCCCTCATATTTCAAAGTGCCCAATTTCCGTTCTTGGTACCTTCGCAATCATCGCCGCACTCTAGTCATCGATGAGAATGTCGGCTATACCGGCAGTATCTGTATGGATGATCGGATGAAAGGATGGCGTGATACCAACGTACGTATAGAAGGCAAAGTAGCCAAGGAGATGAAGAACGCCTTTGAACGCATGTGGGCGAGAGCCAAAGATAGCCACGACCTCCCTCCACGAAAACATGCTCGTGACGAAGAGTTTCGTTACACCACCAACTACCCCGCCCCGGGCAAGAGGCATATATATGCAGATCTCATAGAAGCTATACGTAACGCTAGACATTACATATACATAACCACCCCATATTTCGTACCGACTCATCGTCTGGCACGTACTTTGAAATTGGCCGCAAAGAGAGGTGTCGATGTACGTATCATCATTCCGGAAAAGTCCGACTATTATACTGTCGACCTCGGTGCTAGAGCATTCTTCAACATGCTTCTAGAATCTGGTGTGCGCATCTTCCTTTTCACTGGCAATATGATCCACAGCAAATCCACCGTTATCGACGGTACCTGGGCGAGCGTCGGCTCCATGAATCTAGACAGCGCCAGCCTACTTTACAATTTCGAAGCCAATATCATAACGACCAACACCTCCTTCGCCGAAGAACTTTCCGCACATTTCGTCCGCGACATCCAAGAAACCAATGAAGTTCTATGGAGTGATTGGAAAAATAGGTTTTTCATCGAGAAGATACCTGAGATACTGATACGGTTGGTGAGAAAGTTTTTGTAATGTTCCGGCCTGCCGGCAGGCAGGCAATACCCAATGACACAATGTTCATTGAATATTCAATATTCCAATATTCACTGGTCATTGCGTTATTGAGTATTGATCATTGGCCCCGAGCACTTCTACCTTGCATCAATGACCCATATATGCTATAAATACACTCTGTAATCCCTTGAGTATACGAGTCAAAATCAACCATCAGATCAAAGCACCCGAACTACGGGTCCTTGCCGATGACGGAACGAATTTTGGAGTAATAAGCTTACAGGTGGCCCTAACAGAGGCACAGGCGAGAGGTTTGGATCTCATAGAGATCTCCCCTACCGCAGTACCTCCAGTGGCCAAGATCATGGATTATGGGAAGTATTTGTACGATGAAAAGAAGAAACTGAAGGTCGCCAAGTCCAAGACCACCACTACCGAAGTCAAGATTATCCAAGTCAAGATCGGTACAGGAGACCATGACCTTGAGCTAAAAGCCAAGAAAGTCTCCGAATGGCTGTCCGAAGGCAATCGTGTCAAGATCGACCTCTTCCTAGTCGGACGATCCAAGTATATGGATATGAATTTCCTGAAAGAGAGATTGGAACGTATCCTGAAGCTGGTGACCGTCGAATACAAGATCGCCCAATCAGCAACGAAAGGACCAAAGGGTTTAACCATTTATATAGAAAAGAAATAATTAATCAGTTATTAGTGAATAGTGACTAGTGATTAGTAATCGCAAACACTAACCACTAACCACTAGTCACTAACGACTAAATACTATGAGCATCAAAACCCACAAATCATTCATGAAGCGCCTCAAGGTCACCAAAAATGGCAAGATTCTGGCACGTAAACCAGGTCAGAACCATTTCAATGCCAAGGACTCTTCCAAAAAGAGCACCAACAAGCATCGTATGAATGCGATCTTGCATATGAATAACAAGGCGAAGAGTAGATTTTTAGCAACCATTTAAAAGCCAGTGACTAGTGAATAGTGATTAGAAATCACAAATACCATTCACTAACAACTAATCACTAACTACTAACCACTAACTAAAATGACCAGAGTCAAAAAAGCAGTACACGCCCTAAAGAACCGCCGCACGATCCTGAAAGCCGCCAAAGGCTTTCGTTTCCGCCGCTCCAAGACTGAGAGAGCTGCAGTAGATGCCCTCATGCACGCTGGCGCATACTCATTCGCTCACCGCCGCGACAAGAAAGGTGATTTTCGCCGCCTCTGGAATGTAAAGATCAACGCCGCACTCCGACCACTAGGATTTTCATATAGCAAATTCATCGGTGCCGCAAAGAAGAAAGGTATCGCTCTAGACCGCAAGTCTCTAGCCCATCTCGCCGAATTCAAACCTGAGACTTTCACAAAAGTCGTGAGTATGGTAAAGTAGTAACTGGCGCGATCCTTTCATTTGGAGCCTGCTTAGTCTGCTGTTTTCGTTTTTTTTCAGCAACCGGTGCGAGTCCCGTCGACTCAATTCACATCGGTGACTGGCCAGGATGCCCCAAATCATTCGGTTTGCATCGGCGCTTCGAGGGGTTTTTTATACTCTCGAAGCGCTTTTTTGTCTGCGAATATATAGATCTCCAAAAATTTACTGGCAAAATCGCTGAACCTGGACGTGGCGAATGCTTTCCACGATCTTTCAATCATTCAATTCATAACTGTCCCCTCTTCCCGGCACTACAGCCTTCACACCCAACTCATCACCGATCCTTTGTGCCAGATGCATAGATGCACCAGGTTCGCCCATCGTTACGAATACCTTTTTTAGTCTATCCGTACCAGTCGAGACGAACTCGAGCAAATGATCACTATCTTTATGAGCGGAATATCCGTATAGAGTTTCGATATGTGCCTTTACCTTAACCTCCTGTCCATGTATATGAACCTTTTTTGCACCTTCAGCCAATCGTCGGCCGAGTGAACCAGTCGTCTGATATCCTACAAGGAGGATGGTACTCTTCTCATCAGGCAAATAATGCGCTTCATGACCGATCACACGTCCTCCAACGGACATCCCCGAACCAGCGAGAATGATCTTGGCACCATTCATACGCTCGATATCTCTCGAGTCATTGGACGACATGGTGTACTCGAGTCGTGGGAAATGGAATACGTCATCGCCTTTAGCGATCTGCTCGGCGACACGGCTATTGAATAGTTGAGTATTCGCGGCATATATATCTGTCGCCTTTATAGCCATTGGTGAATCGACGAATACTGGTACAGACTGGATCTTCCCCTGTTCAACCATATTATTCAACTCGAATAGGATGACCTGCGTACGATCGATGGAAAACGCTGGTATGACCAATGTTCCGCCACGTGCCATCGTCTGATCTATTATCTGTTTGAACTTATTTTCGCGGCCTTCCTTGTCTTCGTGATTGCGATCCCCATAGACACTTTCCATAATTAGATAATCAGCATCCCCCACCGCCTCTGTATCTCGTAGCAAAGGCGCCGGCGAGTTACCTAGGTCACCAGTAAAGAGAATTTTTATACTCGCGCCACTGTCGGCCTCTGGAGTTCCCCTGCTCAAACCCGCAAGGGGAATCGCAAGGGAATCCGCCGGCCGGTGCGGCGCGAGAATACGCACCTCAGTCATCGAGGATCCGAGAATATGCCCAGCATCCTTGAATGTGATAGATACCTCGTCGTCCAATCTGAACTCCTCATGATATCCGATCGTCTTCCACAACGGGAACACAGCGTCAACATCAGACTGACCATACAGCGGCTCTCTACCATCCTGCTCGGCCTCAGTGGTCAGGATTCCGACTGCATCATTCAATACCAACTCTGCCAGATCTCTAGTCTGCGGTGTCGAATATATCGGCCCCTTGTAACCGTCCTTTACCAATTTTGGAATACGACCAACATGATCTAGGTGTGCATGGGTAACGAACATAGCCGAGATCGTCGAGAGGTCATATGGGAATGCTTCGCTATTTATCTCCTCAGCAACCCTCTCGCCCTGGACTAATCCGCAATCGATCAGGATCTTTGTACCCTTCCCTGTTTCCAATAGGAAATTCGCGCCAGTTACAGTTCCTACACCGGAGCAAAATTTGATTTTATTGTTTTCTGAATGGGACATCGTTATTGAACCAATACTATTTCTTTTTTCTAAAGATCAACCAGGCGACGATGCTCGCACCGATAACATCATTGATGAGATCTTTGGCCGTGTCTATATAGTAAGCCGTCGTCCACAATGGCGCACCAGCAATATCGAAATACATCTCGAATAGCTCCCACATGAGCCCCACAACCAGTACACCTAGAACGACTTTCCGACGTAAAAATAGTATATTGGCAAAATTGGAAAAATTCGATCTGATGAAAGCTATCAATAACAACCCTATCCCTGCCCCACCCAGTACGTGCATGAATATGTCATAAAATGGGTAGTGATAATATAACCCGTTAATACCGAATATGTGCGCCACCAACATGATGAATAATATGATCAGTGCAAATATGTATGTTAACATGGGTTCATTATAGCAGTTATATGCCTACACATCACTTTGCAGACCATAAGGACTTTATAGGCCATATATAAAGAAAAATGCCTGCAAACGTATGTCTGCAGACATTCTCCAAGGATTGCAAGAGTAGAATACCTGTGGATACAGGTGGGTGATCTCACCCAGAACACCGGAGTGCCCAGGAATTTGAATGTGTAACATTCGTCGATCTCCCGTAGATGTAAATTTTGTGGAATTTACTCTCGCAACCTGAATACATTTTATTCATTACTGACGAAGATCGCAATGGGGAAAACTATTTGCGACACATTTATTGATATCGAATCAAAAGACGTGTCATGAAGTTGTTGTCTATTGCAATTTTAAATTAGCTTTAGTATGTAGACTTGAATATTGTGTCATTGCCTGCCCTTCGAAGCCTTGGCGAAGAAGGGAATATTGGTAATTACTCGAGTATGCCATCGAGATCGACATCGTAGAGCATCGCCTCTGAGATATGTCTGTATGCGAAGACTTCGTCCTTCTTGAACCAATGGGAGATCTCATCATTGGCTTCTTTGACTGATCCAGAAGCATGTACGAGGTTTCGAACGGCGCGACCATCAACGTCACTCATTCTATATGAATCGATAACATAATCACCGCGTATCGTACCGATAGGTGAAGTCAACGGCTCAGTTCCACCGGTAACTTTTCGTACTATCTCGACAGCATGCGCCCCTTCCCATACCATGGCCACGACTGGTCCCTTGGTCATATATTTAACTAGGTTCTTCAGAATGATCGCGGTGATCTTCAATGGATCTGTATGTGGTGGCTTTAGTCCCTTGTCCGTATAACCTTTGATAGTCTTTAGACCTGTCTTGGTTCGCCATTCTGGATCCAATGTGTAATGCTCCTCGATCAGATCCGCTGTCGGTACCAACATCTTTATGCCGACCAATTTCAGCCCTATTTGCTCATATCTCTTTATAATCTCTCCGATCAACGTCCTCTGTATTCCATCTGGCTTGATAATAACTAGCGTGCGCTCGTACTTTGGGTGATTTTTCATAGTTCCGTGATTATATAGTAAATGTGGCAGTATTTCAATTTTTGACCGCTGACAGTAACTCCTAACACCTCTCTTCGTCCCTGCGGCTTTGTTTCCAATATACCAGCATTTTCACAAAGGACTCGCTCCAAGGATTCACTCATCCTTTGGAAAATGCGCTGGTATATTGGTCGCAAAATATCCTCGGGACTCAAGAGGTGTTAGGAGTTACTGTTTAGTATTTACTCGTTTGTTCTGACTTCGACTCAGATGTTGTGAATATAAAAATATTCACACATCTTCGCTTGTCAGAATAAAATCTAAATAGTCAGAATCTCAGCACCCCCCTTCGTGATGACAACTGTATGCTCGAAGTGTGCACTGTAACTACCATCAGCAGTTCTGTAAGTATAGCCATCTTTGTCTAATTTTATTTTCTTTGAACCGAGATTGAACATCGGCTCGATAGCGAGAACCATTCCAGGTTTCAATATAGGACCACTACCAGCTGTGCCGAAATTCGGAACATATGGTTCTTCATGGACATCATATCCGACACCATGGCCAGCCAATTCTTCGACTACGCCGTAAACCTTCGATGCCGCTACACGTGCTATGGCATTACCTATATCGCCGATACGTTTGCCACCTTTGGCGGCCTTCACACCGGCAGCTAGAGCTTTCTTGGTGACTTCTAGGAGTTCCTGGACTTCAGATGACACGTTGCCGACAGCAACAGTCAATGTCGCATCTGTGATCAGTCCTCTATGGGTGAGGCCTAGGTCGAGTCCAACAATATCACCTTCCTTCAAGATCTTGTCTGTTTCATTGGGGATCCCGTGCACTATCTCATCATTCACTGAGACGCAAAGTGCCGCAGGATATGGTCTCTTTGCTCCATATGGCATGTAGTTGAGTAGGGCCGGTTCATCACCACCTTCGGTGATCATCTTGCGCGCCGCATCCTCGAGTTCACTGCTACGGACACCAGGCTTCACCATCTTGGCCAATTCGCGCAATATTTCCGCATGACGACGCCCCCCCTCACGGAGGATAGCGATGTCTTCCTTTGTCTTTATTGTTATCATAAAATAGCTTACGTCAATGAATAATATTACCACGAGCCGAGTAACAATGAAGGTTGAAGGGGGCTTGCGAGCACGAGGAATTTTCCAGCAGGAAAATATCCGTACCCCTGGAACCTTCATTGTTATGAGGTGAGGGGAATAAATAGATTTATGATTTATCTCAAATCTACCTTATCAACCTACACCAAACCCAGCCTTTTCACAATATCGGCATGGATCTCCTCAACAGACCTCTCTCCCGAGATTTTCAAAAAGGTATATTTGGGATTGCCATCGTAATATCCGAGCGCCGGCTCAACATCAGTCTCATACCACTCCAGACGCTTGGTTATCTCCTCCTCGGTATCGTCGAACCTCTTGCGTGCTAGGAGTCTCTTCTTTGACTCCGCATTACTGATGTCTATATTGATCACCCAGGGCTTGTCAAAACCATAAAATCCGAAGCACGAATGCAACGCACCTGCTTCATGCAGCTTTCGAGGGGTTCCATCAAAGATGAGATGCTGATCGCCTTTATACTTCTCTATGAGTACCCTGCCCCACATATCTACAGTCAAGAATTCTGGCTGTAGACCACCGGCGTCATATATCTCCTTACTTTTCTTTTGGGTAAATGTTTCGCCTTGAATGAATTGACGGAACTCTTGTCCAGTCTGAACATAGAGACTCTCGAGTGACGGATCTTTCTGGGCTAAGATTTCCATGAGTAACTTTACCTGTGTTCCCTTGCCACAGCCTGAGCGACCTATAAAGATGAATGCTTGGGGTTTCATACCTTCCATTATATATCAAAAAGGACGGCTATGAAACCGTCCATTTTGAAATTCAATATTGTGTCATTGCCTGCCCTTCGAAGCCTTGGCGAAGAAGGAAATATTGAAAATTTCTCTAATATTCTCTCATCGCCACCTGAGCATCTATCTTCTTCAATAGATCGAGAACTACGGAAACAACGATGAGGAGTGCTGTGCCGCCGATAGCCAGGGACTTACTAGACGTGAACGCTTGCATACAGAGAGGCAGAATAGCGATAATACCTAGGAATAATGCCCCTACGAGAGTTATTCTGGTTACGATATTGCCGAGATACTCCATTGTGAAAGTGCCGGGACGTACACCAGGAATGAAGGCTCCTGAACGTTGTAGATTTTCAGAAATCTGCTTTGGATCGAATGTGACTGCAGTATAGAAATACGTGAACAAAACAACCAGTACGAAATATGCAGCACCATATACCCACTGGTTATTGAATAACACCGTGAATGATGTCGCCCAGGCAGCGATAGTAGGATGTGCTGTCCAATGAGACAACAGGTTAGAAATGATCTGAGGGAAGAGTAGTATTGAGAGGGCAAAGATGATCGGGATAACACCAGCCTGATTCAAACGTAGTGGTAGATATGTCGAAGCACCACCATAGACCTTGTTCCCTCTCACTTGTTTGGCATATGTGACTGGTACTGATCGCTCAGCCTCGGTGATGTAGACGACACCAGCAACGACGATGAGTACTATAACTACAGCTATGATATAAACTGGTATATCTATGGCTTTGAACTGGACTATGAACTGATTGACTGCGGTCGGCAAACTGGAAACAATACCCGCAAAAATGATGAGGGAAACTCCATTACCTATACCGAACTCTGATACGAGTTCACCTAACCACATGAGGAGCGTAGAACCAGCAGTGATGACGATCACATTCATGACGAATGCTGACGTCGAGATTTGTGGGAGTACGCCCTGTGATTGTAGCAATGACAAGAAGCCGATAGCTGATATGACGCCGAGCGGTATCGATATATATCTAGAATATTGAGAAAGTTTCATGCGACCAGCTTCACCTTCTTCGTGCATGAGGTTCTTCCACTTCGGATACATCATAGTGAGTAGCTGGATGATGATACTAGCCGTGATGAATGGTCCGACACCGAGCATAACGATAGAAAGGTTGGAAAGGCCACCACCAGAAAAGATGTTGAGGAATCCGAAGAATTGGCTCGAAGATAGGAGTTTCGCTAGGTTGGCAACATCGACACCTGGTATTGGAATAGTCGCCATCAATCTGAACAATATCAAGATCAAAATAGTGAAACCAATCCTCTTTCGCAAGACCTGGTCTCTGAATGCCAATGATATTTTTGCTAGGAAATTGTTCATTGTTTTGAAATTGGTTATTTAGAATCTCGAATAACTATTTATATTTCCTGTTACTGCTGCCTGTTATTTCTTCGTATCTTCCTTGGCAACTTTCTTTTCTATCTTGGCGACTTTTTCTACTACTTGTTCTACTTGTTCCTTTTTCGCAGGTTTAGCTTCTTTTTTGGAATCTTTTGATTTTTCACTCTTATCCCCCTCTTCTTTGACCACCTCTTTCTTTTCAGACTTCACTTTCTTGACCTTCTCAGGCTTCGAAATAACTTTCGGGACGATCTCAACTACTGTACCACCTGCCTTGATGATCTTCTCTTTTGCAGAACCTGAGATAGAGAGACCTGACAATTTCAAAGCCTTCGTGACTTCACCGTCACCTAGGATCTTGATCGCAGGAACGCGACCCGAAATAGTACTGGCTAGACCCTTTTCTATGAGAGTGGTTGGTGAAACCTGATCATTGGCTACGAACGCGACCTCCAACGCTTCTAGGTTGATGATAACAGGCTTCGCAACGAATGATTTCTGAGGGCTGATACCACGACCGCGCAACTTTGGCAGTCTCTTGATGATATCTCTCCATTCTGGACGGCGCTTGTTACCAGCACGAGCGGACTGACCTTTACCACCGCGACCGGCAGTCTTTCCACGCTTACCTCCACGCGCGACGATCACACGCTTCATGTTTGGATTGTTTCTTTTTAGTTGATGGGTTTGCATGGTAGTTAATGTAAAATGTAGAAATTAAAATGGAAAATTCAAATCAAAACCTATTACGCCCGCTTGAGGGGAGAAATATTCTCCGATTCTCCCTTGGGGGTTTGAGGGGAAGATTTACTCTCCTCAAAAGGGCGGACTACTGGTGCTTTGATTTTCGTCCCAAATCTCGGCGACTTGGATAGTTTCTTCAATGCCTCGATAGTAGCTCGTGCGTTATTCAGCCTATTCTTCGAACCAGAGAGGAACTTGGCGCAAATATCCTTGATACCAGCAAGTTCGATAACTGCACGTGCAGAACTTCCTGCCACGACTCCACTACCACGAGCTGGGAAGATCTTGATCACGGCACTACCGTACTTGGCTTCGACAGCGTGAGGGATCGTCATCTGAGGAGACAGAGGTATTCTGATCATGTTTTTCTTGGCCTCACGAGTAGCTTTCTCCACAGAACCAGCCGTGTCGATACCCTTACCTAGACCAACACCGACGCGACCCTTATGGTCACCGGCGACGACAGCTACACTAAAGTTCATGCGTCTACCACCTGAGGTCACACGAGTCACACGACGGATATCGATGATCTTGCTATCGAATTCTGGCTTGACGCGCTCACGATCTCCACTACGAGCACCACGAGGACCGCCACGACCTGGACCACCCTGTTGAGGAGCACCCGTACCTCCGCGACCTCCCCTTCGAGCTGGATCACCACGCATCTTGCGTCCTTGAGTAAACTTGGATGTTGAAACTGCCGGAACCGCTGCTGCTGCGACTACTGGTACTGCACCAGCGACATCTTCAGTAACGACGGCTGCTGTGTCTAGACCAGTTGCAGGAATAGCTACATTCAAATCTGCTTCATTGGAAGCACCTGAGTCGTTATTGTTTTTTATATCTTTTGCCGTCATGTTATTTGTTGGTCATTGGTTATTGAACATTGAAAATTAGAACTCCAGTCCTCCTGCCCTCGCTGCATCTGCCACCATCTGGATCTTACCAGTGTAGATATAGCCTCCGCGATCAAAAACTACTTTGGTGATGTTGGCAACCTTGGCCTTCTTGGCGATCTCGACTCCTACTTCCTTGGCCCTCTCTACTGGAGTCTTACCCTTCATCAGTCTAGAATCAACCGCAACTAACGTATGCCCCTTGTCATCGTTGACTATAGCGGCATAGATATACTTGTGCGACTTGAAAACACACAGACGTGGTCGTTCTGCTGTGCCACTGATCTTGGCGCGAGTACGAGCCTTCCTGCGAGCGAACTGTAATTGTTTTTTCTGTAATGTTTTCATAAATTTATTTGATACCTATTGATCATTGCGTCATTGGACATTGAACATTCTTTATGCCGCCTTCTTTCCTTGCTTCCTTCTGATAACCTCATCAGAATATCTGACACCCTTACCTAGATATGGTTCCGGTTTCTTGAGCGCCCTGATAACGGCCGCAAACTGACTAACCTTCTCTAGATCATTGCCTGATATGGTAACGGTATTCTTCTCAGAAATAACCTTGAGGTCCGCTGGGATCGGCATCGTGATCGTATGAGAGAATCCTAGGGCCAGAACGATATCCTTGCCTTTTACATCAGCTTTGTATCCGATACCTTCGATAATGAGCTTTCGTTCATTGGCTTTGTTAACACCTGCCAGCATATTCTTGATATGCGCAGCATAAGTTCCCCACAGAGCCTTGGCTTGCAGAGACTGGTTTGTTGGAGTGAGTGTGATCGTGCCATTCTCTATCAGTATCTTGATATGTGGCTTCATCACCTTGGACAGTGTTCCTAGAGGACCTTTGACAGTAAAAATGCCGCCCGAAAAAGACACCTCTGTCTTGGCTGGTATTACTATGGGTTTTTTTGCGATGCGTGACATATAATTAATTTAAAATGTAAAAATCAAAATGGAAAATTGTATTACCAAATCTTGAATAAAACCTCTCCTCCGACTTTCAGCCTCTTGGCATCATGATCTACCAATATACCCTTTGGGGTTGAAAGGAAAGTGTTTCCAAAACCGCTTCGAAATACTCTGATATCACTGTATTTCCTATATACTCTGCGGGAAGACTTGGAAACTCGTTCGACTCCATGGATACGAGCACCATCTACTTCATTCGAGACTATACCAAGCTCCAACTCTATGATCGGTGCCTTACCCTTCTTGTCGACGGTCGTAACATATCCGGACTTCTTTAGGGCGTGAGCGACATTCTCTGCAAACTTGGAATACGAGATGGCAACCGTTGCCTTCTTCGCATCACTAGCGTTCTTGAGTCTGATTATTAAGTCTGAAATTGGGTCTGTTACCATATATTTATATTGAATGATTGAATGATTGGATGATTGGATGATTTTGCGCCTATTTTTCAATTTTTAATCTTTCAATCATTTAATTTATGAAATTACCAAGAAGATTTCTTTATGCCTGGAATCACGCCGTCGTTAGCAAACTCTCTGAAACAGATACGGCAAAGGTCAAAATCCCTCATGTAGCCACGCTTTCGGCCGCATCTAAAGCATCGGCGAACTACGCGCGACTTGAATTTCGGTTTCTTTTTGGATCTTGCTATAACTGATGTCTTTGCCATTGAGTTGAATTTTTGAAAGAAAAGATGATTGGTTAGCTGTCCCTCGACGAGGTATGTGCTTCCAATCCATATATCCTCCAAAACCTTGTGTATAAGGTAATGTTGATACTAGCAGATCGGGTGGTTATAAGTCAAATCGACGAGCAACACTACAAAGGACGCCCATTTGTAATGGTAAAGTAGTTATCGCTATAGTCATAAGCCTGCTGCTGGCCTGCAAAATTCAGATTGACGAATAACTTGTATGGTCCAGAAACTAGATTCGTCGGTACTGTGACATAGAATGTCTTCTGCCCAGCTGAGATACCTTGTGAAAATGTTCCTAGATAGATCTGCTGATTGTTTGTGTTTACCAGATACGCCGTCACATTATTGCCGACTCTAGCTGGATCGCCAGTGATATTGAATGAAACCTGCTGACTATTACCCATATACCAGACTTCTCCCCCATTCGGAGACAGAACATTGATATCAGGAGTCGACGAATACGAAGAGGAATTGATGGTGAATGGTGCATTGCTAGAACCACATACTGTCGTAGAACCAGCCTGACAAACCTGTATCCTATATCTACCTGTCACACCAGTATTGGCCATCAGAGTGCCAACAGACCAGGTATAGCTAGTACCAGAAACGTATCTTGCCAGTATCTGTGGTGCCACAAGGCTTGATGCGCACATCATCGGATAGACACACCCCTCAGACGTTAGATACACGTCATATGTTTGATTGGTGGTGGCATAAGAATTGCCATAATATCCCGCATAATTGTTGGCCGTCCACGACATCGTTCTGTTCTCACCTATATTCCAGACCTCCCCGCCGGTCGGAGATAGCACTGAGATCGGACTCACTGTCTGGCCATTGGAATAAATAGTGAAATTGGAATTGCTGGACGTACATACAGAAGTACCTGTTTGACATATCTGGATGGAATATTGACCATCTGGTGCATAGCTAGCTGATGACAGACAAACGCCATTGATGACGCCTCCTGAACAGGCTGGCGGAGATACCACTCCTGGGTTCGTATATGTACCTACATTCCAACTATATGTATTCTGGTTGATACTCACACCTGTAGCTATAGTGTAAGGCATCCTGTATAACGCGATACAGACTTGGCCTGTACTACACGCGTTGCTCGGTTGCAGTTTGATATCTACATAGGTCGTACGAACGAAGGATGGCGCAAAGGATGGTGATGTCCAAGTAATATTTTGCGTTGATCCTCGCTGCCAAGATTCGCCCCCCACAGGCCTGGTGATACGGAAAGCGACCGCAACATTGTTATTATTGATACTATTATTCAGATACTGTCGAGTCATCGGGCCAAAGAATCCATAAGCTGGCAGGCCGACCGACTTCTGATATGAGATGAGGGCCGACTGAGTCTGTGCGCCAAAATAACCCTTAACCATGGCGCCAGATGCGATCGACGGGATGTTGAAGCCATTATCCATGAGCCAGGCTTGTAACTGGACAACATCTGGACCAGATGAGCCAAGCACGAGATCATTGTTATATACATAACTTTGCGCATTGGTTACACCTACGAATCCGAGAATAGCCACAGCTCCGAGAATAATTGCTTTTTTCATAATGTTGTATTTATTTAATATGATTATATCCATATTGTTAGTATGGCCTAAGATTAACACTATGCTGAAATATTACAACACGGTGATAACCAAACGAAAACCGAGTTAATGGTAATTTAAGCAGTCTGTTTTGACTGTTCTGTGTTACCTTGTATGGGTAACAACTTAATTAACTACATACCATGCGTAAAAAAAGTGTCCAGAATGCGGTAAAACCGCCGTTAAAAAGAATGGAAAGCGACGAGGAGTACAACATTACAGATGTCCTGATTGTGGTAAACAATTTCAAAATGACAGAAGACCAGATAGGTCTGATCAGCAGATGTGGAAGGACCATGTATGGAAAAGACAGACCGTAAATGATCTGACGAAAACCTACGAAAAAAGCGAAAAGACTATACGAACAATTCTTGACCGAGCAGAGACTCGGCCCAGTGTATACATTCCACCACAGTGCGTGGTCTGTATTTTTGACGCCACTCATATTGGAGACGATGTCCTTTTGAATGCTCGAGAACCCAATCTCAAATTGAATCTCGGCTGGGCATGGATCGAATCGGAAACCAAGGAAGGCTACGCCACACTCAAAGCAAATCTAGAGTCGAGAGGGTTCAACCTCAAGGCGGTCATTTTAGACGGCAGAACAGGCATACCAAGGGTTTTTGAGGGTATTCCAGTACAGATTTGTCAGTTCCATCAATTACAAATCGTCAGACGAAAACTGACACTTAGACCGGAGACCGAAGCTGGTCAAACGCTTCTCGCAATTGGATTTTCAATATCAAAAAAGACAGAGGCCATCTTAACCAGTGACCTCACAGAGTGGTTCAAAAAGTATGGTGACTTCATTAATGAACACACCTACACGAACGGTACAAAACGATGGAGATATACGCACAGGAGGGTGAGGTCTGCTTACAACAGTCTAAAAAGAAATCTCCCATATCTATATACATATCAAAAATACCCAGATCTAAAAATTCCGAACACAACCAATTCGTTGGATGGTTATTGGAGTCGAATTAAAAATCTTTTGAGCGCGCACAGAGGAAAAAACAAAGAAAGAATCAGAAAAATTGCTACAGAGATTCTACGAAAACAGACTGCTTAAATTACCATTAGACCCGAAAACCACACCAGGATCGTCTGATGTGGTTTTTCTCTAGTGATATTCCGAGACTATTTCACAATGGAGGAAGCGCCGTTTGCACTGGGCTCAATTTTGACACTCCTGAAAGCAGAATCCTTATTGCTGGCATCGTATAAACGAACCAAGCGAGAAAGGTCAGTGCCAAGACATATTTGAAGTTTTTGCCGAACAGTGATACCTCTTGTTTCATAACCTCATTCTAATCTATTTGATACCACTCACGCAATTCTTGTACCATAGTTGATTCTTTGTACCTGAAGGATACTGCTGCATTCAATATCGGCTTCGCCAATTCTCGACCCAATCCGAACCCTCTATCAGGTGGTGCGAAGATAGATATAGGAACTACTACATATAGTTTCGGCGGGCTCGCTGGGAGTTTCTATTACTCAGATGAGTTACTTGAGGAGTTCCCGAGATAAGATATCAGTTAATTGTACGCAGAGTAAAAGCTTGGAACTGATCCGATAGACCATCTGCAAGAAATTTTGAGCACAAAATTTCTGAAGCCGAGAAAAGCCCCTGCAGGGGCTTTTCGTGTCTAGTGGAGTAGTTCCAAGCTTTTACTACAACGTTCGCCAACGATCCTTGAGGTGTTTATTTCCTCTTTTCAGCAATTTCTAGAGCAACATTGGCTGGCACAACCTCATAGTGGTCAAATTCCATCATGGCACTACCCTGACCTGATGTCATAGAGCGTAGCTGTGTGGTGTAACCGAACATTTCTGAGAGAGGAACCTTGGCAATGATAGAGATATTCTGACCTTTTGGATTCTGCCCTTCGATAAGACCACGTTTTGAGGCGATCGAGCCATTGACGTCACCGATGTACTTCTCTGGACAGACCACTTCGAGTTTCATGATAGGTTCGAGAATGACGGCTTTGGCGCGCTTGGCGGCATCCTGGAAGGCCTGAGAAGCGGCGATCTTGTAGGCGATCTCGGATGAGTCAACGTCATGGTAGGAACCGAATGTTAGCTCACAAGAGATATTGACCATCTTGAATCCGGCAACAATACCGCGATCCATGGCTTCATGGACACCTTTCTCGACAGCAGGAATGAATTCGTTTGGAATAACACCTCCCTTGATAGAGTTGATGAATTCATAATCATCATATCTATGTACAGTCTTTGGTATCTTCTCCCCTTCTGGCCAAGCTTCCATAGGCTTCACATTGAGACGGACGTGACCATACTGACCCTTACCTCCAGTTTGCTTGATGTATTTGTGTTCAGCCTCTGCTTTTCCGAGAATAGTTTCGCGATATGCTACCTGAGGTTCACCGACATTGGCTTCGACACTGAATTCTCGCTTCATACGATCAACCATGATCTCGAGGTGGAGTTCTCCCATACCAGAGATGATCGTCTCGCCAGTCTCTTGGTTCGATGAGACGCGGAATGTTGGGTCTTCGTTACCGAGCTTCTTCAGTGCCATACCCATTTTCTCTTGGTCAGCCTTGGTCTTTGGCTCGATACGTAGAGAAACGACTGGCTCCATGAACTTGATGATCTCCAGTACTATAGGTTTCTCTTCGTCACAGAACGTATTTGAAGTTAATGCATCTTTGAGTCCCACTGCGGCGGCGATCTCACCAGCATATACTTTCTTTACCTCTTCGCGCTTGTCAGCTTGGAGGCGGACGATACGACCGAGACGTTCTCTCTTGCCAGTTGAGGAATTGTATATATAAGTACCCGCTTCGATAGATCCCGAGTACACACGGAAGAATGTTAGTGCCCCGACGAAAGGATCGTTCTGTAACTTGAATGCGAGTGCAGCAAAAGGTTCTGTATCTGATGCGTGTCTCTCGATCTCTTCGCCTGTGTTCGGATCGATACCTTTAACTGGTGGCATGTCGAGTGGTGACGGTAGGTAATCAACGACAGCGTCCAATACTAGCTGGACACCGACGTTTTTCAGCGCTGAGCCTGTAAAGACTGGGAAAATCAAGTTGCCGATAACGGCTTTTCTGGTGATAGTCTTCAGATCTTCGGTACTCACCTCCTTCCCTTCGAGATACTTGGCCATAGCAGCATCATCATGTTCGACGATCTTTTCAACCATTTCTGCTCGGTATTTCTTTGCATCTTCGAGGAGTTCTGCTGGAATCTCCTTTTCGATGACTTTGCTTCCCATTTCACCTTCGAAATAGAAGGCTTTCATGCGCATAAGGTCGACAACACCGACATGGTCACCTTCTAGACCGATCGGGAGTTGGAATCTGATAGCATTTTTATTGAGGCGTTCCAGGATAGACTTGAATGAACGTTCGAAGGACGCACCCATGCGGTCCATCTTGTTGATGAAACATAGCCGTGGAACTTTACCATCATCGGCATAGCGCCAATTCGTCTCAGACTGAGGTTCTACTCCGGCAACTCCGTCAAAAACTACGACTGCACCATCTAGAACACGGAGAGAGCGCTTCACTTCTACAGTAAAGTCGATGTGCCCAGGTGTGTCGATGATGTTAAATCTGACCTTCTTTGAAGTGTCAGTGAGTGGCATATATGACGGATTCCAGAAACATGTGATGGCTGCGGCCGTGATCGTGATACCGCGTTCCCTTTCCTGTTCCATCCAGTCAGTGGTGGTATTACCATCATGAACTTCACCGATCTTGTGAGTCATACCTGTATAGAACAGGATGCGCTCTGAAGTAGTAGTCTTGCCGGCGTCGATGTGAGCAATGACTCCGAAATTTCTAACTTTTTCTAATGGGTAGTCGCGGTTCATGATGGTCTTTTTCGTCCCCTAATTCGCCAGTTGGCGAAGGGAATCTAAGGTTAATTTATTAAATAATATCTAAAAAAAGCAGAGACTGCTTAATACACATACTATACGGGAAAAGATGGAAGAAATCAAATTGGTGTACCCTTTACTACAAGAATGAGTCACGGAACGATTACAATTCTCTTTGGGTCACTGTACAAAAGCTATTATAACTTTATTAGAATCTAAAGATTATAAAAGCGATCTTTATAGGCGTTTTGTGGCTATAAAATATATTAGAATTGTGGTTAAAAGTAGGGGCAATGTCACAACCTATTGTTCATAAACCGCCATTGCTTTACTCTCAAAACCTTTGCTGGGATACTCTACAGTATAAAATAATTTCCCACCAAGCATTCCAATTTTAAAATAATCAATCTTAGGATAATGTTTCTGTTCTACACCATTAAAAACAATAAAACTCTCATTCTTATCCTCAACCAAGAAGGCTGGCTTGCCGCGAACATCAAAAAGATTCACTATTTTACCGCTATACTCACTACTTTTTATTCCTTTGTCTACAACAACCATCTTTTTAGATTTATTTTCTGTACCAAAATAAGCAATTTCCTTTCCAATTTTTTCAAAACTCCAAACATTAACCGTGCTGTCTGAAATCTGTTTCCCGTCAGAATATAAATTCGTGTTTACTTGCTCGGCGGCCAAGTACGTAAGCTTCCCATCGATTACGATGATATCTTGCACATATTTATATGGTCCCCACGTGTTATTTTTATAACTAACAAAAAAGTTCCCTCCACTCTTTTGGGTTACGAAACATTTTTTTGTATTATCATACCCATACGGCGATACACATGAGGATTTATTATCTGTAGCACTTTTTTCTATAGTAACATTGCCTGTACGTATATTTATTGAATATTTCTTCGTATTAGCTTTAATTTCTTCAAAACTTTTAATATTCTTGGATGAATTAGTATCTACTGCATCGAATGAAACTATATCACCAGATAAATTTAAACCGTCAACGAACACTAAATTTTTCAAACGCTTAACTTCTTTGTTCCACCATACAACTACAATGTCTCCACCCGCCTCGTCACTACCTTGTAATTTTGCATCACCAGCAACATAAACTGGTTTATTTTCCAAACTTTCAATATCTTTTACATACTTTCCCGCATCAAAATGACCAAAAATAGTATCGTAGCTCTTACCGACAAAATCACCCCATATGACCTGACTTTTCCCTAGACTCGGTAACATACTAATATAAGCAATTTTTTTATCTATGATACTGACGCCACCAATAGTTCGACCACTCTGTCGAGATGTGACTTCAATATTATTTCTTACAATTACATCATCATAATACCAATCATGTGGGCTAGTCTCTGTGGCATAAGTTCCAACATAATACACATCACAATCTGATTCAGATGCTGAAATATTAAAATACGGCCTTATAGAATAGTACTTATTACTACCTTCAACAAAATGTCCCTCATTGACATCCTTTACACACGAAGGTAGAGATGTCTCGACAGAAATTGGGACCACAGGCTGTGATTCTTCTTGAGAAGAAACCGTTGGTAATTCCTGAACTTTTATTCCTTTATTTCCCAAATAGATTTTGACACCCATAACCACTAATATGACGATAACTGCGATGATAACCAACGATGATTTATTAAACTTTTTTGTTACAATTTTATCTTTATTAATATCTGATGTATCTTTACTGATACCAAGCTCAGAAAATGCCTCTGCAATATCAGACAAGTTCCATCCACCCGCAGAGATCAAATTTTGTTGGATTACCTCTTTACTAAAACCTTGAGCTAACTGCTTCTTGATGTAATCGAGCAATTGAGAATTTGACATAATGAAGAAAGTTTAACAAGAAGTTTCAACTTGTACAATAGCGTCATACGTCAAATCCTAAACCCCATCCTCCCTTTCTTCTTGGCCGGCTTATCTGCCTCTTTCTTGTCTCCAAAACATTCATTACAAGTCCAACACGATTCATTCTCTGGAAATTGAGTACAGATACTAGAGTAATGTGCTCCAAAATACGTGCCGTCGCTTGAAAATACAACAAACATCAAATGATCACATTTGCGACAGCGGCGGAGGGCTTTCCATTTATGGATTAAACCGTGCATCGGTCCTTGGATTGTTTGCGTTTGCATGATAATTTATTGATTAGACTAATAAACTATGACTTCTTCGGGATACCGAGATCCTTACATATCTTCTTTGCTAAAAAATCATCAATCTCGGTATGTCTTGGCACTGTAGACGTTCTACCGGAAATAGTATTACGAAATATTGAATGCCGAGCTCCTTCACGAACTAATCTACAATGATACCGCTCAATGTGGCGGACAAGATCGCTACGACGCATGATTTTACGCTGGAAGAGTCACCTCCATCAGTTCTTTACGAGCCTTTTGGTTCTTTCTAACCTGAGTGCGCGAAGAAGCACGATTTGATTCCAGAACCATTAAAAGGGCTTCCTGTAGATTTTCACGGGCTTCCTTGAGAGTTTTACCTTGCGTATTTACACCAGGGATTTCCTCAATCCATGCAATAAACCAATCCTTGGTCTTTTTATATATAGCTGTAAACTGATTTTTCGTTGTCATACCACTATTTTACTCCCAAAAAATGCCCAGTCAATATTGACTAGACATTTCTTGTATTCTCGAATGGATTTTTCTTTAAATTACCCCCCGACTTCGTTAGGGATAATTTTACAGAGCAAACTTACCAAGCAAAGTGAGCGAAAGCTTTGTTAGCTTCTGCCATCTTGTGGACATTCTCACGTTTCTTCACAGCTTCGCCTTCATTCTTTGAAGCAGCAATGATCTCATCTGCTAATTTCTCATGAATAGGTTTGCCTTTCTTACTTCGCGCTGCTTCTATAATCCACTTCATAGATAATGATTGTTTTCGTTCAGGACGAACTTCGCGAGGAACCTGATAATTCGCTCCACCAACACGACGTGATCGTACTTCCATAGCTGGTGTAGTATTCTTCAACGCCAATTCGAAGACTTCGAGTGGGTTCTCTACCTTAGCCTTCTCTTTTATAAGGGTCATACAATCTGCAACTATAGAACGAGCAACATTCTTTTTGCCAGATTCCATAATATAATTGATAAATTTGCCCAATTTCAATGAATTATAATTGATGTCAGGCCTAAGATCTCTTTTTATGTTTAGTTTTCTTCTCATGTTAGTTTATACTTTAACTGCCTTTGGGCGTTTATTACCATATTGACTGCGACCTTTTCTACGCTTCTCTACTCCTGCTGCATCTAGGACACCACGAACGACTGAATAACGGAGACCTACATCTTTTACACGACCACCACGAAGCAATACGACTGAGTGTTCCTGCAGATTGTGACCCTCACCTGGGATATATGCTGTAACTTCGACACCGTTCGTGAGACGTACACGAGCGATCTTGCGGATAGCTGAGTTCGGCTTCTTTGGTGTCTTTGTTGTGACCTTCACGCAAACACCGCGTTTGAATGGTGCTGGGAAGAAACTCGGACGATTCTGGATCGAGTTGAAAGTACGAGTCAATGCTATAGACTTGGACTTCTTCTTGAAACGAGCACGGTTGCTCTTTGTAAGCTGGTTAATTGTAGGCATGGATAATATAGTACCTAAAGTTAGAAAGTCTATAAAGCCAATCGCAGTCTTTGTGCCCACTTTATGGACTTTACAGACTTAAAAGACTTTATGAACTCTGTGGTAACCCTTGAATTTTTCACCGCTTTTGGCTTGAGTGGACCATATGTGGCCCTGCCTAGACGATTACTCACGGTTTACCTTGATAATGAACGTGTCCCAATACGACTAGGACATTGGTTACACCATAACACGGAATGATAAATTCCGCCATAATCCAACAAATCTATTCCTTCTACATCCCTACCCCATACTTATTCCTGTAATCAACTGGAACAAATACGGCACTATCGGTGAGATAACCTGCCAAACAAAGAGAATAACGATAAGAACGAGGATCGGTCCATATCTTTCCATGATCATCCGTATCTGGCCATATTGATCTGGCAGGAACGCTAGGAATAATTTCGATCCATCTAATGGTGGTACAGGGACTAGATTGAATACAGCCAAAACGATATTTATGATCACTATATATGAAGCAAACTCTGCAAACGGAGTAACGACGCCAGCTCCGCTAACTAGATAACGTATCAACAGCCCAAAAATGATAGCTAGAGATAGATTGGACAGCGGTCCTGCCGCGGCGATCAAGAACTCCCCTTTCCGTCTATCCTTCAGGTTGTATGGATTGTAAACCACCGGTTTTGCCCAACCAAAGGTAAAACCGGCAAATGATGTGATGATCGGTACTATGATAGAACCGACAGGGTCGATATGCTTCAATGGATTTAACGTCAGTCTACCTTGCAGTCTGGCTGTAGGATCACCCAGGAGATCAGCCATATATCCATGTGAAACTTCATGGACGATAACCGAGAATATGAGGATAATGATGAATAGGACGGTTAGCATTGCGTTAATTTAAGTTGTCATTTTCCACTTTCCATTTTGCCTTTTCCATTTGTCTATGATAGCATACCACCACAACACCCATATGGCCAAAATATGCGCAATAACAAAGAAAACATCAGTCGTCGGAGGTAGATACTCCAACAGGACTCGTGCTACCCAATACAACCCTTGCGGAGCTATCCGAAAGTACCCAAACATGCAGAAGAAGCGCGTCTACGTTCCAGAACTCAAGAAGTCTGTCGTTATCAAAGTATCCACACGCGGCCTCCGCACCATCGAGAAGAACGGCGCCTATGCCACCCTCAAAAAGGCCGGCCTCATTTAGTCCACTTCCCCTGTGAGCGTCACAGATACCCCGTCAGAGACCAGATGAATGGTCTTTTTTTCTTTATAGATCGAGTCTGCTGGTTTCAATTTCTGAAGGAGAGCCGGCGACATCTTTGTAGGTTCTGCACCATGAGAAACGATGAGGACATTTCCCTGCTGATCAGTCGAAGTTGCCAAGTGTGCAGATATATATTTTTGGATTTTTACACTAGCATTGCCGAGGAAACTCACGAATGTCCTACCATACTCGATATTGAATAGTAGTTCTGGTGCGCTGGCCTTCGAATACTTGAACTTGGTGCTGGATGCCTGCTCCATAGAGATCGGAAATAGTATGTTCATCCGCACACCGAGCCCGAGATCGACAGAATCATTGGCTGATAATCTGTAGACCGGCACGTTCGAAATGTGCAGTTTCTCTATCAAAGTCTCATATATATCGTCAGTGGAACTAGCGAGTCCGAGAGATTGAGTGGAAATAGCAGGCATATATGCATTCACAACCTTATAACGACTGACAACATCGATGATTCCTGCTACATTCTTGCCGTCAGTGTTCGTAGCGAAAATGGTATCTACTCGTCGTGAATAGAACGGCAAAATCTTTGTGATCTCACGAACAATATCTGAATTTCCACCACCGTCGATGAGAATTCTCACGTCATCTGGAGTACGTACGAACATCGACCGACCATTCTTCAAGGCGAATATGTATATCTCCAATACTTTTGGCCGATGTCCTTCTTTCCAGACATAGCCACTGATCCCTACGAACAATACCGTGATGGCAATGATGGCTACTATGAATGTTAATGGTCTTTTTCTTTTCATATACGAATACTACCAAAAGCCAGATCAAGATCTGATAAAGAAACAATGCAGAAACGAGGCCTACCCTTGTCTCCATACACGGCTTCACTGCTACATATCCTGATCATCCTCACCTATATTCGTGTTGTTGACGTATACTAGATACACGCTCACCGCGTCTGGGTCGCAGTTGGAACCATTTATCAGATATAAAAAATCAACGATTATGAAACCATTTGAAACAAAATCATTCAAAATTCCCGCACTCCGAGGAATCTCAGCAAAGAATATCGAGGAGCATCTAAAGTTATATGCCGGTTATGTGAAAAATACCAACTTCATCGTGGAAAAGATCGCAGAACTCAGAAAGGATGCCGGCAACAATGCTTATGCTATCAGCGAGATCAGTCGTCGTTTCGGATTTGAATACAACGGCATGCGCAATCATGAAGTATATTTCGCCACACTCGAAGGTGGTCCGGCGCAATTGGCAGAAAATAGTGCCCTCAAAACATCGATCACCGAAACCTGGGGGTCGTTCGACGCATGGCTGGATGAATTCAAAGCCCTAGCTCTAACACGCGGCATCGGCTGGGCCATGCTCTACTATGACCGCAAAGATGGTCGCCTATTGAATACCTGGGTAGACGAACAGCATCTCGGCCAACTCCAAGACTGCACCCTCATACTCGGACTCGACATGTGGGAACACTCATTTGTCTATGATTACCAACCATCAGGAAAGAAAACTTATATCGATGACTTTTTCACGAACCTGAATTGGAATGTTGTAGAAAAAAACTTATTGAAACCTTGACCTTCGAGTATTTTCGAATAGTATACGACTGATCGGAAATGAAGTACCTTGAGCATTTTGAGATTCTCTAAGAGCGGAAAATTCGGGTCGGCCGCCAGCGTTCGCCAAAAGCGAATACGCAGTATGGAGGGATCGACTCACTAACGTGAGCCGCCCGTCCTCCAGAGAATCTCAAAGTTCTTTTGGAAGTTTTTGAAATTTTCTAAATGTTACATGAGTGACCACTGAACTCGCATATCCATAGATGCCTCGCATAATCTGAATAATATTCGGATTCCGCCTAAAATAGACCACGAAAAATATCACATAGAATCCCACCACCCACCATTTCGAAAATGCGGGCAGATGAACAGCCGCGAATGGTAGTTTGGCGAAGGTTTGCACCATGAATAGCTCATAAGACAGGAGCAGGTGCGTCACCCAGGCGAAAAGCTGTGCGATGGGCATAGAGAACAGCCCGATCGCGCCCGTCAAAAATACCGACAACATCGTTATCGGGATGAATGGAAGAACCAATATGTTTACTATCATCCCAACGATAGAGAGATTGCCCATCATATATAGTATGTAAGGCGAGACGAATATCTGTGTGGCTACCGTCGCCGCGACGATCCCTCGTGCACCGAACTTGTCAGGAATGAAAGTCAATCTCTCCTCGATAGGCGACGCCAGCAATATGAGCCCCAAAGTCGCCAAGAATGACAACTGGAATGACGGGTCATGTAACAAGATCATCGGACTCTGTATGAGCATGATGAGTCCCGCAAAGATGAGAGCTCGAGTGACATCATAGTCACGACGGATGATGTCTGCAGACAATGCCACCCCAGCCATGAAGCATGATCGAACGACAGTCGCTCCACCACCAACGAGCATACCGAACAGCGCGATACCGATCCCCCCTATCGATATGCCCCAGATGCGGGGTAGAAATATGAGCAATCTACGCATCGCATCACCGACGATCGTGATGTTGTAACCAGACAGAACGACGATGTGTATGAGTCCGACAGTTCTAAAATCCGCTAGAAGATCGGCTCCTAACGCAGACTTTTCTCCCACGACCAGTCCTGACGCCAGTGCCGCATGTGGTTCACCGAGAGTTTTCTCTAAAACTGCCACAAAATGCCTTTTCAGTGAATACAACAACCCGTTAATATCATGAGCTAGAGTGGCCAGGAATGACTCGCTCGTATTCGGACCAGTGCGCTCGGCGAATATGTGCACCTCCGCACTTTTCATTTCATAGAAAATATCACTCTTTGCCAAATATCCTTCGTAATCAAAAGACCGACCAGGGTCGTCACCATTCACGAAATTCATCGGTTTCAGCAATTTCCCCTTGAAGAAAACCCCGTCACCATATTGAAATCTCGGATAGCTTTTGGTTTTCATTCTGATCAGGAAATCAGTTCCACACTGACGAGATGAACTCGTCACAGACAATGCACTGACCGAGACAACCAATACCTGACCCGTGTCCTTGATCTCCGGCTCATCCGTCACTGTGCCATTACCGGAAACTACCTGTTTGACGCAGGGACCTATCGATGGAGGTATAACATATAGAGATTGGTAGACACGAAAAATGGCCGCGGCAACAAATATGCTCCAAAATATGTATGTACCTTTCTTCATATATGTTCACTTAACATATCAAAAGTCCGATAAAGATCCGGTGAAGAAACAATGAAGAAATGATAAAGAAGATATAAAGAATCGCGGCCTACCCTCGTCGAAAACAACGGCCTAGTATGGCCGTTGTATCAAACCTCGAAGACCGGGATCTGCTATTTCCGATCAGTGAACACTACTAGATCGCCTCAAATTCAGATATTATTTTGGCCTCATCTCCGACACTGGTTGATTTTTTGTATTTCGCCCCTTTCATACCTTTTACCCTCTTCTCACAGTCCGTCCACACCCTGTGAGTTTCGATCACTCCTCCGACAGAACTGACGTACGAATACGCCACTGCTCGTGAATGCGACGAAGATGATTTCTTCGATTTCGCTTTGACTTCATCATATGAAATATCCAGAATATTCGGCAGATCATATCCGCTGAGTGGTCCATGGTACAGATCTATCTTGTTACCATCCGCGAGATCCGTAGCGATATGGTCACACCTCTCATTACCGATGATGCCAACATGGCCTCCGACATATTTCCACTCGATTTTCTTGCCAACTATCGCCTCATCGATCTTCTCCCACAAATCTCGATTCATCACGTCATCTTTCGTCTTGGTTTTCCGGCCATTTCTCTTCCAGCCATTTATCCATTTTGTAATCCCATTGATCACATAAGACGAATCAGTCAATACTTTCGCCTGAGCACCATCAGGTAGGTGCGAGATCCCGTGCAATGCCGCCGATAGTTCCATCCTGTTATTCGTCGTCATCGCTTCGTGTCCACCCAACTCCGTAACTATTACCTCTGCATTTTGGCTATCGATCTTCGAATCTTCAATGATAACGCTGGCCCATCCTCCCGGACCTGGATTGCCACGTGAAGACCCGTCAGTAAAGATCGTTGTGTGAATGTTTTTCATAATTGTATTGTATCAATAATTCTCAATCTTAGCTCTTCCCTTCCTCTGAACAAGGACTTTTCCACTGATGCTACGAGGTCGATGGGTTTTCCGACCTGCACGGTCTTGGCCCATTCGTTTTCAGCACCGAAGAATGAGATCGCTGGAATTTTCACTCCATTCGACTTTTTGAAGACCAGCTCCACGTGATTGTTGGTCTTACCAAATGTTCTCACCGAACTTGGTGACACTTTTTTAAATAAAAATATCGGTTTGGGATTGGCCATCCCGAATGGTGCCAATTTGTTCAGATCATCATGAAATGCATAACTGACTTCGTCTAATGTCAATTCCATGTCGACCATGTCTTCATTAATAGCTGCAACATTCATTTCACCCGCTTGGGGAGAGAATTTCTCTACGATTCCCCCTTGCGAGGTTTGCCGTGCCTGCCGGCAGGCAGGAGGAGAGGAACTACTCTCCCCAAAAGGGTGAGCCGATAAATTTGTAACAGCCTTATGAGCATCATTCAGATGCTTTTCTAGAAAATGAATAGCGTCATTATGCACTTCAAATCCCCCCGCCTGCTTGTGACCACCAAAATGTCCCAGAGATCCCACGGGCACAGCACGCATGAGTGCGACGAGATCGGTCTTGCCTCCAGATCTACACGATCCCTTGATGATATTATCACCATCGCGGCCCCAGAGGAAAACTGGTCGACTATACTCTTCGGCTACAGAGTTCGCCACCAAACCCAACAATGATGGCCTCCAGTCAGGGTTGCCCATGACTATGACAGCTGGCATGGGATATTGGATATTTTCCGCGTATCTCGTATGCAATATCTTTTTTACCTCCTTAACGAGAGAAGCGACCACCCCCTTCCTCTCGTTATTGATCTTATCCAGATGATTGGCCGCCGTATAAGCATCATCATCATTATCTGCCGCCAATAACTTGAATGCATCCATGGGCACCCCCATCCTGGAAGCGGCATTGATACGCGGCGTTATCATAAAAGCAATGTCATCTTCGGTGAGGTGGCGCTGGTTGATACCGAGCTTGCGCAGCAACTGCATGATGCCTTTTCTCGGACTTTTGCGTAGAACAGCCAAACCGTAGTGAGCAAAGATACGATTCTCCCCCATGAGCGGCACCATATCTGACATCGTAGCGATGCCGACCAGATCGAGCAACCATTTTTCCATTCCATCCTTGAGACCAAATCTATCTTTCTTCAAGATCGCCTGGATCAGCTTGTATGCCACACCGGAGCCGCATAGATTCTTGTCTGGATACATGCAACCTACCTGCTTGTGATCGATGATCGCGTAGGCTTCTGGCAGCTGTACCGGCGCTTCATGGTGGTCAGTGATGATGACATCGATCCCCTTTTCTCTAGCCAACTTGATCGGCTCAACATCTGTGATCCCGCAGTCTATAGTGATCATGAGTTTAACCCCTTCGCTAGCCAACAATTCCACTGCCTCAGCATTCACTCCGAAACCTTCATCGTGCCTATGAGGAATGTAAACCGAATAATTCTTGTAACCAATTCTCTGGAAGAAATCATTGAAAATAGCCGCACCAGGGATACCGTCCGCATCATAATCAGAATATATAGCGATCCTTTCACCTTTATCTATGGCACTGATCACCCTGATCGCTGCTTTTTCCGCATCTTTCAATAGGAATGGATCATGTGTACCATTCTCATAATTTGGCGAGATGAACCGCTCCGCCTCTTCCCCTCCAACTATTCCACGATGAAACAAGAGGTGCGCCAACAACGGCGAAAAAGCCCCGAGTTTCGCTCGTTCCTTTTCTGATAATGGCTGTCGGACGATATATGACACGCGTGAATTATACACCAAGCTTCTAGACAAACATCATTGACAATATACCGAGTTGGCGTAATCTGATATTCAGAAAGGAACATTACAATGAAAAAAGGAAGTTTCATCGAAAGAGCCCGTCAATTCGAGTTAGCTCGAGATCGGGCCAAAACATTAGCAGAGCAAATAGCCAAGCGAGACCTACTCGCCAAACAAAAGTTGGGAAAAGAACAAATGAGATGGCTCACAAACCTCTTGTCTGTAGCTCAAGATAACGTGCGTGATCAGTTGAAACATGACCAAGGATTTCGTATGTTTGTAGAGAAGTTATTTACCAACGACGATCATTGCGTTCAGTTCTCTGACGGCACCGGCATATGCGGCTTTGCTCCGAAGCGAGTCCAGTGGAGCGAAAGCATAAACTCTACCCGCATACTAGACACTCATACGATCTTCGAACAAGTCTTGGTTCCTAGCGACCAACGAGTATATGTTCTGGATCTATACAAAGAAAACGAGCCTGAACAGAAGAACAGTGATAAAAGTCCATATAGCGATCGTCCAACCCTCGCTCTCGCAACACTGTATGAACCATTCAACGCGCCAACAATCGCACAGGTGATGGCATCGAATCTCATTTTGGTCGAGAGCACCGTCAACCACTTCAAGGTTACAGAGTACTCCCCACGTACTACTGTTCCTACGGACCGCAAATTCGTAGATATTTTGAAGAAATTGTCATCTCCGAAGTCCACCTTCGATTTCTTCCTGGAACGTTACGGTCATCCCGTATAATATCTAGACACTAGTTCAGCCTGCCATTCATTTGGTGGGCTTTTTTAAGCCACCACCATCCCACCACGACGCGCCGAATATCTATGTTATTATACATCTATGACATCATGCATATTTTGTAAAATAGTGAGCAGAGAGATTCCCGCCCATATCGTCTATGAAGATGACAACTTCCTGGCATTTCTAGACATTCACCCTCACACACCTGGACACGTACAAGTTATTCCGAAAACGCATGTCAGATGGGTCTGGGATTTACCGAATATTGGGGAATACTTCGAAGTAGCTAGGAAACTGGCCCTCGCAGAGAGAAAAGCTTTCGATACCGAATGGGTCATGAGCAAGATCATCGGCGATGAGGTGCCGCATGCGCACATCTGGGTCTTCCCAAATTCGACAGTAAAAGGAGAAAAGATGGATTTTGATGGAAACAAGAAAAAGTTGATCGATGCGCTGAAGAATTAGAAAGACCGTGAATTCAATATTTCACTGTCGATCGTGTTCACCGATTTGAACATACGGATAAGAAACCCCCCACTCTGCGAGCCGCTGTTCTAGAAATGGTCAACAACATTTTCTGTTGTAACACATTCAAAACTAGACTTTGGATATGTCTCTAGCCACGCCTTCGGCGCTTTAGCGATCTCCTTCCATTTACATTCATATGCCTTGATAATACCGCCAGAGACTTCAACAAAATCAATTTCGCTTCCACTTCGACTCTTCCAAAAATGAATTTCTCCTGATCGACCGGAATATTCTCTTTCCTTCACTTTTTCCGCAATAAAGAAGTTTTCGAAAATCGCACCTTTATCAGGGCGTAATTCCATCGGATCGGTATTATTTATGAGAGCGTTCCTTATACCAATATCATAAAAGTAAATCTTATGACTTTTATTTATCTCCTTTGCCTTATTGGTGTATAGTGGTGTCAATCGGAATATGATGAATGCCTGTTCGAGTAATTTGATATAATTCATAACAGTATCTCTACTTATTCCCACTTCTTTGGCCAATTCTGAGTACGAAATCTCACTGCCTATGCGAAGCGCTAGAAGCTTGATCAACTTCTCAAAAGCAAATGAGTTTCGAATATCCCCAAACATGAACAAGTCCTTGAATAGATAATCCCCTGCTAATTCTTTTATAAGGATCGCCTTTTCTTCTCTAGATTGCGCAGAAACGATCTTTGGATACATACCAAAAGTCATGTATGTCTCAAGTTCCTTGTCTGTATTTATTTTCCCATATGCCTCCACCAATTCTGATACAGATAATGGGTAAAGGTAAAATTTACGATTCCTACCCGTCAGAGGCTCACTCAATTTATTAGCTAGTTCAAATGAAGACGACCCCGATGCGATAACTCTCACATCTTTTACATTATCAGCGATCAACTTGAGTGTTGTACCTATATCCTTCACCCTCTGAGCTTCATCTATAACTATGAGATCATAACCAGATACGAGACTGGACAACTCATCTGATGATCTGTGTTCGAGCAGTAACGCATCCTTCGGATCATCTCCTTGTAAATATAGGGTTTTTGTAAACCTTTCCATTATTGATTTCATCAATGTTGTCTTACCGACTTGTCGTGCACCATAAAGCACCAATATCGGCTTGCTGCCTATATTTTCAACTAGGATCTTATTTATTGTCCTATTGTAATTCATGGGTATAGTATACAATATATATACTTAAAATAGCAAGCATATCTGTGGATAACCTCATTTTATCCCCACCCTACCTTATTACGGGCAGAAATATCCCTATTACAATATTGATTACTAATCCTTCAACGCCTCGATTCCTGGTAGAGTTCCCTTTGCTAGGAAATCTAGCATCGCACCACCTCCAGTAGAAATGAAAGAGAATGTCTCTCGACTGCCGAGCTCAGCGATCGCCGCCAATGTATCTGCCCCGCCGACTATCGTCTCGACACCTCTGGCTGTTGCCTCACTCATTATCTTCGCCAATTCTATAGTTCCCTCCTTGAATCCAGACTCATATACTCCCATCGGCCCATTCCAGAGAACGAATCTAGACTTGGAAACTATATCCTTGATATTTTCTAGTGTTTTCGGTCCCATGTCGACATTCTTGTCACTCGCTGATAGTGCATCTGTCATCTTTGCGACTTTCTGCTCGTTTATGATATCTATAGGCAATATGAGTTTCGTATTTTGTGCCATAGTTCTGAGATCTGACATGGGAACTGGGAAATCCTTTTCCTCAGAAACCTTCGACATGCCAACATTATATCCTTTCGCCTTCAATAGATCGTTCGCCAATGCCCCTCCTACAAAGATCTGATCGGCGATATTCATGAACTTTTCTACCAATGGCAATTTGGTGCCGAATTTCGCCCCTCCCAAAATGAATAGGAATGGATGTGCTGGATCGAACGCCTTTGACAGACTCGTGACTTCCTTCTCCATCTGTAATCCTGCGTAACTAGGCATCAATCTCGGCACACCGACGATCGACGCATGCTCTCTATGTGAGGCGGAAAAAGCATCGTTCACATATAGATCTCCGAGTGAAGACAACTCTCTTGCAAACTTCGGATCGTTTTTCTTTTCACCATCAAAATAACGCAAATTTTCTAGCAGTGCGCATGCTCCACCTTTCAATTGTTCATTGATAACTTCATGCGCCTTATTGAAATCCTTGATGAATATTACCTCTCGGCCGAGTTTCTTCAGTCTGTCGGCAACTGGCGCAAGGGATGGATTGGTACCATCTGCAGACTCTAGATGACTCATCAAGATCACCTTGGCACCTTTACCTGTGAGGAAATCTATCGTCGGCAAAGCCGCTTTCAAACGAAAGTCATCAGCAACTAGGCCGTTCTTGATAGGTACATTGAAATCAACGCGCACGAGCACCTTTACGCCAGATAGATATTCGATATCTTTGAGTGTTTTCATTGGGGTTAATTATACTGTGTCTCGGCGTTTATGGGTAGTTTTCATTGATTCGACCTTATCTCGTAACATCTTGGCATTTCCATGTTTCAACAATCCGAGATACGAACGGACCGTCTCAACTTTACCATCAACATCCTTAAGTCTTCTAAACATTCTCTTTTTCGTCAATGTACGAACTATTCGGTGATCAGGAAAACTTACCCAGCCAAGATAGTCTACACCAGCGGCAATAGTTCCTATGGAGACCTTATCAGGATGAAGTCGTAACTTCAATCTGTACCAGAGAAAGTCACCAATTTGAGGAATGAGATTACAAAGCCATTCTCTATCTCGTGAAATGATGACAAAATCATCTGCATAACGTATGTAGTGTTTTGCTTTCATCTTATGCTTTACATATTGGTCAAATTCATTCATATAAATGTTCACAAACAGTTGAGACGTTAGATTCCCTAGTGGAAGACCGACACCTTTTTCACCAGACGAAAAACTATTAGTGATTTCCAAGAGCAATTTACGGATGTATCTGTCATATACATACAGTTTGACTATCTCCTTCAAAATATTCTGATCAATCGATGCAAAGAATTTTCGTATATCACATTTTAGAACCCATACTGTCATTGTATGATTACGAGATGCCTTGCGAGCAAATGACCTGAATCTATCAATAGCTTTATGTGTTCCTTTTCTCATCCGGCATGAAAATGAATCCGCTATAAATGTTTTGTCAAAAAATCGGTACAACTCCCTGTACACAGCTCGGTGCAATACCCTGTCTCGCACAGTAGCTTTATGAATGTCTCTCAGTTTTGGGTCATATATTCGGAAAAATTCGTACACTGAATGTTTGTAGGTCTTGGATTGCAGATCGTTATGTAATGAAATGATGTTCGCCATCAGATCGCGTTCAAATTCCTGCACATCTTTCCTCTTCTTTTTGCCTTTCAAAAAATCTTTCCATGCTCCGAGCAGATTCTCTACAGAAATGATACTATCGTATGTATGGTTGAATTGGATTCTAGACATACTATTAATCGGACCCCCCCCCGCACGAATTTTGCCTGTTTTGAGTAAAGTGAAGGATGCATATTTGCTTTGGTACACATATTATCAAGACATACCGAAACTGCATAGACACTCAATCGGTTTCAGGATTGAATCATTATTTGTTGAAATCATTGAAGCAATCGCCGCAGCCAGCTTCCTCGGTCCAACCGAAAAGCAACCGTATGTAAGGTTGGCTATTAAGAAGCTAGATGCATTGAAAATACTTCTCATGATCTTGTGGGAAACCAAGTCGCTAATTGACAAGCGATACATTGCGCTTTCGTTAATATTAGAGGAAATTGGCAAAAATCTCGGCGGTTGGAGCGGACAGCTTACAAAACAAAACTCTCCCAAATCTACGAAAATGTAAAAGGGAGAGAAATGAAGAGAGTTGCGAGACGCAGGGCCGGGTTATTGTCGTTCCAGTCGTTGTCGAGCCAATTCCAGTTCAGGACGACATTGTCGCCGTTCTCGTAGAGGTACGGGGCGTTGAGGTTGCCATTGCGGTTCCGCACGATACATACAAAACACCATCCATATCACCACCCCTCGAAGCCATTAGCGATCTCAGGATTGAATCTGATTTAGCGTCTCATCCAGTAGGATGACCTACTGGGTTGGCCGCAGACGCTCTCAGTTTATGGATACTGGATTCGGTAGCCGGAAGCACATGGCCGCCAGCGTATTCACCTACTACCGCAAATAATCATAGCATATTTCAATATTAGAAAACCCGAACGATCTCATCGTTCGGGTTTTGAATGTCAGCGGCTCATTCCATGCCGAGTGGTTATACCACCAGATTTTTAGAGCTAAGGTCAAAGTGCAGAAAGTGCAAAGTGACTCAGTCCAAAGTACTAACTTGCGAGACGCAGGGCCGGGTCACTGTCGAACCAGCCGTTGCCGAGCCAAAACCAAGACAGGGCGACATCGTCGCCGAGATCGTAGAGGTACGGGGCGCGGAGGTCGCCATCGCGGCTCCGCACGACCCCTTTCCACGCGAAGACTGCTTTGTACTTGAAGTGCTCCCGGAAAAAGGCGGTGCCTTTATTCTGGATTACCTTCAGGTCACACAGTCCTAGACAAGTCTTGAGTGTGTAGGTCTCCTTGAGATGGGCATAGATCTTGCTACCTTCGATACATTTCCCATCCTTCTGGCCGTCATGGAGCCACTGCTCGACTCGTGAGATATCGTACTCAGCTGGGCCAATGGATTCCAATTCAGGATGCATCACTGTCTTCACCCAGTCTGGATAAGTGGGGCGGATCGAACGATCCACACGGATGATCGAGTCGATCGCCGGCTCGGGCTCAAGAGCGGGTTTAGCCTTGAGACCCAGATCCGCTTCGCCTCGTGCGAGTTGGATGACTGACCTGAGGTTGTCGCCCGTCGATAACCACTCCAAATCGGCTGTATTACCATCATTTCGTTGGAATGCGAATTCCAGTTTCTGACCGGCACCCTGACTCAACGTGAACGTGCTATTCATAATAACGTGTCCTTTCTATTGTTAAGCAAGCCTCAAATGGCAAGCTCGGTTATTTTTGTCGCTGGACTCTTCGCCACAGCATTCAATAGTCTACCTCCTAGACCACTAAATGCTGTAGCGAACGTAGGCGATTTTGCAAAATCACCTACTAAGTTAGCATATCAAAGAACTGCATGTATTATACCGCAATATAGGTAAAAGTCAATAGCTATAAAAGTAACCTCTCACACCTCTTTTCAGAGTCCAGACGACACGATTCTGCTGAATCGTCTGCGGCTTTGTTCCCAATATACCAGCATTTTCACAAAGGACTCGCTCCAAGGATTCACTCATCCTTTGGAAAATGCGCTGGTATATTGGTCAC
>CAILTI010000028.1 GCA_903837075.1 uncultured bacterium | reverse complement strand
GTGACCAATATACCAGCGCATTTTCCAAAGGATGAGTGAATCCTTGGAGCGAGTCCTTTGTGAAAATGCTGGTATATTGGGAACAAAGCCGCAGACGATTCAGCAGAATCGTGTCGTCTGGACTCTGAAAAGAGGTGTGAGTGGGTTACGAATTTAGAATTTAAAATAGGGAATTTACTCCCTTTGCAACCTTATCACCATTGCGGTAGTATAAAAAATATGTCCATATTTACACAATTACGTAGACACCTAGTTGTATCAGTTTTAGTCGTTCTGGCGGCTATCATCATAGCTATTATCGCTGGACGCGCAGCTACACGAAAGTCCCCGGCAGAGAATAATGGTGGAATGAAACAGGTCACACTCGTCAATGCAGCAACCTTGAGACAGGGAAGTTTGACAGTATCAGCTAATGGTATTGTCGAGTCACATTCTCAGGCTGATCTCAGGAGTCAGATATCAGCGCCAGTATCTATTATCAACGTGTCGATCGGTGAGACGGTTTACACAGGCCAAACGATCCTAGAGTTGCACAATGCTGATACCAGAGCTCAGCTCGCGCAGGTACAGGCATCTCTAGCACTCGCGCAGGGTCAATACTCTACGGGAGCTATCTCTCTGGAATCGACCAAGCAGGCTACAGTCGACAAGATCCGCGATGCATATATCAAAACTTATGATGCAGTTATCACACAGGCTGAGCCAGTGTTGTATAACAATGATGGAAATGGTGGTCGCCTATCTGCGTATTCCACAGACAATGCTCTGTACAGCGAAATGATCAGTTCCAGTATCGATCTCCGAACAGGTTTGAATGATTGGAAAACACTGAATAGCAAACTCTCTAGCGACTCTAGTACGATAGAGATCATAGCTGTAGCAAAGATCGCACACAAGAACATTCGCACAGCATCTATACTACTCTCGGATATGTCCAAGATATTGAATGACATTTCCACATACGCCACACCATCATTCCTGACTAGTGTGAATATTTGGAAAGGTGTAGTTACGGGCGCTCAGTCAGCTATTTCCGGCGCGGAGCAGGCGTTGACCGCATCGGAGATGGCGCTGAGTACTACCAATAACTCTCAAGGCGCCACCGCAAATGCGCAGATCGCGCTGGCACAGGCTGGAGTGAATAATCTAGAAGCGCAATTGGCAAAGACGATCATCCGTTCGCCGATAACTGGCAAGGTGTCGAGTCTACCTCTCCGGGTCGGAGAATTGGCCTCACCTGGAACTCTACTGGCCACGGTCATAGGTAATGATAGTGGACTAGAAGTAAAAGCGTATGTTAGTGGTGAAGATCTATATAAGGTTCAGGTTGGTGCGTCGGTTACTATCAAAAATCCTGCAGGAGCACATAGTACGAGTACGGAGTCGACGCTTCGCGGCGTTGTCGCCAATATCGCACCGAGTGTGGATGTGACGACGAAAAAGGCTGAGGTCGTGATCAATATTATAGACGCGACTAGGTCTGGTCTAGTGATAGGGAACAATGTGACTGTGTATATATCATCTCCGAATAGTACTGTTGTCGGATCAGAGAGAAACGTCTATCTCTTGCCGATCCAGAATGTGAAGATCGTACCAGGTGCGACGTATGTATTCACCGTTGATGCAGATTCCAAAGTAAAGAGAAATGACGTCACGATAGGAAAAGTCAACGGCGACTTCATCGAGGTCACGAATGGGCTGGCAGATGATATGAATATCATCTCGTCAGTTTATGAATTGGATGAGGGACAGGTAGTTAAAGTACAGTGAAAATATGCGGCTAGGGTATAGGGTATAGAAGTCGCGTTCCCTAACCCCTAACTCCTAATATTATGGACAAGAAAAATCACGAACATTCATCAGACAGTAAATATCTGGAGCGGTTAACATTCCGCCCAGAGCTTCGGAAAACGTGGCTGAATTTTTTCGTGTCGAATTTTCGCGTTGTTGTTCTCATGATACTCATGATCACGGCATGGGGATTGTATTCATTTTTCAATCTACCACGCGAATCCAGTCCTGAGGTGAAGATCCCGATCGCCATAGTTACGACTCTATATCCGGGTGCATCTCCTTCTGACGTAGAGCAGTTCGTCACCAAGAAGATAGAAACACAACTCTCTGGTCTCAAGGGTTTGAACAAACTGACTTCAAATTCCTACAATTCACTTTCTGCTATCACGGTTGAGTTCAATGCTAGTGCTGATATCCAAAGTTCGATCCAGTTGCTCCGAAACGCAGTCGACACAGCCAAGCCGAACATCTCAACTGATGCCAAAGAGCCAGTGGTTACAGAGGTGTCACTCGATGATATGCCTGTCTGGTCTATTTCGCTGACTGGTCCATATGACGCATTTACCCTACGAAAGAATGCCGAAGATATCCAGACTGAGCTCGAGAAAATCCCTGGCGTGCGTCAGGTCGATATTTCAGGTGGCGATGAAAAGGAGTTTGAGGTTGCATATAGGCCAGATAGGTTGCTCTTCTATGGAATATCTATTTCTGCCGCTAACAATGCCATAGTATCTGCCAACGCGGCTATTCCTGGAGGAAATTTTGAGACTGGTACATTCACCGTACCTATCCGTTCTGATCAGGTTTTGAGCACTGTGGATGAGATCGGACATATCCCAGTTTCACATACGTCAGATGGTAGCATCGTCATTCTCCGGGACATCGCCACGATCAATGAGAAAGCGGTGAAGAAAACAACCTATTCGAGACTGTCTATCGAAGGATCGAAGCCGGAAAATGCGGTGACCTTGTCGCTAGTAAAGAGGCAGGGGTCCTCGGTTCTGGACACAGTCGATGCCGCTAAGGTTGAGGTTGATAGGATGGTCAAGGCACTGCCTCCGGGCATCTCATATAGTGTCGTGGGAGAGGATATGGCGAAAGTTGTGCGCCACGACTTCACGCAACTCAGTGATGATTTCCTACTGACCGTTTTGTTGGTATCAATAATTTTGTTTCTGATAGTCGGACTCAAGGAAGCATTCGTGGCCGGGCTCGCCATACCGCTCGTATTTTTCGTGACCTTCGGTTGTTTGTTACTCCTCGGAATATCACTGAATTTCCTTTCATTATTTTCATTGATACTGGCACTGGGACTTCTGGTCGATGATGCCATCGTGGTTGTCTCTGCCACGAAACAGTATTTAAATACGGGGAAATTTACTCCGGAGGAGGCTGTTCTACTCGTATTGAATGATTTTAAATGGGTATTGACCACTACGACTCTGGCAACTGTTTGGGCCTTCATACCGCTGCTCTTCGCCACAGGTATCATCGGACAATATCTGAAGTCCATCCCTATAACCGTTTCTATAACTCTCGTTGCGTCACTCCTCATAGCCCTCATGGTCAACCACCCATTGGCGGCGTGTTGGCATATGTTATCGGAGTGATCGTGATATTGATCGAAGGGTATCTGATCTGGTGGTATGAAAAGGGTGGCAAGGCCAAACTATTGGAAAATAGAATGTTGATGGATAAGGAGTGGGAAAGTGATGATCTCATCAAAGAAAAGTTGCGCCTGCAGGGCAGTCGTGACCATGAGAATTTCAGTACTCGACTCATCCATGGGATCGTTAATTTCAATCGTCTATTACCTATATATGAAAATACTTTTCGTCACTATATATTGGACAAGAAACGTAGACGCAGAGTTCTAGCTTTTGTTATCGCACTCTTCATCGTCTCGGTGGCATTGGTTCCATTGGGTTATGTAAAGAGTGTATTTTTCCCAGTGCAAGATAGTGACTATGTCTATATCGACATGAGAACACCTGTCGGTACTAACCTGACAGAGACTAGTCGCCGTGTCAGTGCAGTAGAAACCAGCTTACTCTCATATAAGGACATCGCTAACTATTCGACGATCATCGGTGCGGCTAGTCCGAACTCCGGGTCATTTGGCTCTGGTGCAGGAAGCGGGTCAAACCTGGCGTCTATTTCAATAATTCTCAAAGATCAGAAAGATCGTCAGGAGAAGGCTTATGAATTTGCAGATAGGCTCCGTGCCGATCTCGTTGGTGTGAATGGTGTAGAGATCAATGTCTCGACTCTGGCCGGTGGACCACCTTCAGGTGCGGCCTTCGAGGCACATATTGCTGGAGATGATATGGATAGATTGTCAGGGATTGTTCGAGATCTGAAGCCTATGGTTGCGACTATTCCTGGAGTAGTGAATGTGAATGTATCGCAGAAGGAGTCGGTGCCGGAATATACATTTGAATTGGACCCCGCCGCTATGGAACAGAATGACCTGAATGCCGTGGTTATCGGATCGACATTGCGAACTGCTGTATCTGGAGTTGAATTGACGAAGATCATCGAAGGTGACAAGGAGATACAGTTAGTCGCTACCTTCGATCAGAATTCTATACCTGATCTCGCTGCTATTCAAAATCTCCAGGTTCTGAATCTCCGCGGTCAGGCAGTATATCTCAAGGACGTAGCGAGAATAGAACTGAAACCATCGGTTGACGTCATCACTCGCATAGACCAGAAACGTACGATCATCCTTTCAGCTGGTACTGATGCGACGACCAATGGAACGGCGGTGCTAGCGGCTTTCGAAAAAAAGCTCAGTAGCTACAGTATGCCAGCCGGCTACTCTATCACTTATGGTGGTGAGAATGAACAGAACGCTGAGTCTGTTGCATCTGTACTCCGGGCCATGGTCATAGCCTTGATCCTCATCGTTGCCACACTCATCATCCAGTTCAATTCGTTCCGAAAAGCTTTGATCGTACTCGTTCCTATCCCACTCGCATTGATCGGTGTATTTATAGGTATGGCGGTGTTCGATGTGCCACTCAGCTTCCCAGGGCTCATAGGTATCCTGGCTCTATTTGGTATCGTGGTGAAGAATGCCATCATCCTGGTCGACAAGATCAATCTGAACATAGATAGCGGTATCAAATTCGAAGATGCTATAGCAGACGCGGGGAAGTCTCGCCTAGAGGCTATCTTCATCACATCCATCTGTACTATCATAGGTATTCTGCCAGTTACATTATCAAATGAACTTTGGCGATCTCTCGGTGGTGCTGTCATATTTGGCCTCACACTATCTTCGTTCTTGACCCTATATATCGTACCGGCATTCTTCCTCATCCTGGTGAAGGACAAAAAACAGCATTTCTAAAAAGTCGATAAGTTTGCTATCATTACCGCTATACCCTAACCCCTAAACCCTCCCTAACCCCTAACCCCTCATGAAAAAACAAATCTTACTTTCCGGAGTTAAACCAACAGGCCGTCCACATATCGGTAATTATTTTGGTGCCATGAAGCAGTTCATAGATCTACAAGATCGATATGACTGCCATTTCTTCATTGCAGACTATCATGCGCTCAATATGATCCAGAATGCGGCGGATATGAGACAGTTAACCATAGACCTTGCCCTGGATTTCATGGCTATCGGACTGGATCCGCAGAAGTCTATCATCTTCAAGCAGTCTGATGTGTCGGCTCACACTGAGTTGGCGTGGATATTCGACACTCTGGTGACGATGCCATATCTCATGCGTGCACATGCTTACAAGGACGCTGAGGCCAAGAACAAGGAGATCAGTGTAGGTACGTTCAACTATCCTGTACTCATGGCTGCGGACATATTGCTCTACGATACAGACGTTGTGCCTGTCGGACAAGATCAGAAACAACATGTCGAGTATGCGCGAGATATCGCGGAGAAATTTAACTTCGTCTATTGCGGAGCGACCAAGGATGGCAAGAATGCTGATAAGTCCGTTTTCAAATTACCGGAACCTCTGATATTGGAAAGTGTCGCGACCGTACCAGGTCTAGATGGCCGCAAGATGTCGAAGAGTTACGGCAACACCATTCCACTATTCGCAGAATATGAGGAGATCGTAAAGGCTGTCATGTCTATCGTCACTGATTCTGCTGGTCCTGAGGCCGGAGGAATTCCTGCCAATGTTTATGCTATACACAAACTTTTCAGATCCGAAGCTGAACTTTCTTCCATTTACGAGACAAACAAGGGCAAATACAAGGCCCTAAAGGAAGCCTTGATAGCTGATATCGAGGCGTTCATCAAGCCTCTGCGTGAGCGTCGTGCGGAATTGGCGAAGGATGTCAGTAATGTCACGAAAGCTCTGGCGATCGGTGCCGTCAAGGCGAATGAAGCAGCTTCTGCAAAGTTGAAGGTGGTGAAAGAGGCGATAGGGGTTGAGTTACCCAATGAACAGAAAAAGAGTATGTTAACCCCATCTTTCGATGGGTCGGGCCGAAGCCATTTGTGATCTAATATTATACCAATGATATGGAAAAGTCAGGTAGTCTATTTTCAATAAAAACCCAGAGCTTCGAAGGACCACTCGACCTACTCCTCGACCTTATAGAGAAACGGAAATTATTCATAGGCGATATCTCGTTAGCCAAAGTTACGGATGATTTTATCGCACACATACGACAATACGACAATATGCCGATGGGAGAGTCGGCGCATTTTATCTTGATCGCTTCGACACTACTCCTTATCAAGTCCAAGTCACTTTTGCCGAATCTCAGTCTGACGGAGGATGAGCAAGGAGACATACGTGATCTGGAAATGAGATTGAAAATCTGGAAGAGAATCAAGGAGGCTAGCAAGAACGTACAACAGTTATTCGGCAGTGAGTTTATCTTCCCGCAGTCACACGCGAGGACAGCGATCCCGGTCTTTACGCCGGACGCGCAGTTTACATTGGAAAAGGCACTCGGGCTGATGAAGGACCTGGTAATGAGATTACCAAAGAAGGAGAGCCTACCAAAACATGTCGTGGAAAAGGTGATCAGTCTAGAGGACATGATCGGCACATTGACGACACGTATAACCAGTCATTTGCGCATGAGTTTCAAGGAATTTACCAAGGACAATAGGGAAAACCGGGTAAATATCGTCGTAAGTTTCCTAGCCATGCTCGAACTAGTGAAGCAGGGAGTGATGCATGTTACTCAGGAATCAACATTCGGAGATATCCAAATGGAAACGAAAGATGTGGGGGTGCCGAGGTATTGATTCTATACTATAATGTATCTATGAATCTGTCTAAACAAATAGAGGCTGTGCTTTTCTGGAAGGCCGAGCCGGTAAATATAGGGAAATTGGCTGAGCTTCTCGGCAGTGATGTTGTGGCTGTCAGATCGGCATTGGTTGAATTGGAAACTATGTTGGCAGGTCGTGGACTGACGTTGGTACAAACGGCTGACGAGGTTATGTTGGGTACCGCCAAGGATCTGTCACCGCTCATAGAAAAGTTGACGAAGGATGAGCTGTCTAGGGATCTCGGTAAGGCAGGACTCGAGACATTGTCGATCATCTTGTATCAAGGACCTATCACTCGAGCAGAGATAGACTATATTCGTGGTGTCAATTCTCAGTTCATCATCAGAAATTTGCTGATACGAGGCCTGGTAGAGAGAGTTGAGAATCCCAAGGATGCTCGCAGCTTCCTATACAAGACTACATTGGATACGTTGTCTCATCTAGGTATTTCAAAAATAGAAGAATTGCCAGAGTACGACATCGTCCGCAAGGAGATCGATGCTTTCAGGAATAGCAAGGTAGCAGATATACAAATGCCCAATGTTCAATGACGCAATATTCAATGGGGGGGGCGAATTTTGGTGATAATTAGAAAATTTATTGCAAATTGTGTCATTGAATATTGAATATTAAATAAAATGTCCTACGAACGCAGCAAAATAGATCGTTTTTTTCTAATTTCGGTCATCGTGCTGACTGCCGCCGGTTTTACAATATTCCTATCAGCATCTCTCGGTTTGTTGGCGCGAGATGGTGCGAACTTTGTTACTGTCGCCACGAAACAGGGTATAAGTCTACTGATCGGGGTGGGATTTTTTATCTTTTTCTCCAGGGTCAAATACACATGGCTCAGAAAGTCAGCGCTCTTCATACTGATCGGCGCTATCGTTGTAAATCTGCTTCTCTTCGTACCGGCGTTAACGATGCACTACAATGGTGCATCTAGATGGTTGATATTGGGACCACTTACTTTCCAACCGTCAGAATTACTGAAGATCGCTTTTATCATTTATCTGGCCGCGTGGGTACAGTTCGCGAGAGAAAGGCTGTCTACGATCAGATTTGGTTTATTGCCTTATCTCATCATCATGAGTGTCCTTTGCGCTCTGCTATTGGTGCAGTCCGATACGGATACTCTGGTCATCATCGCTGTAACTGGACTGGCGATGATGCTCGTTGCCGGAGTAAAGGTCAGGCACATGTCTATAGCGGCCGCCCTGTTAGTCGTGCTTGTCCTCGGTGTCATACTATTCCGCCCTTATGCATTGCAGCGTGTAAAAACATACCTGAATATGAATGCAGATACCCAGGGTTCTAGTTATCAGATCAATCAATCTCTCATAGCTATCGGCTCTGGTCAGATCACTGGTAGAGGTTTTGGTCAAAGTGTACAAAAGTTCGGTTATCTACCGCAGCCGACGGATGATTCTATATTTGCCGTTCAGGCGGAGGAGTTTGGTTTCGTTGGTAGTATAATATTGCTCGGCATCTATCTCATGTTTGCTGCCAGTGCCTTTAGGATAGGAACTAGGTCGCCGGATATTTTCGGTGGCTTGCTAGCTATCGGTATGGCGGTCATGGTGATAGTCGAATCATTCATGAATATTGCGGCGATGCTGGGCCTCATACCTCTCTCTGGAGTTCCTCTACTTTTCGTCTCACATGGAGGTTCGGCGCTCATCATCGCTCTCATGACTGCTGGAATGGTTGCCAATGTATCGAAGCATAGGAAATAAGTCCTGTCTTGGCTAACCGTATTCAACACGCCGTTATTGAAAAGAGGCAAAATAGAGGAGTTTACCTGGAAAATGGAGAACTAGTATAGTTCAATCAAGGCGGGTCGATGACCACGTACCTCTTTCAGCACCCCCCCCGAAAAAAAAGTTGCTATAGCAACCTCGGATGTTTTCATTTCCAATATCATGGCTCTAATGTTGATGATTTTTTAGCAAAATTTCTTCAAAAGTTGTCATGACAACCTTTTTTAAATGGGGGGGGCAGTTTTAGCTTTGGGAGGGGCGCATTATTAGTTTTGGTATTACATGACAAGGGCTCGCCTTGTTGAGACTATTCATACCTCAGCGCCTCGATAGGATTGAGTTTTGAAGCCCTGCGTGCCGGATAATATCCAAATACTATACCAATGGCGGCGGAAACTCCGAAGGCGAGAAATACTGATGACGTAGATATCTGAGTCTGGAGTATTCCTAGATACGTCACGATATAGGCAGCCAGCCAGCCCAATGTAACACCGATAGCGCCGCCGATCACAGTCAATGAAACTGCTTCGATCAGGAATTGAATATTGATATCTCTAGCTTTCGCGCCGATAGCTTTGCGTAGACCGATCTCTCTGGTGCGTTCGGTAACAGTCGTGAGCATCATATTCATGATGCCGATACCACCAACGATGAGTGATATTCCAGCCACGGCGCCGAGAAGGATGGTGAATGTTCCCGTAACACTGGATGCGGCCGAAACTATATCTGCTTGATTCATTACATTGAAATCAGCACTAGCGGCACTCGATATCCTATGTCTCTCCAGTAGTAAACTAGTAACGTCACTTTGCACCTGCGTCATCACTGATGCAGCCGAGGCTGAGACACTGATGTTCGTCACATAGGTCGAATCTCCTACTAGGAATAGTTGAGCGCTAGACATAGGTATATACACAATATCGTCCTGGTTTCCCATACCACTACCGCCTTTGGATTTCGTGACACCGATAACCTTGAACTGAATACCTTTCACAGTGATGGATTGGCCGATCGGATCAGTTCCGGTCGCAAAAATATCGCTAGCTGTGGTAGGTCCGATCACCGCAACTTTGGCTCTATTCTGTACGTCGGTCATCGATATGAAATCACCTTGATCGATCTGCACATTTCGAACGGTCAAATACGATGGCAATGTGCCGGTGACAGAGGTATTGGAATTCGTGCCTTTACCAGTTATCTGATATCTGCCGGTCACCTCAGGAGCGACAGCGCTGATATTTTGTATCTGGTCCTGTATCGCCGTAGCATCATCTGGAGTCAGAGTACGTGAAGCGCCGCGACCAGTTGAGGCACTGTAGCCAAAACTCCTAGTTGCACCAGGCATGATGATGATCAGATTTGATCCGATGGATTGGATGCTCGACTGGATGGCGCCTTGGGCACCTTGACCTATCGAGACCATAGTGATGACTGAACTTATACCGATCACGATACCGAGCATCGTGAGAGATGTTCGGACCTTGTTGGCCGTCAATGCGGATATCGTCTCATGAATGATGTCTCTTGTTGTCATAGTTAATGGAGAATGAAAATATTATTTATGTATAACTCTCTTTGTATGCTTGCTACCGTCCTCGACGATCTGGCCATCCTTGATGTGAATGATACGATCAGCGTGTTCAGCAACGTCCTTTTCGTGTGTGATGAGGATGATCGTGCTATGTGTGTCTTTGTTTAATTTTTGAAAAGTGCCGAGAACTATATCTCCAGTTGCTGAGTCTAGGTTTCCGGTCGGCTCGTCAGCCAAGATGAGTGAAGGATTGTTGACCAAGGCTCTAGCGATGGCTACGCGCTGTATCTGGCCGCCTGATAGTTGATTTGATCTATGATAGAACCTATCTTTGGTCATACCGGCGCTCTCTAGTGCAGCAAAAGCTCTCTTTTCTCTGTCATGTTCTGGTACTTCAGCATAGATGAGGGGGAGCATGACGTTGCGCAGTGCGGTAGCTCTCGGGAGCAGATTGAATGATTGGAAGACGAAGCCGATCCTATTGCGACGGATCTCTGCCAGCTCATCGTCATTCAGTTTGGATACGTCATGTCCATCGAGTTTGTATGTTCCAGATGTTGGTGTGTCCAGTGCTCCTAGGATATGCATCAAAGTCGACTTACCAGATCCTGATGGTCCCATGATAGCTATGAACTCGCCGTCATTGATGGTGAATGATACTCCACGAAGCGCCGAGGTTACCACATCACCATTCACGTATTTTTTTGTTATATTCTTTATTTCTATCATCTCGGTATTGTTAACTTCATATTGCCAGGAAACTACTCATCTCTAGTGTGCTATAGGCATCCCACCACCCGCTTGGCGATATGACGCACCACTGGCACTGCCACCAGTTCTCGCACCCATGGTACTAAATAGTGTAGGTGTTGCTGTTGTCTTTGTAGCTGATGCGGCGATCGTTCTAGTGACGATGAGTTGGCCACGATTCAAACCGCTCACGATCTCAGTGTTAGTGTCATCTGAGAGTCCGGTGGTGATAGCGAACTGTGCTGGAGGGGTAGCGGAGGAGATCGTCATTGTTTTGTTCTGTGTCGATGAAGCAAACTGTCTGCCGGATTGGCTACTATATGCACGTGTAGTCGATGCGTTTGGAGCGGATACGTTCAGTTTCGATGGATCGAACACCTGCACATAGCTTTTGCCATTCGTCGTCTTTATGGCCGCTGATGGTACCACTACGACACCGTCTTTTTGGTTGGTTATGATCGTGGTGCTCACACTCATTCCTGGTTTTATCCTATCATCCACAGTATTGATCTTGATTTTTACACTATACGAGACGACACCTTGTGTAACTATCCCAACCTGATCGATCTGGGTGACTGTACCGGTCGCCGTGAAATTGTCGATAGCATCGAAAGTGATATTTACTGGCTGGCCATTCTGTACTTTGGCAGCATCGACTTCGTCGAAGGAGATCGTAGCGATCTTGTCTTTACCAATGATAGTCGCCATGACGGTACCACCGCCAGCTTGCCCATAAACATTTACAGGAATTCTGCCAATGATGCCATCATATGGAGCACGAATGAAGTAGTTTTCATATGTTTGCTGAGACTGTTGCAGAGAAAGTTTGGACTGTTGGATATCGTATGTGTCGGCACCGGTTAGGAGTGTCGTATGAGCATTCTGGCTCGTTTCTATGGAATTCTGTGCCGAGGCTAGTGCACTGAGATCACTGTTGGTCTGGCTCGACCATGATTTGACGTTGGACTGGGCAGTCGGAGCTACTGATGGATAGTAATCTGGCTGAGTAGTAGTTATGAACGTGAGGGCTACTTGAGCATCACTCACTGCCTTGGACATGGCCTTTATGGCCGTATACGTGTCAGCGAGCATCTTGTCTATAGAGGAAGTCGCAGCCGTGCGATTGGTTGACTTGAACTCAGCTAGGCTTATCTGGTAGAGATTGACGGCGGCGTCGTACTCCTGACCAGCGGTATCTCGATATGTTCTAGCGCTTGAGTTCAGGTATGATGCTTTCTGATCGGATATAAATCCAGCCTGTCCATATAGTAGATCCTTCATACCAGCAACGATGCTTGGCATATCTAGATATATGCTTGCCGCGGCATTGTAAGCGTTGGTGTATGATTGGTCGATGGAATTTTGCGAATTTGACAGATCGGTAACCTTGGCTGGCTCTACCAGTTTTGCATAAGATAATTTGGCATTTTGTAGGGTTATCGAGGCGTTCTTGGAATCGATCGTGGCCAAGAGCTCTCCTGCAGTGACTGCCTGACCGACGGCAACCTTGATACTAGTTATCGTTCCGGAGACTTGAGACTGGATGTCAGTTTGATTGGAAGCTGAGACCTGGCCTGTGCCAGTGACTGATTGGATGATGGAGCCGATATGAACAGGGGACAATACATACTGAGGTTGAGCATTGGCGATCTTTGCGGCACCATATATCTTGTAACCGCCTATAACACATACGATGACGATCGCTAGAATCGTGAATTTTCTCCTATTTAACGTTGCGATCGTTCGTGACCAGATGGAATGTTTTTTCATATGTGTTATTTATTTATAAATTGTGATCTACCTCGTGATCCGTATGGTCTCATCGATGCAGAAGTTGACGTTGATATAGGATGCATATTTGGGACGACTCGTATGAATGTTGCATGTATCTGTCCTTGTTCGTCGGGTGTTCCGATCGTAACGATCTGTGCACCATCATTGAGGTCGCTGGTCGATGCTTCATTGCGTAGATTGCGGATGATCGTAGTCGAGCTTATGAGTATGATCGCCTCGTTGCCACTAGGACCCTTGACCATGATATTCGGCAACTCGACATGTATGATCTCGCCTATAGCACCATGAGGGTTGATATCGTCCATGTCGCGGCCGAAAGGAGCAAAGATGGATCTCGGTCCACCGATATTGCCACTATGAGAATCATTCCAGTTAATAGAAAATGCGGCTATACGAAAGCCTACGAATATTCCAGCCTGAAAGATGAGGAGTGCAACGAGCAGACCTCCTATCGTGTAAATGATCCTCGTAAAGGATCTTGACCGTACGAACTCTTGGAATTTCATTTTAATTTATTAAATGGTTGATAATCTACTTTTCACATTTTTTGAATAGGTCGAATAATACACTGTGCGCCGTAGAGAGCTCGCCGCTACTAGTAAAACGACCAGTATAACGATACCTCCAGTAAGTGGTAGAGAAGATGCTGCGGACATGAGGAATTCCTTCCAGTTCTGCATCATGTACGTAGTGTCTGACGAGATGAGAGACATATATCTACCAAATCCAGACTGTGAAGAACTCTGAAGTATGTAGTAAACCAATGGTACGATAGCTACCGCCGCCAGGATCGAGATGGTCTCAAAAGCTACGGACATTCTATGTGAACGTTTTACTTCGAACTTTTCAACGCGGCATATCACCGAGCGGAACATCTTGTTACAAACCTCAGTTTCTTGATTCATGTTAGTTGATATACGACGCGTTTTGTCGATATGGTGCATCATAGGGATTTTTCATTCTTCAATAACTCACGCAGACGTATGAGGGCGCGCCTGTGCCAGCTCTTTACGGTATTCATCGGCTTCTTCATGATCATGGCGATCTTGTCGAAAGTGAGCTCTTGCTGGTAGTGCAGGGTGATCACTGCTCGATGGTCCGGATGTAGATCGGCCACCTTCTTCATCAGAATATCAGTCGTCACGGTGATGTCGAACTGCTCTGACTGAGACAACTCGGTGTCCTCTATAGTATCAGCGAAAACCATTTCGTTCTCGACATCATCTAGTTCTGAGAATGAGATAGCCTTCTTCTTCTTTATGTGATCAAGGGCGGTGTTGCGGGCGATGGTGTATAGCCACGGACGGAATTTCATGCCTTTCTTGAATTGTTTGATATTGCGCCAGACCTTGAAGAATGTGTCCTGTGCGATGTCCTCGGCTACCTCCTCTGCCTGAGTATACCTGCGCACGAAGTTAAATATAGGTCGAATATACCTATGTGTCAGCTCCTGAAAGGCGTATTCGTCTAGTTTCCTGCACTGCTCCGCGAGTTCTTCGTCATTTTTACCACTAAGATCGATATTGATTGCGATATCTTCGATGGTCATATAGTCATAATACTACACTTTTGCAGTTGGCACACGATCTGAATATGTTGTTTCGAATATATATGATATAGTGTCTGCATGGCAAAAAGAGCAACAGGTATAGAGAAAAATCGCACTTCACGTTCTAGGAAGACCAAGAAGCGTCTTGCGAAGAAGAACGCTTGGAAGAACAAGAAGTAATTTTCTAGTTCAATATGGTAGAAATAGGGGAGTATGCTACTACCTATTTCTTTTTGCGTAGCTCGATGCCTAGTTCTTTCAATTGGTCATTGGAAAGATCGCTTGGTGCGTCCATGACGGCAGTTCTACCAGAGGATGTTTGCGGAAATGATTGGACTTCTCGTAGTTCCAATTCACCGGTAAGTATCATTACCATTCTTTCTACTCCGTGGGCGATACCACCATGTGGTGGTGTGCCGAAGTCGAATGCCTGGAGCATGTGACTGAAATCTTTCTCTATCTGCTCCGCAGTGTAACCCATCGTTTTGAAGGTTGCTTTCAATATTTCTGACTTGTGTGCTCGTACACTACCACCACCAGTTTCGAAGCCGTTGCATACTAGGTCGTATTGCTGCGCAATGATCTTTTCAGTGTCGATGTTTTGTAGTTGTGATGAGAGGTGCTCTGGTAATGGCATCGAAAATGGATTGTGAGTGAACGTCCATTTGCCTTCTTTGTCTTTCTCGAAGAATGGGAAATCAACGACCCATGCAAATGCTAGGATGCCATTCTTCTTGTCTTCCTCTGTTCTCATGTCGAATTTGTCTGCTCCATATTTTTCCATAGCTTCCTTGTAGGTGAATCTAGGGAATGGTTTCTGTTTGATTTTGTATCCCATAGCCTCTGTAACTGTCGTTATCATTTCTTCGTCTAGATTCAGGATATCTTCCTCATTTACGAAACTCATTTCTAGATCTATCTGTGTATGTTCAAAGCCGCGATCTGCTCGTAGATCTTCGTCGCGGAAACATCTGGCGATCTGGAAATAGCGTTCAAAACCGGCTGTCATGAGTAGTTGCTTATACTGTTGTGGGCTTTGTGGCAATGCAAAGAATTTACCTGGATACATACGACTCGGAACTACGAAGTCTCGTGACCCTTCGGGTGTTGTGCTAGTAAAATACGGAGTTTCTATCTCTGTAAACTTTTTTGAAAATAGGAATTGTCTGATACGGTCTACGAATTCCGATCTCAATCTGAGAGTCTTCTGCATTCTCGGTCTTCGGAGGTCTAGATAACGATATTTCAGTCTTGTTTCTTCATTGATCTCCTTTCCATCACCTCGGACGTCCAACGGTGGCGTCTGTGCCTCATTCAGGACTTTTAGTCCCTTGAGTTCGATCTCGATGTCACCATTTGGTTCGATTTCTCCGGTTTCCTTGTTCTTTGAGATCATCCTTTCTGGTCTCTTGTTCACTATACCGGTCGCAGTCACCACCCATTCTGATCGAACCTTGTTGGCGACTTCATGAGCTTCCTTATTGCTAGGCAATGCTACAGCCTGTACCTTGCCAGACATGTCGCGAAAGTCGATGAAAATGAGTTTGCCGTGGTCGCGTCTCACGTCGACCCAGCCAGAGATAGATACTTCTTTGCCGACTTCTGTTTTCAGATCCTTGATATATGTTCTTTGCATGTTTATATATTTAACTATTGATAATGGTCGCTTCGGATAGGGATACAAAAAATAACAAATGCTCAGGTTATCAGTATGACATAACTATAGTACACCTTCTAGTAAATGCAACAGGCTATTTTCTGGTAGCCGTTTCCTATCCGTGATAGACTGGATTTATTATGGAATCCAACATTTCACCACTCATAAAGGAGAAGGCACCTATCATATTGGCGGAAATACAGAAAGCCAAGTCTATCTTGCTGCACTGCCACCCATCTCCAGATCCAGACTCTGTCGGATCAGCATTGGCGATGAAGTTCGCATTGGAACAACTAGGCAAGAAGGTCACAGTTATCAAAGGTGACTCTGCTATCCCAGAGGCATTCATGCATTTCCCTGGGGCAAAGGATATCGTGGCGCAGAACTATTCTGAGGTAAATCTGGCGGATTTTGACCTATTCATCATCCTAGATAGTGCACTGAAGCAGATGGTTTCGAGGAGAAGTGCCGTAGAATTTCCTCCAACCTTAGGAACGATCGCCATAGATCATCATCAGTCAAATGACCAATTCGCCAAGTTGAACCTAGTCGATGCTACATATCCGGCCAATTGTCTCATTCTCCATGACCTGTTCGTACTGTGGGGAATAGAGTTGAATAGTGATATAGCGAGTAACCTGTTCATCGGCACATACACTGATACTGGCGGCTTCAAATATCCTGGAGTCAATAGTCATACATACAGTGTGATCGCAGAATTGGTTTCATATATTCCGAATGTGTCAGATCTCATTACCAAGATGGAGTATTGCAATACACCCGGTTTCATCGCTTTCGAGGCCGCGGCACTCGGCAGTATAGAAGTCTTCCTTGGTGGGCACCTAGCTCTCTCGGCTGTTCCATATAAGGTGTTGGGGGAAAAGGGGATCGCAGTGACTGATGCTAGTACGAGTGAGACTTCATCATTCATGTTGACTGTTGCTGGGTGGGACGTCGTCGCCTCGGCAGTTGAACAGGAGCCGAACGTTGTGAAGTTCAGTTTTCGCTCGAAGAATGCGGACAAGTTCGATGTATCCAAACTCGCAAATATGATGGGTGGTGGAGGTCATCGGGCAGCAGCGGGGCTCATTCTGAAGATGTCTATAGAGGAGGCAAAGAAGCTAGTTGTGTCCAAGGCCAAGGAAATGTATAATCTTTAATAAATTAAAATGTAAAAATCAAAATGGAAAATGACGGATAAAATGTATGAATGTTAGAAATAGAAATATCGTAATATTATTTAATAAATAGAAAATAACCATGTCAACATCTAAAAAGATAGTTTCAATATTAGCAGCAGTCGTCGTCCTTGCAGTGATGCACTGGTATTTCATATCTAGACCAGCGGCCTACTTCAATGCTTATGGTAAAAATCTGGTAGAAACAGCATCGACAACTCCAGATAGTAGTTCGACAAAAAAAGTATCTGATGCAGCACAGGCTCCTGAAGTTATCAATAAACCAACAAAAAACTTTATGCACACAGTCACAGTCCAAACTAGTAAGGGTACGATCGTCTTTGAGACCTATGATATCGATGCGCCAAAAACAGTACAGAATTTCGTTACGCTGGCCGGCAAAGGATTCTATGATAACCTCATCTTTCACCGCGTCATTCCTGGATTCATGATCCAAGGTGGAGATCCGACAGGAACAGGTTCAGGTGGCCCAGGATATCAGTTTGCTGATGAGTTGGATCCAGCGACACCATCATACAAGGCGGGCTATGTCCGTGGCACTGTCGCTATGGCGAATTCCGGTCCGAATACGAATGGTAGCCAATTCTTCATCATGCAAGCTGACAATCCATTGCCGAATAGTTATTCGATCTTTGGAAAAGTTATCTCCGGTATGGAGGTCGTAGATGCTATAGCCAAGGTACCAGTTGATAGTTCTACTCATAACATGCCACTCACTCCTATAAAGATGACGAAGGTGACTGTAACTGCGAAATAGTTTGCACTCTGGACGTTTCGCTGTAAACTACCTCTATGTCTGAATACTACAACCCACGACGCAACCGCAATCTTTTCGATCCGAAAGGAGACGAGCCATTCAGAGTCAGTAGATCGAAGATCGATCTTTTCATGAATTGCCCGATGTGTTTTTACCTAGATTGTAGAATGGGAGTTGGGAGGCCACCTGGATACCCATTCGCTCTGAATTCTGCCGTGGACCTACTTCTGAAGAAGGAGTTCGATATTCATCGCTCAAAGCAGCGCGCTCATCCGCTCATGAGTGGATATGGGCTGAAGGACATGGTCCCATATGAGCACGAGGACCTGGATCTGTGGCGTAGCAATTTCAAGGGCATCCGACATATCTACAAACCTGCCAATCTCCTCGTGACCGGGGCTATCGATGATGTTTGGGTCAATACGAAGAGTGGCGAGCTATCCATCGTCGACTACAAGGCGACGAGTAAGGAGGAGAAGGTCAATCTCGACAAGGAGTGGCAGATCGGTTACAAGAGGCAGATGGAAGTGTACCAGTGGCTTTTCCGACGAAATGACTTCAAGGTCTCCGCAACTGGATATTTCGTATATTGTAATGGTAAAACTGACAGGGAAGCGTTCGATGCGAAACTAGAGTTCGATATCGATGTCATACCGTACACTGGTGATGATTTCTGGATAGAGAAGGCACTCGCAGACATGAAATCTTGCCTCATGGAAGAAAAGCCACCAAAGCCAGCATCCAAGTGTGACTATTGTGCATACAGGAAAGCGGCGAGAGATGTTCAG
>CAILTI010000027.1 GCA_903837075.1 uncultured bacterium | reverse complement strand
TCGAGGTGGCGTATATCTCGCTTCTGTGACATCTGGTACATCATATACAGACACAACTGTATCTGCTTCGACACAGTATGCATATGCCGTAACCGCTATCGATGGGGCAGGTAATGAGTCGGAGAAGACTTCGTCGGTTTCATTCTCAACATCTATCGCCGCTCGTTCAAGTTCATCTAGTGGTTCGGGTTCGTACATACCTTCGAATCCGATTGGCTCTAGTAATACTCCTTCTACCGCAACTCCTACTCTTACACCTATCCCCACACCTGTAACAACTTCAACAACAATACACACAGAGTCAACGGGACAGGGGTTGTCAAATCCGACTGGTTATGTTGCACCGGTAAATTCCTCGAATACAACAATATCCCCAGTAACAATATCCCCAGATGGTAGTTCAAAAGCTTCAATACAAGTACAATTGCCTAATGATTCAGGAGGATCAACAGAGATCAATCTTTCATTTAATACTACACCGCCAAGTCTACAAAGTTTTGTGTGGTCTCGTGTAACAGATACAGCACGCGCTGTAGCGGATTTGGTACAGGATACTTCAAGTCGTATCGTTAGTGGTGCACAAAAGATCCTACAAGTTGGCGGAGGGAAATTGCCCAATGATTCGGGAGGATCAACAGAGGTCAATCCTTTATTTAATTCAACACCGCCAAGTCTACAAAGTTTTATGTGGTCTCGTGTAACAGATACGGCACACGCTGTAGCGGATTTTGTACAGGATACATCGGATCGCATCGTCGGTGGTGCACGAGGGATTCTGGGAGGTGACGGAGAAAAGTAGTCTATAAGGTTACCAGGGATACACATGCACTTATCCACAGTTTATCCACTGTGGTTTATTTGCGTCTCAAACGTGAAGTGGGATATAATATCCATCAAGTGGGAAGAAGTGGAAAAGGTGTTTTCTCATAATTTTATATTTTGAAGGAACCTGAACACTTCGACTTACCAGTATTATGATAATCGGCGAATTTAGGCACACTATCGACGACAAGAACCGCCTATCGCTTCCTGCAAAGTTCCGAAAGGAAATGGGGAAGACGGTGGTTATCACCCCTGGACTCGATTCCTGTCTCTTTATCTTCACGATGAAGGAATGGGAGAAGATTTCGGGGAGACTGTCGGCTGGCGATTCGTCGATGCTGCAGGCGGACAATCGCGGCTTCAACAGATACCTCCTAGGAGGTGCTGTAGAAGTCGAGGTTGATGCAGTAGGTCGTATGCTATTACCAGAATACATTCGGAAGCGTGCAAAATTGCAGGCCAAGGTTGTATTCATCGGAGTTGGTGATCGTGCCGAACTCTGGGATGAGTCAGTGTGGGATACGTATCGTGCCGAGGTTGAGAGTAGAGCAGATACTTTGGCAGAAAAGTTGGGTCAAGCTGGAGTCAAATAGTTATGCAAGCAGACTCACAGCAAACAGAGGCTAGTATTCATGAACCGGTTCTTTTACATGAAGTGCTGAGAATGTTGCTGCCTGACGGCAGGCGGGCAATCTCCGATAACCCAGTGAGCAATAGAACGGATCTGTGGTATCTAGATGGCACTTTGGGAGGTGCTGGGCATACCAGAGCGATCATGGCGGCCTCCAATGGTCATGTGAATGTCATCGGTCTAGATCAGGACACAACAGCGATAGACAGAGCACGTATAACATTGACTGGAAAACTGGAGGAAGGCAGGAAGCTTGTCCTCGAATGCGAGAACTTCCGCAATTTGGACAAAGTTCTCGAAAAGCATGGGATAGATGGTGTGGATATGATCCTTCTCGATCTCGGATTCTCCTCAGATGAGCTGGAAAATTCAGGAAGAGGGTTTTCATTCCAGAGAGATGAGCCGTTGCTCATGACCATGGGTGATCCTGCGAAACATCTGTTTACGGCTAGAGATATAGTAAATCGCTGGAACGAAGAAGATATCGCCAATGTCATATTCGGTTATGGAGAAGAGAGGTTTGCTAGGAGAATAGCTAGAGCGCTGGTTGATTATAGGGCGAAGAAGAAAATAGAGACGACTTTCGAGCTTGTTGAGATCGTGAGGATGTCAGTGCCGGCATTTTACAGAAGGGACACTACTTCGCCAAGGCTACATAGTGCAAGGAAGATCAATCCGGCAACAAAGACATTTCAAGCATTACGCATAGCAGTTAACGATGAGCTGAATGCACTGAGAGAGGGTTTAACAAAAGGATTTGCCAATTTACATCTAGGTGGACGTATGGCCGTTATTTCATTTCATAGTTTGGAAGACAAAATAGTCAAAGATTTTTATAAAGAAAAAGCAATCAATGGCGCAAAGATCATTACAAAAAAGCCGATCACGGCGGGAGACCAGGAAATAGCGGAGAATCCGAGATCGAGAAGTGCAAAGATGAGAGTAATTGAAAAAGAGGGGCTAAGAGCCAGTGACTAGGGTATAGGGTATAGAAGTCGCGTCCCCTAACCCCTAACCCCTAACCCCTAACCCCTAACCATTGATTAAAATAAAATGACAAGAGCACTAATTCATACATACAACATCGCGAATGACCATAGGTTGAATATCACCTACGGCCTGCTTGCTGGTTGCTGCTTATTGGCGGCTATCTACGTATTCAATGTTTACAGTATCATAGCCACTACGGTATCGATCCAGAAGATACAGAGCCAGACAGTTTCTCTCGAGAGTAATGTCGAGAATCTGGATTCAAAATATTTGGCATTATCGAGCGAAATATCTCCGGACACACTCAGTGCTCATGGATTTACTGCTGGCAAGGTTAGTGCCTATATATCACGCAATGCTTCTCTAGGTCGCGTATCATTAGGCGGAAATGAACTCTAACCAACGCATCCGAGCTAGGCTCGCATATATCGTTATCCTGATCGCTGCTGGCGTTCTCGTTACTTCACTATATATGACACAGGTTGTCAAAGGGAAGGCTTATGCCGCCAAAGCGGACAAGCAGTATGTGAAGCCGAGCGCTACACTTTTCGATAGGGGTACGATATATTTTTCAGCCAAAGATGGGACCAAGGCCGCCGCTGCCGCAGTTCAGAGTGGCTATCTCGTCTATATGAATCCATCACTCATCAGAGATGCGGTTCAGACATATGATGCGTTGTCTCAATATCTGGAGCTAGAGAAAGCTGATTTCATTTCGCGCGCTTCCAAGAAGGCTGATCTGTATGAGGAATTGTTGAATAGAGTTGATGAAGATACTGCGAACATCGTGAAGGGTCTATCATTGACCGGCATCGGTGTCGTCAAGGAAACTTGGCGTTCATATCCTGGTGGCACGATAGCGGCGCACGAGCTCGGCCTGATCGGGGAAAATTCCAAATCAGGAAGTGTCGAGGGTCGATACGGACTAGAAAGTACATACCAAAGTACACTGGCACGAACGGGTGTCGGTTCGTCTGTAAATGTATTTGCACAGCTATTTTCTGGAGTGAAGGATGCCGTTCTAGGTGGCTCACCGAATGCTGGTGATGTTGTAACAACTATAGAACCGACTGTGCAGAAATATCTGGAAAAAATATTGTCTCAGACTAGCTCGAAATGGAGTCCGGATGAGATAGGAGGGATCATCATGGATCCGAAAACAGGTGAGATAGTGGCGATGGCTTCATTACCAACATTCGATCCGAATGATACTTCGACGGTAAAATTGGTGAGTACTTTCTCCAATCCTCTAGTAGAGCATGTCTATGAAATGGGATCGATCATGAAGCCTCTGACTATGGCTATGGCGTTGGATAGTGGTGTCGAGAAGACTGATTCGACATACAATGATACCGGTACTCTCACGTTGAATACGATGAAGATCTCCAACTATGATGGCAAAGCCCGCGGCGTTATCCCTATGCAGCAGATATTGAGTCAGTCATTGAATGTTGGTGCAGCCACTATCGCCATGAATGTCGAGCATGCCCTCGGTAGTGGTACGGTGTTCAAGTACTTTACCAGCTATGGCCTAGGACAGAAAACTGGTATCGATCAGCCGAACGAAGCAACCGGTATCATTAGCAATCTGAAATCCGGCCGTGATATCGAGATCGCCACTGCTGCATATGGTCAAGGTATCGCCGTTTCGCCGGTGGAGATGGCCAGAAGTTTGTCGATCCTAGCGAATGGTGGATATCTCGTATCGCCTCATCTGGTCAAGGAAGTTGATCTCGCTGATGGTACAGTGAAAAAGATCGAGCCTGCCAAGCTGGGACCTGTTCTAAAGAAGCAAAGTGTCGATGATGTGACGAGTATGCTCATAAAGGTTGTTGACGAGAAGATAGCTGTGGCGCATCCCGACATTTATTTTAAGAATTATAGCGTGGCCGCCAAGACTGGTACTGCTCAGATCGCTGATCATGCGAATGGTGGATATTATCCGAATAAATATTTACACTCGTTCTTCGGCTATTTCCCAGCCTACAATCCGAAATTCTTGGTCTTTATATATCAGGTCTATCCGAAAGGGGCACAATATGCCTCGGATACATTGACGGCACCATTTAGCGAAATAACGAAGTTTTTGATAGACTATTACAATATTAGTCCGGATAGATAACCACGAAGTTGGGGTATAGAAAAGTGACTAAGTGCCAGTGACTAGGGGCTAGGGGGGAGTGTCTAGTGTTTAGTGACTAGTGGCTAGTAATCGCAATCACTAATTAATAATAACTATGGCAATCAAATCATACAAAGAATTGATCGTTTGGCAAAAAGCTATTGATTTAGTGAGAGAAATTTACGTAATTACCGGCAATTTGCCAAAAATTGAACTGTTCACTCTCGTTTCACAAATGAGGAGGGCGGCTATTTCAATACCATCAAATATTGCAGAGGGATTCAATAGAAGGAATACAAAGGAGTATAGACAATTCCTACATGTGTCATATGGCTCTGGGTCAGAATTAGAGACGCAAATAATTATAACTAAAAGTATATATCCAGGATTTAATTTTACAAAATGTGAGAATCTTCTCAGTGAAGTACAACGAATGCTAAATGTACTAATTTCAAGGTTGTGATATTGTTTAGTTGCCAAGGTCAGTGTCTAGTTGGAAGTGTCTAGTGTTTAGTGACTAGTGGCTAGGGGGAAGTGTCTAGTGTTTAGTGACTAGTGGCTAGGGGGGAGTGTCTAGTGTTTAGTGACTAGTGGCTAGTAGTCACAATCACTAATCACTAATCACTAATCACTAATCACCAATCACTAATCACTAATCACTAATCACCAATCACTAATCACTAATCACTAATCACTAATCACTAATCACTAATCACTAATCACTAATCACTAACCCCTAACCCCTAATGACATTATTCAAAAACATACTCGTGAAAATATTGACCCTAGAATCTCGAATGATTCTAAAGAAATACAAGCCTTTTATCGTGGCCGTAACTGGTAGTGTCGGTAAAACATCAGCGAAGGATGCGATCCACTGTGTTCTCAAGGGCGAGAGTCGACATGTACGCAAGAGTGAAAAGAGTATGAACAGCGAGATCGGCATACCACTCACTGTGATCGGTGTACCGAATGCATGGAAGAGTATGTCTGGTTGGATACGAAACATATGGGCCGGTTATAAGCTCATACTATTCAAAGGCGAATACCCTGATTGTCTGGTATTGGAAATAGGCGCAGATCACCCAGGTGATATCAAAAATGTCACGAAGTGGCTCCAGCCTGATATCGCAGTTATCACCAAGGTTAGCAAGACTCCGGTGCATGTGGAGTTCTTCGATTCCCCTGAACAGGTTTTTGAGGAAAAGGCGGCACTCGGCATGGCGGTCAAGGATGGTGGATCGCTAATATTGTTCGCTGATGATGAGAAAGTACTATCTATCGGTGATCGGGTCAGATCTAGGAATGTGAGAATCATCAGTTATGGAACCGTACCTACAGCCGATGTTATCGGTCGTGAATACTCTATCGTTTACAAAGAGGAGAACGGCGTAAAGTTCCCGACGGGCACGAAGTTCGATGTTGATATAAAGGGAATAGTAAAGTCATTCGATATCTATGGGGTTCTAGGGGAGACGTGTGAATATCCAGTGCTGGCGGCAGTAGCAGTTGGATTGGCCAAGAGTGTTGATCCGGATATGATCGTGAAAAATTTCGAAGGTTACAATGCTCCGCGTGGACGTATGAATCTGGTCGCAGGTATCAATAGGTCGACGTTGATCGATGATACATACAACTCTTCACCGGACGCCGCGTCATCTGCATTGCGGACATTGCGGTCTGTGGAGACTACTGGAGTGAAGATTGCTATCCTGGGTGACATGATGGAGCTCGGCAAGCATGCGGCGGATGAGCACAAGAAGATCGGTAGGGAGGTGGCAGGAGTTGCTGGTATTCTCATCACCGTCGGGCCACGATCTCGAGCAACTGCCGAGGAAGCTATCCAGGCGGGCATGAAACCAAAAATGGTGTATTCGTTCGGCTCATCGAACGAGGTTGTCGATACGGGTATGCCGGTAGTAACGGGTGGTGATATTGTACTCATCAAGGGGTCACAGTCGGTACGTATGGAAAGGGTCGTAAAGGCTCTGATGCGTAGTCCGAATAGGTCAGCTGAGTTATTGGTGAGACAGGAGAAGGAATGGATGGAGAAAAAGTAGAATTGAAAATTTATGATTGAAAATTGAAGATGGAAGATGGAAGATTGAAAATGCAAAATTTGAAATCCTCACAAATCCGTGTTAATGTTTATTCGCGCGCGGCTCTATCGTCTAATGGTTAGGACACGGCCTTCTCAAGGCTGGAATCGGGGTTCGACTCCCCGTAGAGTCACAGATTTTGAACGAGCATAGCGAGTGAAAAAGCTGTGACTCTAAGCGAGCGAACTGCTTCGCTCGCGTCGGTGAGGCGAACGCCGGAGCCATACCGAGCCAGCAGGCGAGGTGGCGAGGCGGTGACCAGCCCGAGGGAGCGGGTAGCGACTGAGAGGCGAGGTCGACTCCCCGTAGAGTCACAGTGAACATTATGAATGTTGTGAACTTTGGTGGTATACTATTGGCATATGAAAAAACTATTTCCTGTTCAGTCAAAATCATACTCAGGTTTCTTTAAGGGTTCTACTAATAGTTTTCCTTTTGGTCTTGTATTAGATGATTCGTACATTGCTTTAACTTTATTTGGTTTCATTCCTTATGTAAAAGTAAACCTATCGGACATTGTTAGTTTCGTGGCCACGGGCGATACGTGGGTTATGACACAAAAAGTTTTCAATGGAGTAGTTGTAAAGTATGCAATAGGAGGTCATAAAAAGGAACGAGTCTTTTCTTTTTTTAGTGAAGCTAAGTCTCTGGAATTTGTAAAATATCTAAGAGAAAAAATGGGCAGTCTTGAATCAAAAGTATAATTTCTATACTGATACCTTTTTCCATCTCAAAATCGTGGCTTCAATTTTGTTCCATTCCAGACTCTGTAGGCTCACAGATTTTGAACGAGCATGGCGAGTGAAAAAGCTGTGAACTAAAAACCGAGACTGATGTTTTTGAAATGCGGCGGGATTCGGGTTTCCGCCCCGCAGGAGCGTGCGGGAGTAATGCGTGGCGGGGATTTCGGATTTTTGGCGGAAGGGGCTTTCACTAATTAGGTTGAAATATGGGGTTTGAGCAAAACGGAAGCGGAGACAATTTTTCTCGTCCTATTTTGATAATCAGGAAATTTAACAATCATAAAAAGTCAAGAAAAATTTTGTGTATAGTATTTTTGTGATAAAATATGTATATGGAAGGATTTTCACCCAAACCACTTAACCCACCGTTAAATGATATAGAAACACCAAAAACAGTAGAAAAAATTGGGCCAGCCACTACTGAGTCTTATCTCGTAGTTCCTAATGGATACAATAGTGTAGAAATATTGGGAGAAGAAAAATTTAATCGACTTCAAGAGCTTGGAGCATCTCTTGCTACTAGTAAAGATCTAAGCGAAAAAGAAAGACAGGAGTATTCTACTTTAAATCGAGAATTTATAGCTGCTGTTGAAATGAATACTAGTCACAATAAAGGACTTGAAACTAAAAAAGTTGAAAATCAAGATTCTAGAGAAAATACAGAAATGGCACCCGTAGATAAAGGAAAAATTGAAAGGCTTAAAACTCTCAATAGGAATAAGGCTCTTCTTGGTTTTCTTGACAAGGATGAAGAAACAGAACGCACTGTTTTAATTTCTTGGTATGACGCCAATGTTTTAAAAGAACTAAGTAAGATTGCACATACTGCGCCAAAATCGATAGAATTTGAAACACCAGTAGAAATTTTTACCGAAAATGATGTTTCGAAATGGAAAGACGGAACACAAAAGTTTAAGGAACTTTCAGAAATTATACAAGATAAATCAATGCGAGAAACATTTGAAAAAATGTTTAATCCAGTTGATATGAACCTACTCAAGGCATTGTTTTTAGGAGAAAAACCAGTTGTTTTGCTTGAAACACTTATCGACTCTAATAATCCTGATAATTCAGTAATAGTTGGAGTATTAAACTCTTTTGGCATAGAAGTTGTGGGTAAATACGTATACGATAAGGAACAAGTCAGGGATGTTATAGCAAAACATGAAAATATTTGTGAAACTTTTGGTTCTAATGATCCGGACGAAGTTATGGGTATCATTGGTGAAAATAAATTAGCGGTTAGTAATCATTTAGCGGTTGGGATTCTGCTTGGTTTTCCTATTGAATCGATTAAAAAATATAACGAGGAAGAAAAAGAGGGAAGAAAATTTTCAAAAAGACAAAGTGTAAATGTGTACGGTGTCAATTGGGTAGATTTTGATGCTTCGCCAGAAAGCAAAATCAAACAAGCAAGACTAAAATCTGCCTTTGAGCTTTCAGGTATATTAAACTTGAAATAGATTTTTAGTGTTTACATTTTTAGCCCCCTCCGCCAAAAATCCGGAATCCCCGCCACGCATTCCTCTAAATAAAATCCCCTTGTCGATCACAACAAGGGGAGGGGATGATCATGTGCGATCATCTCGATACCATTTTTATAATCGACCTTACCCCAGATTCCGACATCATATTCGCCCCGGCCATCCAGAGTGAAGAAAGCAGCTTCGTCGAATCCGGATTCATAAAAGGCCGAAGCAACATGTGCGTGATGATGCTTGTAATATCTGACCGCGACGTCGGGATTTAGCTTGCCAATATATTGCTCGATGTCTCGTTTCAGGAACAGTGACCTCCAAAATTTTCGTAGGCTATTCTTAAACATTTTCCAGGGGACCGGATATTCAAACATAAACTCCCGGATGATTCGTTTCAACAGCATCTCGCGTGGATGCCACGCTATAGCAATACCTTTCAGGTCCTGTGAAGTAATACCTGCATATTCCAAGCAAAATTTGATCGATTTCACAGGAAATACAACCTCATGTTTCTTGCCAGTAAATCGTTCTTCTTCAACAGCTGCTATGATTTTTCCATCATCGCCTATCAGGCAAGCGCTACTATCATGAGAATATGAATTAGCGCCTAGATACATAAATTTATCTCTTATCCTTCCTTTCCAAAATCTCGAAGCCGGTCATGACGGCCTCGCACAGGAAATCTTGAAGCTGGCTCAAGTCATCCTTAGTCTGCGCTTTATAAAGATAAGCATAGTAAAGGCGCTTCTGCTCCTGACGAATGATCGCAGGTGCAATGTTCTCATTGAGAAGCATGGCATTCATGAGCAGTCGGCCAATACGGCCGTTGCCATCGGAGAATGGATGAATCTGCTCGAACTTGGCATGGACCGAAGCCGACAGGCCGATGATGTCCTTTGTCTTCTCCGCCACCCGTGCAAGCACTTCTCCGGTGAGCTTGCGGACGCTCATATGGTTGGCTGTCGGCAAATTGACACCGGTAATCCGAACTCCGTGATTCCTATACGCGCCGGCATCAGGACGGATGCCATTCATGAGAATGCTGTGGAGCTTTAAAATCAAATTTTCATCAATATTTTCACCCTTGAGGATATGATCGAATAGATAGTTCAGCGCAGTCTGATGATTTTTAGCCTCGAGCTGTTCTGTGAGACTTTTGTCCGGCAATGCGGCGTTGTCAAAAAGGATGGCAGCTGTGTCGGGCTCCGTCAGAGTACTACCTTCAATGCTGTTGCTGTGATATGTGAGCTTGAGGATGAATTGGTCTCGAATGTCAGGGTTATTCAAAATCTCCTGTACCACGTTTTTATGGTCCCCAGACTTATGTTCAATGGCTTTTTTCTTGGCAGTAAGCTGATCAGCCGGAATCACCTTCTGTCCGGTGACTTCCAGGAAAAGCTCGTCTATGGCAGACAATGCTTTTGCACGCGGCTCTGATTTGCCGGTCCACCAACTGTTGAATGCAGCAAAGGACACGTCGAATCTCTCGGCGAGCTTAGTCTGGGTCAATCCCAGCATTTTCTGAATGATTTCGAGCTTTTGTCTGGTTGTCATGGCAATACAGCCATATTACCAAACTTTATAAAGTTATGCAAAATACTGAATTATTATAAAGTTTGGCTTCTCAGCCAATCAACACTCTAAGGAAAGGGATGAAGAAAAGTTGGTAGCCATGGGAATAAGCAACAGAGCCGTATTCAGCCCTTTACAGAGCTTGACTTTTGTATTGTAATATGCTAGACTTAGTACAGGTAAGAACATTGATTTACACGGCTTTAAATAGGTGTGCCAAAACCATACACCAGTAGGAGATACCAAATGAATCGATTGCCAATCATCAGTGCGCATGGCCGCGGAATGGACAAACAACAGACGGCGCAGAACAAACAACTCCTGATCCGTGTAGCTGGGGAGCAGGACGTTCCTTGGTGGGAAGACAAACCCATCGAGCCGAGTGTCAAATACTTCATCTACATCATCGCTCCCGAGGAAGCCGGAATATCGGACCCTTGGGGCAAAGAGAAGAAGCTGTTCAGGTTTGTCCGAGTCGTCGGTCGCCAGGAAACCACGCTCGATGAAGGACTCATTGAGCAGGAGAAGGCCTTGGTACAGAAACAACCGTGGCAGCGCCAAATCTGGGTCAAGGGGCAGAAGCTCGGAGATTTCTTCTTCGATACTCCCTACGAACTCAATGCGGCGTCTGACGCGAGTTACATTATGAATAAGTCCGGCTAGTCTTGACTACCGGCGGTAGTGAAGTGGTTACCAAAACACCACTCATGGGGAATAGCAATATTCCCCACTCAACTGGATTTACGACAATCATGTCGCGAATCCTGAGAGTTTGTTCTTTGAGTCAACAATTCAACCAAAAGGAAACAAGTGAAAGATATCTTAAAAATACTTCAGTCGGCCGAGGAACACCTGCTTCAGGTCGACAAGGAGTTGAAGGAAATTGATACGGTTGCTGTTATCGATGATCTCGCCATAAAACGCGAGTCAATAATTGAGAAGCTGGCAAGTGCCCGCAAATCAGCAATAAGTAAAAGAGTCGAGCTCTTGACCTTACTAGCAGCACTTCGCGTCTTTATTCCAGAAGACAAGAAGTTCGGTCCCTATGAAGACTCTGGATGGTGCCGTGACTGCTCTGTCTTCTACCAAATCAGGGAGAAGACAATCAGGATAACAGCGAACCACACAGGTAACATGCATATGGGAAGCCCTCAGTTTGAATACTTCGCAGATAAGGATAAATATTTCGGTCTAATGGTAATTTAAGCAGTCTGTTTTCTTAGAATCTCTGTAGCAATCTTTCTAATTCTTTCTCTGCTTTTTCCTCTGTGCGCGCTCAAAAGATTTTTGAGGCGACTCCAATAACCATCCAAAGAATTGGTGGTGTTCGGAATTTTGAGGTCAGGATATTTTTGGTATGTATATAGATATGGGAGGTTTCTTTTGAGGCTATTGTAAGCGGCTCGCACTCGGCGGTGCGTGTATCTCCATCTTTTAGTGCCAGTCGTGTAGGTGCGTTCGTTGATGAAGTCTCCATACTTTTTGAACCACTCTTCGAGGTCTTTGGTTAGACCAGCTTCAGTGTTTTTTGATATTGAAAATCCAATCGCAAGTAGAGTCTGACCTGCCTCAGTCTCTGGTCGAAGAGTCAGTTTTCTCCTAACGATTTGGAGTTGGTGGAATTGGCATATCTGTACTGGTATACCCTCAAAAACCCTTGGTATGCCTGTTCTACCGTCTAAAACGACTGCCTTGAGATTAAATCCTCTCGACTCTAAATTTGCCTTGAGTGCGGCATAACCTTCTTTGGTTTCCGATTCAATCCATGCCCAACCAAGGTTAGCTTTTAGATTGGGTTCTCGTGCATTCAAGAG
>CAILTI010000026.1 GCA_903837075.1 uncultured bacterium | reverse complement strand
GAACCAATTATAAATATTACAAGTCCAGCAATACCAATACCAGAAAATATTGTTGACGCGGTACTCAATAGTATCCTTATCCTTTCTTTATCATTTTGGGCATAGTATTCGGCTAGGTACTTATTAACTGCAGTTCCTACACCAAGGTCCAAGAGACCCAGAAGACTGACTACGGTATTAAAGAAAGTATATATGCCGTAATCTCGTATACCTAGAGATATCACGATTATGGGAGTAATTAGTAAGGAGAATATAATAGGCCAGCCATAGCCCAATAAGCTCCAAGAAGTGTTTGTGAGCACCTTGTGAGAATTATATTCCATGTCGATAACTCTATCACGTTGTAGTGTTATTGTTGAGTATTTGCCTTATATTCAGTATGATGTATGAACTTCGCATTATTACCATAAGAATCATTTAACCAGTATCACTATTATGTCTATGAAAAAAATAACTCAGTATGTCTCAGTGGTTGCGCTGTTCCTCGTCCCGATCTTTCCTTTGATAGTCGCCAATTCATTTTTCTTTCCATTCATAACAGGAAAAGCCTTTTATTTCCGCATTTTGGTGGAGATCGCCTTTGCTGCGTGGGTCATCCTGGCTTTCTTGGATGCGAAATACCGACCAAAATTTACCACACTTAACTTTGCTGTGACTCTATTCGCCGTCATCATTCTACTCGCTGACCTCTTGGGCGTGAATCCTGTCCGCAGTATGTGGTCTAACTTCGAGCGTATGGAAGGTTGGATAACCGTCATTCATCTCTGGGCATTCTATATGACCGCATCTAGCATCTTCGGCGCCGGTCTCGAGGGCAAGAAGATCTGGCATCGCTGGCTCAATTTCTCTATCGCTATTGCAACGGTGATCGCACTATATGGTGTTGGACAACTATTTGGTTGGTTCGCCATTCACCAGAGCGCTGCTCGTCTCGATGCTACGATAGGTAACTCTGCGTACCTCGGCATCTATATCGTCATTCACATGTTCATTGTCGCCTTTATGTATTTCGCTGTACGAGCTCAGGAGTTCAAGGGACGATCATTCTTGCAGTGGGCGTATCCAGCATTGTTCATTCTGTTCACCATCGTCGTATTGGAGACACAGACTCGTGCGGCAGTGATCGGCCTCGTTGCTGGTCTGGTTCTCAGTTTGCTCCTCTATTCTATATTCGCCAGGGGTGAATCAATGAAGAGTCGCAGAATAACGGGTGCCATATTCGTCGGTATCATCTTGCTCGGTATTATATTTTATGCCGAAAGGAAACAACCGATCTTTGCTAATAGTCCTGTATTTAGTCGTCTGACGAATCTTTCTCTGAGTTCATTTCAGACTGAAGGTCGAGCTAGCATCTGGCCGATGGCCATAAAAGGTGGCTTGGAGCGTCCGATACTAGGTTGGGGTCAGGAGAATTTTAACTACATATTCAACGCGAACTATGCACCGAGGATGTACAATCAAGAGCAATGGTTCGACCGTGCACACAGCGTTTTCATCGATTGGTTCGTTGCATCTGGTTTCGTCGGTCTCATAGCGTATATCGCGCTGTATATATTGGCCCTCATCATGATCTGGAAATCAGACATCTCTGTTGCAAAGAAAAGTGTCTTGACTGGTCTCATCGCCGCCTATGGTGTGAACAATCTGGCTGTGTTCGATAGTTTGGCTAGTTACGTATTCTTCTTTGCTGTCCTTGCTCTCATAAACTCTTTCAAGGCTGGTAAAGAGATCAAGATCTTCGGCACAAATCCTGTTCGTACTGATGCTGTCGAGTATATCGTTGCTCCGATCGTGATCGTCATTTTCGTCGGTGTCGTCTATATGTTCAACGTTCGACCTATTCAAGCCAACGTTCATCTCATCTCTGCTTTGACGGCTTGTGGTAGTGGTAAGCCTGACACGGAATTGTTCGTTCAAGCTCTCGGGGTGAATACTTACGTAGCCAATCAAGAGATCAGAGAACAGTTACTGCAATGTGCTGGCCAGGTCATCGCCAGTCCGCAAGTGCCAAATCAACTGAAACAGAATTTCTACATGTTAACAGCCGCCGAGATCGATGCGCAGATCAAAGCCACTCCGAAAGATACTAGGGTATATCTGCTCGGTGGATCATTCTATAACGATATTGGCGCGACTGGTCAGGCGATCTCTCTACTCGAGAAAGCTCATGAACTGTCTCCAACGAAGCAGTCCGTTAGTATCGCTCTAGCAAATGACTATCTCGGTGCAAAGAAGACTACCGAGGCTCTGGAACTTCTGAAGCAAGCCTATGAGTCAGCTACTGAGAACTTTTCTGCGAAATTCTCCTACGCTGTTGGTCTAGTTCTGTCAGGGAAGGAGGTTGAGGCACAAACTATGTTCGGTAATGATCCGAAGATATTCGTGACTTCACAGATGGCCAATGTCTACGCTTCGTTGAAACTGTATACAAAATCTCTAGATATTTATAAGCAGCTAGTGGCATCTAGTACTAGTGATATCAATCTCCGTGCATCTATGGCGCAGGTTCAGTATCAGGCCGGAATGAAGAGTGAGGCTATCGCCACCTTGAGTAGTATCGGTAAAGAATTCCCAGAATATAAGACTCAGATAGATGCAGCAATAAAGCAGATTAGTGGTAGTAAGTAGGTTTGATTACTTTACCAGCTAGCAATATTTATTGAGCGCTGCATAGCAATGAAGGTTGAAGGGGGCTTGCGAGCACGAGGAATTTTCCAGCAGGAAAATATCCGTACCCCTGCAACCTTCATTGCTATGCAGGCGGTGTAGGAGAATATTGCTAGCTGGTACAGCCCTTATCCACAGTTTCTTCTTGAATCATTCACAAAAAAATGCAATCATAATGATGTGAGTACCCGTGTGGGCACTCTCCAAAGCAAATGTTTCGCAAAGTGCCTCCCTCGGAGGCCTTTTGCGTCATTGAGATAGAGTGCAATTCACTCACACTTCAGAGATGAAAATGATATTAGTGGGTTACGACGACATATGTATGATATAATTCTTGCATGCGAAAACATTTATCACGACTCTATAGATTATTAAAAAATAAGTGGTTCATTGCTTTCATTATTTTACTAGTTATTTTCCTGGCGTATTTTATCTTTCGAAGTACTCCAAAGCCAAATATTGAATATTCTCCAGTCACTGTTGGAAATGTTATAGAGAGAGTCAGTATCACTGGCAAAATTCTACCAGTAGCTAAAGCTGATCTATCTTTCGAAAAGAGTGGTGTTGTCACAAAGATCAACTTTAAGGTTGGAGATCGGGTCAAGAAAGGTGACACTATAGCTAGTCTGGATAGTGCTGGTGACAAGGCTGCCCTGAAGGTTGCGCAGGCTGAGCTTGCTGGACTGATGAGAGGCTTGAGACCCGAAGAATATGCCGCATATCTCTCAACGCTGAAAAGTTCCTCCACTACTTTGGAAAATACAGTTGACGATGCAGTGAATGCTATCCGTGATGGATATGTCAAAGCACATAGTGCCATGGTTGAATACGTAGACCTATTTTTCGACAATCCTCAAAGTGTAAATCCTATTATAAATATCAATATTGATACTTATGAAAAAAAGATATCTCTGAACAATCAACGATTGGCGGTTTCAGATACCTTACTACACTGGAAGAATGATGTGAGTATCGTGAACACGCAAAATGTTTTCGAAATATTGACGAACTGTGAGAAGTATCTGAGTAGTATCAAAGGTTTTACGAGTGAAGTCTCTACTATCGTGAACAATTTGAATCCAGGATCTTCTGGTTTACCTCAGACTGTCATCAATACAAAAATCGTTAGTATAAATACCGCCCTTTCCAGCATGACTCAGGCTATCGATGCTATTTCGAGAGCTGGTACAGCTCTGCGAAGTACCAAGGCGGCATTCGATCAAGCCAATAAACAATTCAAATTACAGAATGCTGGCTCATCTGCCGAATCTATCGCCGCACAACGAGCCAGAGTATTACAGGCACAGGTGATATTGGATAATGATAATGTTGTTTCACCTATTGCTGGTATCATAACTAGAGTAGAACCTAAAAGTGGGGAGTTCGTCGTAACAGGACAGTCTGGTTTCTCTGTGCAAAGTGATCTGATATTCAAGATAGAGGCATACGTGCCAGAAGCTGATATTGCTAAAGTTGTATTGGATAATGATGCCAATGTGACTCTCGATGCGTACGGTTCAAATGTGATCTTTCCTGCAAAGGTGACTATGATAGATCCAGCAGAAACTGTTCTTGATGGCGTTCCGACCTACAAGGTGACACTCCAATTCGTATCACCTGACAATCGTATTCGTTCTGGAATGACTGCCAATACTGATATTCTGACAAATAAGAAAGATAACGTAGTGATGGTTTCTTCACGAGCGGTCATTGACGAAAAAGGTAAGAGGACTGTTCGCGTGATGAGTATTGATGGAAAATCATTTGTATCCGTTCCGGTCACTATCGGTCTCAAGGGTTCCGATGGCACCTCAGAGGTTATCTCTGGTCTCAAAGAAGGTGATAATGTTGTCACGTTCGTAAAATGAATATTATCGAAGTCAAAAATTTGAGAAAGTCATATCATGAGGGTATTACTAGTACTGTTGCTTTGAAAAATGTAACTTTTTCTATAAGAAAAGGAGAATTCGTTGCTATCATGGGTCCTTCTGGATCTGGCAAATCCACATTACTCCACCTCCTAGGTTTACTGGATGAACCAACAAGTGGACATTATGAATTTAATGGAAAAAATATTTCTTCATATTCACGCAATGAACTAGCAGTTCTACGTAATGAAAAAATAGGTTTCGTATTTCAAGCTTTCAATCTATTGCCACGTACTTCTGTATTACAGAATGCCATATTGCCACTCTATTATTCGCATATCCCACAATCAGAGTGGGAAGCTAGAGGTAAAGCAGCCGTAGAGTCTGTAGGTTTGGGTCATAGACTATCCCATCAACCATCAGAACTCTCTGGCGGAGAGAAGCAGCGCTTGGCCATAGCTAGGGCATTGGTCAACAATCCGGATATCATATTTGCTGACGAACCTACAGGAAACCTCGATTCAAAGTCTGGCAAAAATGTTATGTCGATCATACAGCACCTGAATGAGAAAGAGGGAAGAACGATAGTTCTCATCACACATGAGAGCTCGACGGCTGAGCATTCTGAGCGCATCATTCGTCTCATGGATGGGGAGATCGAAAGTGATGAAAAAGTCAAACACCGCTTAACACCGAATGATGAATACGTGAAATAGCAATTTCACCTACTGGGTGAAATAGCAAGTTCACCTACCGGGTGAAATAGCTACTCATCTAGTAGGCAAAATAGCTATTCACCAATTGAGCGAAAAATGATATGACATACAAACACATATTTCAAACATCAATAAAAGGACTTTCAACGAATAGATCTCGTTCGATTTTGACAATACTCGGTATCGTTATAGGTATTACGGCGATAATGCTAGTTGTATCGCTCGGTGCCGGTGCACAGTCACTCATTCTGGGACAGGTTCAGGGGCTCGGAACAAATACTATTGCCGTCATTCCTGGACGTGAGCCGACGAGTCCGTCTGATGTTAGTTCCTTGTTCGGCGATTCCCTGAAGCAAAAGGATATCGTTGCATTACAAAACAAGTCCAATGTCCCATATCTGAAATCAATAATGCCAACGGTGATTGGTTCAGATACTGCTTCATATAATTCCAATACATATCAAACGAGTATTTTCGGAGCCACGGAACTCATCGCTGAGATTTTCGATCTCCATCCTAGTGAGGGACGGTTTTTCCAACGTGAGGATGTTATTTCGAGTGCTGACGTGGTCGTAATAGGTTCTGAAGTAGCTACGCATCTATTTGATAATGAAGATCCATTGGGGCAAAAGATCAAAATCAAGGGACGAAACTTCAAAGTCGTGGCTGTACTTCCACCGACTGGTGGGGGATCATTATTCAATTTCGATAGTATGGCCCTGATGCCATATACTACGGCTCAAACTTATCTTCTCGGAATCAAATATTTCAATAGGATCATCATGCAGTCGCTGACTGACGCACAAGTCGAATCAACTGCCGAAGATGTGAAACTAACGTTACGCGAGTCGCATAATATCACTGATCCGACCAAGGATGATTTTACTGTACAAACGCAACAGGATCTGGCCAACAGACTGACTACTATCACTAGTGCACTCACATATTTCCTCGCTGCTGTTGCGTCGATCGCTCTATTCGTAGGTGGGGTCGGCATCATGAATATCATGCTCGTATCAGTTACCGAGAGGACTCGCGAGATAGGTCTCCGAAAAGCGCTCGGCGCAACTGATAGGGATATATTGTCTCAATTCCTACTCGAAGCGGTGTTGCTCACAGCTATCGGTGGAGTTATCGGTATCATACTGGGGTCTTCATTGGCTTTCATTATATCTCTCATACTTTCCAAAGTTTTAAGTGTCGATTGGCAATATGTTTTCCCTTGGAGTGGGGCGATATTGGGTCTAGTTGTATCGGCACTGATCGGTCTCATCTTTGGCGGTTACCCAGCAAAACAAGCGGCATCGAAAAGTCCTATCGAGGCATTGAGGTATGAATAGGTAAAACACCGTTTGATTTAGTAAGATACTTCACGATATAATGAATGTAGGTTGTACCAGGTGATGGCGACGGCTGTACTCACATTAAATTTAAACATTTTTATTTGGAGCTCGCACCCGTCGCCATCTCTCGGCGCAATTTGACTTTACTGAAATGAATAGTTAAGGTTCGGTTGTTGTTGAATCATTCAATCATTCAATCTTAGAATCATTCAATCTTTCAACCATCATTATGACCATCAGCGAAAACGTCGTCATCGCCCCATATACTACTTTCAAGATTGGCGGTCCCGCCAGATTTTTTTGCATTGTCACAAATGACGACGAGCTCGTGGAGGCTGTCACATTTGCAAAAGAAAAAGCAGTACGATTCATCGTTCTTGGTGGTGGATCGAATGTTCTCTTCTCAGATGATGGCTTCAATGGACTCATCATCAAGAATGAAATGATGGGTAAAACTTTTACTGATGACGGTACACTCTACTCCGTCGTCGACGCCAATGCCGGGGAAGATTGGGACGAATTCGTCGCTCTGACGGTGGAAAAGGATCTGTTCGGTATCGAAAATCTCTCATCTATACCTGGCAAGGTTGGGGCCGCTCCAGTACAGAATATCGGGGCGTATGGAGCAGAAGTTGGTAAGGTTGTCGCTTCTGTTAGGGTGCTAGATACAGAGACGATGAAATTTGTCGAACTGTCTTTCGTTGATTGTAAATTCTCATATCGCGATAGTATTTTCAAGCATGAAAAAGGTCGCTATATCGTTACAAAAGTTAGATTCAGGCTCTGTAAACAAGGTGAGGTTAATATCGGATATAAGGATCTGGCCCATTTTTTCGCAGATCGAAAGATCGCAAAACCTAGTTTGAAAGAGGTTAGGAATGCGATTATCGAAATTCGCAAGAACAAATTGCCAGACTGGAAAGTGTGGGGAACGGCCGGATCATTTTTCAAGAATCCGATAGTTACGGCCGAAGTTTTCGCTGAGCTTCAGAAGAAGTATCCAGAATTGCCTGGATATCCAGAGTCGGATGGTCGTATCAAGGTTTCTCTCGGTTGGATACTAGACAAGGTTTGCGATGCCAAGGGTCTCACACTGGGCAATGTCAGTACTTATGAGAAACAGGCACTCGTATTGGTAGCCAAGCCTGGCGCAACCGCTACGGAAGTTATCAACTTTTCAAATGAACTCATGAAGCGCGTCAGAGAAAAGACCGGCCTCATCATTGAGGGTGAAGTTGAGTGGGCGGTGGTGTAGTTTTTATTAATAGAAAAATATGCTAGAGTTGAGCGGCCTATGTAGGCGATTTTATGTCATTTTTCAGTAAATTAATGGGACAATCTCATACCAGAGGCGTGAAGGAGTTCGGGCCTACGGTTGCGAAGGTAGATGATCTCGAAGAAAAGATTCGAGCTCTTTCTGACGTGGAACTGAGGGCAAAGACGGACGAATTTCGTGAGAGGATCAAAGATTCTACGGCAGTTGACCAAAAAGAAATACTCGATGAAATCCTCCCCGAAGCTTTTGCCGTCGTTCGCGAATCGGCCAGGAGAACTCTCGGTCAGAGACATTTCGATGTGCAATTGACCGGAGGAATGGTTCTGAATAGTGGTGCGATCGCGGAGATGCGTACTGGTGAGGGCAAGACTCTCGTCGCGACATTACCGGCGTATCTAAATGCATTGTCTGGCAAAGGAGTACATATAGTCACTGTGAACGACTATCTCTCACGTCGTGATGGTGTCTGGATGGGTCAGATATACTCCTTCCTCGGACTCACGGTTGGTGTGATCAATCACGAGTCGTCATTCATATATGATTCCGCACACAAGAGTGAGGGTATAGGGGATATGGTCAAGGGTATAGAGATCGCAAAGGCACCTGCAAAAGAAACTAAACCCTATACCCTAAACCCTAAACTCTCTGCTACAGAGATTGGTTCCGATGCATTAGATACCGTACGCGATATCGTCGGTGGCTTCAAGGTAGTCCATGAATTCCTGCGTCCATGTACACGCCACGAGGCATACATGGCCGACATAACATATGGTACGAACAATGAGTTTGGTTTCGATTATCTCCGTGACAACCTGGAATACAGTAAAGACAAATTACGTCAGAGAGAATTTAACTACGCTATCGTTGACGAGATCGATTCCATATTGATCGACGAAGCTCGCACACCACTCATCATCTCTGCTCCTACTAGGGATGCCGAGTCTACGTACAAGCAGTTCGCGTCATTGGTAGAAAATTTTGTCGAAGACGTAGACTATACAAAAGAAGAAAAGCACAAATCCATCTCATTGACCGGAGGGGGTATCACCAAGGCTGAGAAGGCGTTGGGTATAGATAACATTTACACAGATGTCGGTATCAAGTCCGTTCATCATCTGGAGACTGCTATACGTGCCAAGGCCCTATATCACAAGGACAAAGAATACGTTGTAAAGAACAATGAAGTAATGATCGTCGATGAGTTCACTGGTCGTTTACAGCCAGGTCGCCGCTGGTCAGAAGGGCTACATCAGGCTATCGAAGCCAAGGAGGGTGTTGCTATACAGCAGGAGTCACGTACATACGCCTCGATCACATTCCAAAACTTTTTCCGCATGTATCCGAAACTCTCTGGTATGACCGGAACAGCCGCTACTTCTAGTGAAGAATTTTATAAAGTTTACGGACTCGAGGTATATTCTATACCTACGAATGTTTCCGCAGTGCGTCTCGATCAGAATGATCAGATATTTCGCACGGAGATAGGAAAGTACAAGGCTATCGCGCGCAAGGTGAAGTCTCTACATGACAAGGGCCAGCCAGTCCTCATAGGTACTGTTTCTATCGAAAAGAATGAAGTGCTCTCACAATTCCTCAAGGCCGAAGGTATACCGCATGAGATATTGAATGCCAAGAATCATGAGAGAGAGGGTGAGATCATCGCTCAGGCTGGCAAGGTTGGCGGTGTGACGATCGCTACCAACATGGCAGGTCGTGGAGTTGATATCAAACTCGGAGGCAATCCGAACACACCAGAATCTTATGTAGAAGTGAAACAGAATGGTGGCCTATTCGTCCTCGGTACAGAGAGACATGAAGCTAGACGTATAGACAATCAGCTCCGAGGTCGTTCTGGTCGTCAGGGTGATCCTGGCGAGACACAGTTCTTCGTCTCGTTAGAGGACTCACTCATGCGCGTTTTCGCTTCAGACACACTAAAGTCGATGATGGGTCGTCTCGGTATGCCCGAAGATGAGGCTATAGAGCACCGCATCATTTCCAAGTCACTCGAATCCGCTCAGGAAAAGATCGAGGGTTTCAATTTTGATTCACGCAAACATGTTCTGGAGTTCGATGATGTTATCAATAAACAGAGAACGAATATCTACAGCACGCGTAGGAGACTTCTCCTGGGCTCTGTAGACGATGTTGAAGATGAGTTGGGTAAGTTGGTCTCACCAGGTGAAGTCTCTTCACAAGCCCGAGGACTGTCTGAGCGAGCTGAAATTGCCAATTCCGGAGTTAGCCTAGTTATCGACAAGAAGATCACGGAATTTGGCCGTGAAGCATTCTTGCAGGCGGTCAGGATCATCCTCCTACAGGTCATAGATATGTACTGGGTGGAGCATCTCGAAGTCATGGATCATACACGAAGTAGTGTAAATCTGCGCGCATATGGTCAACGTGATCCACTAGTAGAGTACAAGAAAGAGGGCTTGAGACTATTCAAGGAGATGCAGAATGCGATGCAAGCACAGATCGTACGACTGTTGCCGAACATCGTGCCTGTCATGAATGGTCAGCAAGTTACCCAAGGATCAGGGAGTGGGAAGGGTGAGGGAAAAAATGCCGTTGCAGGTCAGGCAGGTATAAAATCCGAACTCCGAGAAATTCATGAGAACGCCCAGATGATCGGGGCAGGCGATGGTTCGGGTGATGGATCATCGAGTGTGGTAAAAGAACCGGAAGCTGGTAGGAACGATCCATGTCCATGTGGAAGTGGAAAAAAGTTCAAAAAGTGCCACGGCGTCGGTAAATAGTATTAGTTGTAATGTAGAACGTGGCACTTCTCTCCGTAGGGGTGCTACGTTTTTGTTTATTATGGAGAAAGTTTAGATCGAAAATTTATTACAAAAACGAACTACAGTTAATCCAAACAAAATGAACAACACGGCATCAAAAAAGAAAATCAGAAATCGAGCAACAGCAGTCATATATAAGGATGAGAAGTTGCTACTCTTCCGACGCGTCAAACCGAACGCGGAATATTTCGTTTTTCCTGGTGGAGGAGTTAATGATGGCGAGACTGTCGAGGATGCTCTCCATCGGGAGGTAGAGGAGGAACTCACTCTAAAGATAATAAACTACAAACATCTGCTCAGCATCAACAATCTGAAGATCGATAATGTGGCGATCAATTATCCTACTGAAGACCAGGATCATCATTACTATTTGGTTACTGATTTCCATGGTATACCAGAGCTCGGTGGATCTGAGAAGGAGAGTGCGAGTGAGAGCAATCAATATCATATAGAGTGGTTCACCTTCGATGAGTTAAAAAATGTCGAAAATATCTATCCTCGGAACATTGCCGGGATGCTGAAGCAGAAGATACTCCAGACTGAACTTTGCGCATAACTAAAATGCGTGTTAGAGTATGTAAATGAACAACAAGCTATCTTCATACTTCTTCTTTACTCTCTTGATCGGAGCGGCTATCGCTTCTGTCATGGTCTTCCTGCCATTCCTAACGCCACTCGTACTCGCGGGAGCAGCAGCAGTTCTCACTTATCCGATATATAAGATGTCATTGAGGATGCTCGGAGAGGGCAAGTTGAGGAAGAATCTGGCAGCATTCATAACCGTTTTATTCATACTGATCGTCATCATCGTTCCATTGTTCTTCCTGGCTGGCAGTATATACAATGAAATACAGACTCTATATGCCTCTCTCACGGACGAAGGTAGTCGTTCACATCTCATAGATGTGTTGAACACCTTTTCACAGTCATTATCGAATAAGGTTTTCGGAGTCCTGCCTGCGTATTCATTTGACTCATTCAATATGACGGAATACATGAAGAGTGGTCTCGAACTCCTTTTCGCCAATCTCGACAATATCTTTTCTAGCTTGGCCGAGGTTGCTGGCTACGCTCTAGTCTTCCTTCTGGCTCTGTTCTATTTCCTACGCGATGGCGCCTCTCTCATACGAAGAGTGTTGTCATGGAGTCCTGAGCTCAATAGTAATTACACTTTCGTCGTGCGCGCCGTGAGGAGAGGGGTGAACTCGATCTTCGTCGGTTCTCTCGTGGTGGGTATCCTACAGGGAGTGTCAACAGGGTTAGCCTTCGCGGCCTTCGGTATACCGGCACCGGCGCTCTGGGGCACGGTAGCGGCTATCGCTTCACTCGTCCCGGGATTCGGTACCAGCCTCATCATCCTGCCAGGAGTCGCCTATCTCATGTTTGCAGGACAGTATGTTTATGCTGCTGGCCTTCTCGTCTGGGGTTATGCCGCGATCCTCTTGCTCGATCATACATTGGGACCGATACTCGTGAACAAGGGTGTCCACGTCCATCCATTCCTCGTCCTTATGTCGGTGCTCGGAGGTCTCGTGACATTTGGCTTCGTCGGACTATTCCTGGGACCTCTCATATTGGTTTTTCTATTTACTCTGTTAGATATATACAAGGTGACGGCGGAGAAAAAGATCTAGGATTTGATAATGAAACGAGAAACAGTTATAAGATCGTATAATTAACAATACTACTATGTCCTTCATTGACGAAATACAATTTCATGCCAAAGCAGGCGACGGAGGATCCGGCGTTGTTAGGTGGCGCCATGAAAAGGGAAGAGAGTTCGCAGGTGCGGCAGGAGGCAACGGTGGCCCTGGCGGTAACGTGTATGTTCGTGCAGTCCGCGATATCAATATCCTGGCCCGACACAAGTCAGTAAAGAGTTTCCGTGCCACGAATGGCGCTGATGGTCAGAACGAGAGTATGCAAGGAAAGATGGGTAATGATTTTACTATCGACCTGCCGATCGGTTCCGTTGTAACCAACAAGAAATCTCTACGCGTCGTCGAACTATTGGAGGACGGCCAGATTTCCAAGATACTACATGGTGGTCGTGGCGGTCTCGGCAATGAACATTTCAAAGCTTCTACGAACGTGCGACCAGAGCAGTCAACGGGCGGCGTTGCTGGAGAGGATGCTGACTTCACGGTAGAGCTCAACTTGATCGCTGATGCTGGACTCATAGGTTTACCAAATGCAGGCAAGTCTAGTCTCCTGAACGCACTCACACACGCTCGCGCCAAAGTCGGTAGTTATGAATTTACCACTCTCGATCCTAACTTGGGTGCATTGCCGGGTGGATACGTGCTAGCTGATATTCCTGGACTCATCGAGGGTGCATCTATGGGCAGAGGTCTCGGTCACAAATTCCTGAGACATGTGAAAAGAACAAAGTTGCTACTGCATCTGGTTTCTCTAGAAAATCCTGTTGATAAGATCGCTGATATATACAATATCGTCCGAAAGGAACTAGAAAAGTTCGGTGAAGGATTGAATGAAAAAGAAGAAATAGTCATTCTGACCAAGACCGATCTCGTAGATGCCGACGTTGTGAAGGAGGCGAAGGCGGTGATAAAGTCATTCAATAAAAATATCCAGACTGTCTCTGTCATAGATGACAAGGGTATAAAGAAGCTTCGGGATTTCTTGACGAAAAAATTGCAAGGTGACTCTAGTAGTGAGTAGTATAACTACCTCACTCACACGTCTGCCTTCATGAGTACACGTGAAGGGTGTTCGTCGATTATCTCTATTGAATGAGGTATTTAGCCTAGCTTTTCTAGCAACAATCTCTTTACAACCTCGGGATTTCCTGCACCTTTGGTGGCCTTCATCGCTTGTCCTATCAAAAACTGGATGGAGGCAACTTTGCCGGCCTTGTATTCGGCGACGACCTTGGCGTTGTCACTGATAACTTTCTCGATGGCGGGTATGAGGTCTGAGGCATCACTCTTCTGGATCAGTCCATGCTTTTCTGCGATACTGCGAGCGCTCGTGGACGTCGCATTTGAACCTTTGAGGGAGCCATCACTTTCTGCGGCTGACGTGGTAACTAGTATATTCAATAAATCTTTGGCACCGCGTGAAGAAACATCACCATTCGCGATGAGTTCGATGATCTCACCGAAAAGTGAGGCCTCGATCATGCCTATGGCATCTTCTGCGGTCGCACCTTTCATATTTCGTAGAGGAATTTTCTTCAATAATCCCATATATTCACTCAATATGTAATTGATCGTGAGTTTCACTTTCTTTGGATCTTTCTCATAGGCAGCGATGACAGCGTCAAAATAGTTGGCTATGGTTGGAGATTCGATGAATACCGCCACCTCTTTGTCTGTCATGGAGTAGTCCTTCATGTATCTGTCGCGTTTCACCCACGGCAATTCTGGTAGTGACTGGGAGATCGTATCCCTATCAAATCCGTCGATCAGCGACAACTTCAACTTTGGTATATCAGGATCAGGGAAGTATCTATAGTCGTGTGAACTCTCCTTGCTGCGTTGCGAATATGTTTCTTCCGCCACGTCATCCCATCCACGCGTCTCCTGTTTGACTGATTGACCGTCGTCGAGTAGAGCTGACTGTCGTTCTATCTCGTAGGCGATCGCTTTCTCGACTGTTTTGAATGAATTGAGATTCTTTACCTCAGTCTTCGTTCCGAGGGTTTGCGCCGTGAGTGCAACAGAGATATTCGCTTCGACTCGCATCTCACCTTTCTCCATGTTGGCTTCGCCAGCTCCTAGGTAGCGCAGGAGTAGTTGTAGTTCTTTGGCGAATCGTACAGCAGTCTCGGCGTCATGGATAACTGGCTTGGTAACTAGCTCCATGAGAGGAACTCCGGAGCGGTTGAAATTCACCAGCGAAAGGTCTGCGCATGGTAGACCAGCGCAACTCGTCATGTCGTGTGTCGACTGAGCAGTGTCTTCTTCGAGATGGATACGCTCGATCTCCACTCCTCCTAGCGAACCGCCGCTTATGAGGGGGTATTTGAACTGACTAATCTGGTAACCTTTCGGGATGTCGGGGTAGTAGTAGTTCTTTCTATCCCACTCTGTAAAGTCTGCCAGTTCGCCACCGACTGCTATACCAACTTCGAGGACTTTCTTGATAGCCGCTAGATTCAGTACCGGTAACGTGCCCGGATGTCCTAGGCAGATGGGGCAGACATTCGTATTGGGATGTTCTTCGTCAGGATCGTTCCGGCAGCTGCAGAACATCTTTGATGCGGTTCTGAGCTCGGCGTGAATCTCCAGGCCGATAGTTGGCAGGTACTTGTTTTTCATAATGATCAAATGATAGCAGATTTTGAGCTTAGTTAACAAGGCGATGCCGCCACATCGCCCAGTGATCATATCCCTCATGCACCTTCATTGTTACTCGGCTCTGTGCATTCGAAACGCATTCACTGGGTGATAATGTAAGTGTCACTATCATTGTTCTCTGGACTGAATTCCTCTATACTTACCTCATGCCAGTCTTATACCGCACACACCGTCCGCAGAAATGGTCCGAAGTTATCGGTCAGGACTCGGTCGTAGATACACTGAAGGATGGAATAACCAACAAGCGTCTAGCTCACGCATATCTCTTTTCTGGTTCACGAGGTACAGGCAAGACGACGGTAGCACGCATCTTCGCCAAGGCGTTGGATACGAATGATGAAGATGTTTACGAGATCGACGCGGCGTCTAACCGTGGCATCGATGATATTCGTGAACTACGTGAGCATGTTTCAGTCTCACCATTCTCTTCTGCATACAAGGTTTACATCATTGACGAGGTGCACATGTTGTCCAAGGACGCCTGGAACGCATTACTCAAAACTCTGGAGGAGCCGCCGAAGCATGTTATATTTATCTTGGCTACGACTGAGCTCGACAAGGTGCCAGATACCATCATCTCACGCTGTCAGACATTTACTTTCAAAAAGCCAGCCAGGGAGATCATCCGCAAGGAGATCGTGAGAATAGCAAAGAAGGAGGGTTATGATCTCGATGCTGGAGCTAGTGACCTAGTCGCACTCCTAGGTGACGGATCATTCAGAGATGCTCTGGGCATGTTGGAAAAAGTTATCTCGACATCTGCTGACAAGAAACTCACTAGGGAAGAAGTCGAGCGGATAACTGGCGCGCCGAGGGCTGGATTGGTAAATGCATTCATCGAATCTCTCATCACCAAGGATGCTGACAAGGCATTGAAATGTGTGAGTGATGCTGAGGTAGCGGGTATTTCCATATCTACATTTACTGTTCTCGTATTGGAAAAAATGCGTTTCATATTGCTCGTACAGAGTTCTGCATCATCACGAGATAGTGTGAAGGACAGAGTTTCTCCAGATGATTGGCAGTTCATCGACGTACAGGCGGCAAAGAAACTACTCAAGGTCTCCATGCTCGTCTCTATGTTGGAAGCGGCTGATCGTATAGGTAGAGCGAAGATAGAGCAACTACCTCTCGAGATGGCGGTTGTCGGTATATGTGCGGCCTGAGTATGACTGAAATATGTTATAGTCTTCTATGGAAGGAGACTATATGTTGAAACCTACAAAGCATCTCATGAAGTGTCGGGGTATCTTCGATGAAGGTAGTTTTCTGAATCAACTCACTACTCTCTTCATCTGGTTCGTCGGTCTCACGATCGTCAGCATTGCAGCACTCATTTCTTCGCCTCGTAGAGCTAGAGACAAGGCGAACAGATTGAATTCATAGCTCAACTCATCGTGGCACAGTTCTACGCACCCGCTCCTCGAGGTATTCGAAAGCGGGCTTTTTGTCATACCTTGTATATTGGTCATTTGCGGGTTAATATAAGTGCAAGTTCAGATTTGAACCGTAAGATCGCAGGTTGGATCAGTGGAATAGTAGAATATTGGGGGGTCGTCTAACGGTAGGACATATGCCTTTGAAGCATAGTATGAAGGTCCGACTCCTTCCCCCCCAGCAAAAAATTGAGTGACGCTCGAGTTGCGTCAATGTAATAGATTTATAGGTTTGTATAGTTACTAAATTATGTTTAGTTGATATAATAAGTACATAAATTTATGTCACATCTAAACGTAGAAATAAAAGCAAAATGTTCTGATCATAATAAAATTAGAGATATTTTGAAATTCAAAGCTGCAGATTTTAAGGGAATAGACCATCAGATTGATACTTACTTTAAAGTCAACGGCGGTAGACTAAAACTTAGAGAAGGTAATATTGAAAACCATTTAATTTATTATGATAGAGAAAATAAGGAGGGACCAAAAGAATCAAAAGTTATTTTATTCAAGAACAGCCCGAGTTCTACATTGAAGGATATATTATTGGCTGCTAATGGACCACTTGTAGTTGTAGATAAAGAAAGAGAGATTTATTTCATTGATAATATAAAATTCCACATTGATATTGTTAAAGACCTTGGATCATTTGTTGAGATTGAGGCCATAGATAAAGATGGTTCAATTGGGAAGGATAAATTATATATTCAATGTAAGGAGTACATGAAGCTATTTTCTATTTTAGATAGTGATTTAATTTCAGTCTCATATAGTGATCTTTTATTACAAAAATAGATGCGCTCAAGTCGCGTCAATATGCTAAACTAAAACCACTTAATTCCACCAATCCAGGCTTGACTTACGACGGTTCTAGCTCGAGTCCCTCTGCCAAGTTTATCGCGTTTGCACGAAAAACATTTGTATAATATTCTAACTCATCAAGTATTATGAATGAAGAAACAAAACCAACAGTCTCGAAAGAAGACACTTTTGATAAACTGGAAATTCGATTGGGCCGGGTTATGTCGGTAACACTTGCGCCTGATTCGCCCAAACCAGCCTATGTCATAAAAGCCGATTTCGGAAAATTTGGCCTGCGGACATCTGTCGGGCGTTTCACAAAACATACCACACAAGACCTCACTGGGAAGTTAGTTCTAGGTGTTCTGAATTTCGGGTCGCGGCAAATCGGTTCATCTGTTTCGGACTTCCTCTGCCTCGGCGTTCAATTTCCAAAGGCTGATAGCGGCGAAGCAACTATTATTACACCTCTTGTTGAGGCTAAAATAGGCAGTAAGCTGTTTTGAGGTTCCTGCTAGACATACTCGTTCTAATATACTTATACTGACCTCATACCACAGATAAATGATTGCTTCGTCCACTTTTTATTCCATGACCGAACAAGATATTCTAAAAATTATAGAAAATGACAAGTGGATGATGGATATTTTGCATGTCGCGGAAAAAGTCGAGTTACTAGCAAACGCTGGAAAGAAAAGTGGCCGAAATTGAATATTGTAATCAATCTATGAACATAAGGACGAAAACTAGAGCTACTGCCATCGTGATAAGAAGTGATCACGCACTCCTGATTCATAGAAAAAATGAGAAGGAGTATTTTGTCTTCCCTGGTGGTGGAGTAGAAGAAGGGGAAACACCGGAGCGTGCGGTTATACGAGAAGTCATGGAAGAAACATCTATCGAGGTAAGGTTGGTAAAATTATTGGAAAGTAAATTGTATGATGATGGAAGTGAGAATATTTCATATTTATGTGAATATATCTCTGGTGAACCTAGGCTCGCGGATGATTCGCCAGAGAGAATGGAGATGAAGGTGGGAGTACAGTATTATGATCCTGTCTGGATAAAAATATCTGATATCAGAGATATGGTGAACGTATACCCTGAATCTACAAGGTTGGAATTGTTGAAGATGAGCACCTCAAGTTCTAATCTGAATCGCAACAAGCTTTAAATACTTCTCGTGGTGTTTTGTAGCCCAGTCGCTTTCGCGATCTGTCGTTTACGAGAACAAGGAAAACTGCCTTGCGCTCGTAGGGCGGTTTTCTTTTTTATATATTGAACAATATATGTAGTATCATATACATATGTTCCATGTTTACATCCTGAAATGTGCCGATGCCTCACTATACGTCGGCTCTACCAATGATCTGGCAAAGAGGTTGCATCACCACAACCATTCCAAATGCGGCGCACATTATACGAAGATCAGGAGGCCAGTAGAGATGGTTTACAGTGAATCATTTCTCACGTTCAGAGAGGCTCGGAGGAGAGAGGCGGAGATCAAGAGTTGGAAGAGGGAGAGGAAGTTGGTGTTGGTTGCGACAAAAAATCAGAGTTAATAGGCTATTCACAGCTTTTGGGTCGAAAGTGAGCATTATTTGAAGGGTAATGTTCGTGTGGACCACTTTCTTTTCGATGATCAAAGAAGGGTCAAGTATCTTTCTATGAATTTAGACAAATTTATTTCACTGTTTTGATCGATCTTGGCTGTTCAGAGTGAGTGGTGCGAGAGTTATGCAAATCACATAAAAAAAGCCGCTCAACGAAAGCTGGGCGGCCTTCACGAGCGGTGATGCGTTTTTACTATCTCCTTGTTTCAGACTTCTTACACCACGAGATATTCTCGTCACGCAACTCGTCCCACGAGGTGTTAAAGACGGAAAAAATGACGACGCTGATAAAAAAGATCATTATGTATACTACTAGTGTTGTAAAAACACAATGAACTAGTGATTGCATTATTATCAGCATCCACGATCTCTTACCGGAGACTGTGACCTGGCCGTCTTTGTCGAACCGATACGTCATCGTCGACATGCCAGCGTTAGAGTATCCCGCGTAGGCCCGTACGTGATTGTAAAACATGACGTTTCCTACAGTCGTGAAATAGTGTACGCCGTTTTCATGCGGCTGCACATATATCTTTTGACCGGAGAAGGCGTTCGTGAATGTATCGAAGGAGTCTACGAGTATATTTCCCATAGACTTTGTTTGTGCGGGCATATCCCGAACGATCGCGTACTTGGCAGGTAACCAGTAGGTAAGTACCTGCGTCGTCTTTTTGCTTTCCTCGTATATGACCGTGCCGTGATATATTCCGTACAGTATCGGCATGAGTGCGAGAACGCCGATGACCGTGCTCGGTGTAAACATTCTGATTTTGGCAATGATCTTGAGGCAGTTTATCTTCATCTCTCATTCCTTTCATTTCGTTGATGGTTGATGTTACTTACCTTAACTGAGCAAACTATAGCACAGTTAAGTGCCGTTCGTCAATCTGTCAAAAATCCGATATAGGGGTTGCTTGCTTTGCGCGTATGTGTCACCATCCCCTGCAACAAATTACTCATTATGATATTATAGAATATATGAAAAAAACAATTACAACCATCGTGATCGTATTATTAGTTGGAATAATTATCTATTTACTAGTTCGAAGTCCGTCGAAGCAGGTGCCAGCTGAGGAGAAGCCAGTGACGGCTGTCGATACGCATATTGTCGCTAGTAGCACGGTGCAGGCGACAACGACACCGAGTGTTGTCGATACCAACGGCAAGGCATCCTCTATAGGTATGTCAGTCGAAGGTCACCCGATAAATGCATACCACTTCGGAACTGGTTCGAAGGAGCTACTATTCGTCGGGGGCATTCATGGAGGTTATGCTTGGAATACGGCATTAGTCGCTTACCAGATGATAGATTATCTCAAAGCGAACCCTTCAGCTATTCCAGCAAATCTGACTATCACCGTCATTCCAGTATTGAATCCTGATGGATTGAAGAAAGTCGTTGGCACGACGACAGGGAATTTCTCAAAGAAGGATGTTTCGACCTCTCAGGCCATGGTAACTCTGGGTAGGTTCAATAGTGACGATGTTGATCTCAATAGGAATTTCGATTGTGACTGGCAGTCCATTGGCAAATGGCAGAGTACGACAGTGAGTGGTGGTACAGCAGTTTTCTCTGAACCAGAAAGTATATCGATCAAGAATTATATCGTAGCAAACAAGCCTGCTGCAGTTGTCGCTTGGTACAGTGCAGGTGGTGGAGTGTACGCGTCAAATTGTCATAAGGGAGTTTCTACAGAGACGAGTGCTATCACCAAGGCATATGCTGTGGCGTCTGGTTATACCGCCAACGATAGTTTCGACTTTTATGCCACGACAGGTGACATGACCAACTGGCTCGCCAAGATCAATATTCCCGCTATCGGAGTTCTACTCACCAATCACACAGATACTGAATGGGTAAAGAATCAGGCCGGCATACTCGCACTCCTCAAGTATTACACAAAATAATCTCATGAGACCAAACTCCACGAAGCGAACCGCCGCGATCGTTCTGGTTCTGTTGGTATTGGTAATAGGAGTATTCGGATATATAAGTTCGAGAAAAGCACCACCAGTCACAGAGCCAATAGTGAAGGCTGATACTGGACCGAAACATGCCGTGATCGGTCAGTCTGTAAATGGTCACAGTATAGATACCTATACATACGGTCACGGCTCAACGACTCTGATCTTTGTCGGCGGTATTCATGGTGGATATGAATGGAACAGTGTATTCCTGGCATACAGATTCATGGATTATCTCACTGCCAATCCTGATATCATCCCTCAGAATATATCTGTCACCGTCATCCCTTCAGTCAATCCTGACGGAGTATATATGGTCACTGGAAAAGAAGGACGATTTGCCGTCGGGGATGTATCAACTAGTAGCAAAGTTCTGGCTAAGGCGAGATTCAATGCTAACAACATCGATCTCAATAGGAATTTCGATTGTAAATGGCAGCCGAAAAGTACATGGCAGTCCAAAGTAGTGAGTGCTGGTACCAAAGCATTTTCTGAACCGGAAGCATCGGCACTCCGAGACTATATATTACCTACGCATCCTGCGGCAGTTGTTTTCTGGCACAGTCAGTCCAATGGTGTGTACGCATCCCAGTGCAAGGACGGTATCCTGCCAGGAACATTGGGTATAATGGAAGCGTATTCGAAGGCCTCTCTATATCCTGCGATAAAGACATTCGATGCATATGCGACAACTGGCGCGGCAGATGATTGGTTAGCGGCAGAAAATATCCCTGCGATCACTGTGGAACTGAAGACTCATGAGACTATAGAATGGGATCGCAATCTCGCTGGCGTAAAAGCGCTTTTCGGATATTTTAGTGAGAAGAGGATATAGGGATATAGTGGGAACCAAAAAGCTGAGTTGTTCGTAGAGTAAGCATGACAGCAGATATTAGTGGTAACATATAGACATGCGCACAGTTATCATAAAGGAAGGTCCACTGGTATTCACACGCAATGTTTTGTTCATGGAGATCATTGCCGCCATATTTCTGTACGTGGCTTCATATCTGGAAAATTATGAACAGATATACAATGCCTCGGGATTGGTGAATGTTTTGCATTACCACAATTTCCTGATGCTGGTTTTTTCTCTGTTTCAGATCGTTTACATACTACTCCTATTCTTTGATTGGTATTTTTCACAATTCGAAATACACGAAAAGGAGATCGTCAGACGATCTGGACTGTTGTTCCGACACCGCAAATCGGTCAGTCTATCTGATGTGACTTCTGTCGAACTTTACCAATCGCCATTTTCTAGAATGATGCATCATGGCACTATCATCCTGGAACATGCCAGCGGTCGAGTGACCAAGATCAGGAATGTTGGTAACTACGATGAACATCTACTCACTGTGAAGCAGCTCGCCCAAGGTGTCTCAGGGCGCATGCGTGTACGTGGTGTCAAACCACTGTTGGAAAAAGGCGAGGGACTATTCGTGGAATTCAAGGAAACGCTACGTTATGATGTTCGTAAGGGCGAGGTTAGCAAGGAGATGGAAAGGATGGTTCTGAAGTCGATCGTCGGATTCCTGAATGCGGATGGTGGTACGCTAGTTATCGGCGTGAATGATGACGCGATGGTTGTCGGTCTGGAGAATGATTTCAAATGTTTACCAAAGAAGAACAAGGATGGTCTGGAGAATCATATCAGTATGCTCCTAAAGACTACTATAGGTTTGCCATTCGCCAAGTATGTCGACGTCGATTTTGAGACTGTCGATGGGCTGGAAGTTTGTGTCGTCTCTGTTTCGGGGAGTCACAAGCCTGCATATCTACGTAATAGCGACAAGACGGAGGAGTTCTTCGTTCGTGTCGGCAATTCGACGCAGCCTTTTTCCATGAGTGATGCGGAAGATTATATAAAGACACATTGGAAATCTAGGGGATAACATATTCAGATTATGGAATAGAACCCCCCTTCCTTATGCCTCTTTCACCTCTGCGGCCCTATTTCCAATATACCAGCATTTTCACAAAATATCCTCGAGACTCAAGAAGCATAAGGAAGGGGGGGTTCTAAATACATTGACATTTTAGAACATATAGTCTATACTGTAGTCAACTAAATACGGTAGTTTCTCTTAACTCTAACAGAACGAATCTAGCGCTTTTAGGCAATACAATGCATACAAATAGATTCAGTAGACGGCCATCTAGGCCGTCAGGCGGTGCGCCCAGCACATTTCGCCCAGGAGGTCCCGGACCAGGCGGTTTTCGTCCTGGAGGCAGTAGAGGAGGTTTTGGTAGTAGACCGAAGCATGTTCAGCGAGGCCCGATGGTAGGTCAGTTTATCCATCCATCAAAGTTCGTAAACAAGGCAGTTATAACAGAAACAGTCGAACATTTCGTGCCAGAACACAAGTTCGAGGACTTTGCCATCGACGCAACATTGAAGTTGAGAATTACTGGAAAAGGATACACATGTCCAACACCTATTCAGGACAAATGCATACCGCACATCTTGAAAGGTCAGGATATAGTTGGTATCGCCAATACTGGAACAGGAAAGACAGCGGCATTCCTCATACCACTCATTAACAAAGTATTACAGAATCCTACCAAGGAACAGGTACTTATCATCGTCCCAACTCGTGAGCTCGCTATCCAGATCGACCAAGAGTTCAAGGAATTTTCTCGTGGAATGAAGATGTTTTCTGTCTGTTGTGTTGGTGGTATGTCTATCGGCAAACAGATCCAAGCTCTGAAGTATTACAACAATTTCATCATCGGAACACCTGGACGACTGAAGGATCTCATAGATCGCAAAATGATCAAACCGGCAACATTCCGAACTATCGTTCTCGACGAAGCAGATCGTATGCTAGATATGGGATTCGTGGCGGATATGCGTTTCGTTATGTCGCTCATGCCCAAAGATCGTCATACGCTATTCTTCTCTGCGACGATCACTAGTGATGTTGAGAGATTGATCAAGGAGTTCTTGAAGGAGCCAGTCAGAATCTCTGTGAAGACAGGAGAGACAGCGCGCAACGTCGACCAAGACGTAGTCAAGGTCGCTCTCGGCAAGAACAAGTTTGACGTGTTACATGAACTATTGAATCAGAAAGAGTTTAGTAAAGTCCTCATATTCGGACGTACCAAGCATGGCGTGGAGAAACTTTCTCAGATGCTACTTACCAAGGGTCTCAAGGCCGAGTCTATTCACGGTAACAAGAACCACGGCAAGAGGCAGCAAGCGCTACGCTCATTCAAGGAAGGAACTGTACAGGTTCTCGTGGCTACAGACGTAGCTGCAAGAGGTCTCGACATTCCTGACGTGACTCACGTGATCAACTTTGATGTTCCTGCGACCTACGAGGACTATGTTCACCGTATCGGCCGAACTGGTAGAGGTGACAAGAAGGGCAAGGCACTTACCTTCGTCTAAGTCTGCTATAATATATGCACTTTGAAGACAAAGGCATTCGACACAGCCATATTCATTTTTGTATTTACGGCCGGTTTTTTTCTACTCCTAGCCATATCGGATCGCCGACATATATTCGACAATACTGAGCCGACTTTCATATTCGGACCTAGTTTGATCATGCAGGAAATACGGAAGCCGACTGGACCGGTAACAAAGCCAAAGCCGCTCAGTATTCGTGTGGCCATAACGCAGAAGTCACCAGAAGTTTTCTCCTACGCACACGGCACGGTCATGGTACGTGACAAGATATACGTAGGTATGGCAGCGAGGAATGGCAATCCATTTCCGACCAATCAAATATTCGTTTTTTCTGATCTCAGCAATCTGAACGATATGCGGGTCGTCTCTCTACCAACGACAGGTGATATAGGTTCCATGGTCTATGATGATCTGAACGACCAGATATATTTCATGGTTTCCAATATTGGTGGCCTACAAATATTCAGGATGAATCCGCGCACTTTCCAGGTTTCTACAGTCATCAGTACAACCTCTATCGATGTTGGCATGAAGCCAGCGATCACTACTGATGGCAAATACATTTACGGTATTACATATACAGATCCATCTACGATATTTAAGGTCAATGTAAATGGCGCACCACAACTCCTGACTTCTACAGGGCATATCATGAACGGTCATTCTGCAGTGGCCTACAGGTATGGTTCATCGACGGAACTATATGTCGCCGGTGGTGAGGCGGATCTTTTCGAAAAAGTAAAAGCAGATGACCTCACCTCTATCAGCAAGCGGTATTTTCCTGGATGTTCTATAACGGACGACATGCCATATCAGAATATTGATAGTAAAGGTGGTTATGTATATCTAGGCTGTGAAAGGATACCTTATGGTTACAGGGTGAAGACTGATGATCTCACATTCACCAGGTTCTCTCTGCCTGGTAGTTCATTTGGTATGTTTATCTACGGAAGTGACTTGTACAATGCTGCTCATGATGGTAATTATGATATATTCAAAGCTATGGATATCAGCAAGCCAAAGAGGTACTATGTTGGTGAGGACACCCAATTGAATGAGTTGTTCGTATCTACCACTACCAACAGTTTATATTTTACAGGTTGGTGGGGAGTGAAGGGTTTGTATGGCGTTGCGAGTAGTAGTGGTACGACATTATGAATAAAGAATAATTAGTAACTACCCATGTCTTTTTTCAGAGTCCAGACGACACGATTCTGCTGAATCGTCTGCGGCTCTGTTCCCAATATACCAGCATTTTCACAAAGGATTCGCTCCAAGGATTCACTCATCCTTTGGAAAATGCGCTGGTATATTGATAACAGAATATCCTCGAGATGAAAAAAGACATGGGTAGTTACTAATCAGAAGTCTTATCAATCATAATTCCTATCTATTATAATTCACTTACCATAAATACACATGAAAACAAACACACCAATAACTATCTTCGGCCTAGGTCGCATGGGAGCACAGATCGCGCGACGATTGCACAAAAAAGGATTCAAGGTGCACGCCTGGAATAGGTCCATAGAGCCAGTCGAGGAATTGCAGAAATTTTCGAAAGGGAAGATCAAGGTATCGAATGATCTCAGTGAAGTTGTTGGCTGGTCTGGTAATGGAAAAGCGAGTAAAACCGCAAGTAGCAAGCAACGTATTTTCTGGGTAATGTTACCACACGCGATCGTTGATGAGTTCCTATTTGGTAATGATCAGCTCGGACCGATGTTGCGCAAAGGAGACATCGTTATCGACGGTGGAAATTCATTTTACAAATTGACCATGGAACGCGCCGCGAAAATGAAGGCGAAGGGAATTCATTACTTTGATTGTGGGACGAGCGGTGGTGTATGGGGTGAGAAAAATGGTTTTGCCCTGATGGTTGGTGGTCCGAAGGCAAAGTGGCCAGTTATCGAGCCATACATAAAGGCGCTTTCTGCAGGCGATAATTTTACATATTGTGGCGTCTCTGGTGCAGGGCATTTCGTGAAGATGGTGCATAATGGCATCGAATATGGCATGATGGAAGCTATCGGTGAAGGTTATGCTGTTATGGAGGCAAGCGGATTCAAGCTACATCTCGCTGACGTTACTCGAGTCTATCAGAAAGGTTCTGTCGTGAGATCATGGCTCATCGATCTGTGTCGAAACATTTTTGAGACTGAGAATATCGCCAAGACTTCAGGTAAGATCGATTCCAACGGCGAAGGTGAGTGGACAGTTATAACTGGTAAGGAGTTGGGCGTAGATGTTCGTGTTATCGCAGATGCTGTGAATGTGAGGAATGAGTCTGCCGATCCCAAGAATCAGAAGAAGTATTCCAATAAGATCGTGGCTCTCATGAGGAAGCAATTTGGAGGACATAAAACACACGGGGTCTAAGGGGTAGGGATTAGTCGCTAGTGACTAGTGGCTAGTAGTCACAAAAAATAATCACTAATCAATAATCACTAATTTAAAATCAATGGCAATCAAATATATCAACGAATCAGCGGTGGATGGTGCAAAGCAGTTGGCTGAGCGGATCTTGTCGTACTTGAATGAAGGAAAGCGTGTTCTGTGGCTGGTCTGTGGCGGTTCGAATATTCCCATTTCAGTACAGACATTGAACATGATGAAGGAGCTATTGGATGGTGATCTTTCTCTCCTAAAAAATCTGACTGTTACGTTGACTGATGAACGTTATGGTTCGATCAATCATCCCGATGCCAATTGGAGGCATTTGCGTGATCAGGGTTTTGATTTTGAAGCTGTCACGGCTGTACCGGTTCTCGTGGGTGTATCTCTGGATGAAACGACGAAATCGTACGGAGTGAATCTGCGTGATGTCTGGAATAATAATGACGTAGTCATCGGTCAGTTTGGTATCGGCGCTGACGGCCACATAGCTGGCGTGCTTCCTAGAACTATCGGTGTCGGTAGTCCTGGAACTGTCGTCACATATGAAGCGGGTAAATTCAAGAGGCTCACTATGACTCTGAAAACTATTACCAATCTCGACGCGGCTTACGTTTTCGCTTTTGGTGAATCAAAGAGAGAAGCGGTGGCGAATCTGAAGGAGGATCTAACTACAGAGGCGCAACCTGCACAGGTTTTGAAGGGAGTGAAGGAGGTGGTGGTTTTTACGGATGTAGGGTAGTTGGCTGATACAGACACCTGGTTTTAAAGCCACTTTATTAGTGGTACTATAATACTAATATGAAAAATGAATATAAGGGCACGATCGTAGAGGAAAGTTTGTTGGACAACAGGATACTCACTGGTATGGAAATCATTGGGCATAGAATTTCAAAGGACGAAAATCCTATTGACAGGTGGCATCTCTACACGGTTAAGATTTCAAAAGATGACATTGAAAAATTGTCAGGATCCATCAAAAATAAGTGGTACATGCACTTTTGGAACGGTAGGGAGATCATTGCTATTTTTAAGAACAAAACTTTTCAGTTTAATTACGACGACAAGACTACGTGGAATGAGGCTGTAGATTATGGACTCTCACTCGGTATTCCTAGAGAACAGCTAGATTTTTTGATCGAAGAATAGTGAAAGAAATGTGACTCGTAACCGGCGATCGGAATGGGCGACGCGGGGCAGTCGGGTAGTTTGGTGGTCTCGGCAGCAGGGTAGCATCTCCCGCCAATACCCCCCATTTAAAAAAGTTGTCATAGCAACCTTTGGTGACTTTTTGGGAAATTTTCGTGAGCATTTGAGCCGTGGTATTGGAAATAGAAAAGTCCGAGGTTGCTATGACAACTTTTTTAAATGGGGGGGGTGTTGCGGCGAATGGGGTGCCGGGCGAGGAAGGATGGTGAGTTGCCAAAGTGGCGCCTCGACTTCGGGGTACGTATTCCTTCCGTCGTCTGCTGGCGCTCATCGCTGGCTACTCGTCCTCGACGCACTACGGAAATTACCCCATGATGGGATACGCCCCGACTTATCCACAGGCACTTCATTGACAGGTGAACACCCGTTCACCTATAATGATCATGTAGTAGTGAGGCGCGAAAACTAGCCCCTAGCCCCTAATAACTAATCACTAAAACTATGAGCAAACACCAAACCATAAGAGCTATTCGCACAGAGATCGAAAAACTCAATCGTGAGATCGACATCTGCATCATCAGGGGCATACCGTACGCTCGTCAGGCATTTCGACACAAAGCACTCCGTGCACAACTCGCTCGCGTGACTTCTAGTAGTATTAGTATCTTTGGAAACCTCGTAAAGACATTCTTGTTCTGATCGATCACTATTTTATTTCTACCATATTTTTACATTCATTAACTTTCCGCCATTGTTTAGAATAGTGACATTTACACCCATATGAATAATTACAAAGACAAAATAATCCGATTCTATAAAGAAACCAAACGTATGCCCTCATACGCGGAGATCATGAAGCTCCTCGGTTTTCGCTCCAAGAACGCCGTCTACAAACTAGTTAACAAACTGGTTGGCGAAGGTATGCTAGACAAGGATTCTAGTGGCCGACTGGTACCGAACAAACTTTTTGGTGAAGTTCCACTTCTCGGCCTTGTCGAAGCAGGATTCCCAACAGCAGCCGAAGAAGAACTCGTAGATACTATGAGTATCGATGAATATCTCATAGAGCACAAAGAGGCCACATATATGCTCGAAGTGAAAGGCGACTCGATGATAGACGCTGGCATCCAAGAAGGTGACCTAGTCATCGCCGAACGCGGTCGTGAGCCGAGGATCGGTGACATAGTTATCGCAGAGGTCGACGGTGGCTGGACGATGAAATATTACAGGAAGACTGCTGGCAAGGTCTGGCTCGAACCTGCCAACAAAGCTTACCCACCTATTCATCCAGAACAGGATCTCAAGATCGCCGCAGTGGTGAAGGGGGTGATCAGGAAATATTGAACGAGATGCAGGTCCTAACTCACCAATCATTTCCTCGTGCAATATTGCACGTAGATGGGGACGCATTTTTCGCCTCATGTGAAGTTGCTAAAAATCCCGCCTTGCGTGGCAAACCTGTGGTGACTGGAAAGGAGCGAGGTATCGCTTCATCTATGAGTTATGAAGCCAAGGCGCGTGGTGTCACTCGCGCTATGCGACTCTCTGATATCAGGAGAATATATCCAGATGTGATCATCTTACCTTCAGACTATGAAACTTACAGTCTCTATTCACGGCGAATGTATGAGATCGTGCGGCGATTTACCAATGATATAGAAGAATACAGTATCGATGAATGTTTCGCCGATCTGACTGGTATGCGGAGACCGAACAATATGTCATATGAGGAGATGGCCACGAAGATCAAACATGACCTAGATACGGAACTCGGCATGACATTCTCTGTCGGACTCTCTGTAAACAAGGTCACCGCCAAGGTAGGTTCGAAGTGGAAGAAACCTTCGGGTCTAACGATCATTCCAGGATACAATCTCCACCTATATCTATCCAAGTGGCCGATCGGAAAGATCTGGGGTATAGGACCGAATACAGAGAGCTATCTCGTGAAGCAGGGTATAACTACTAGTCTCGATTTTGCAATGAAAACTACTGAATGGGTCGAGGCGCACCTCTCGAAGCCGTTTCGAGAGATCCATGCAGAGCTGAATGGCCGCTTCGTCTACCCACTGACTATCGGTGAGAAGCATGACTATGCATCTATCAGCAAGACCAGGACGTTCACTCCACCATCTACGGACAAGGATTTTATTTTCTCACAACTTTCCAAAAATATAGAGAATGCCTGCATCAAGCTTCGTCGACATCATCTATTCACCAAGAGGTTTACCTTCTTCCTGAAAACTCAAGATTTTCGATACCACGCGCTAGAGTTAAAGCTATTGCAGGAAGTGTGCGTACCGGAGAAGATCATCTCTGCTGTTAGGGAAGTGTGGAATACTATATATCGTACTGGTATTCTGTATCGCGCCACCGGCGTCACTCTCATGGAGCTGTCACATGAGAATGTTTCTACTATAGATATGTTCGGACATTCGGCGGTCATAGAGAGTGTAGAGAAGATACATGAAGCTGTCGATCGTCTGTCAGAAAAATACGGAAAGCACAGTGTTTTTCTCGGTTCTAGTTTCCGAGCGATGACTGATGCCAGTCATAGAGGTTCTAGGGGTGAGGAGACAGAGCGACGCAGTCATCTCCTGAAAGGGGAGACGCGCAGAAAGAGGATAGGGATACCGTTTCTAGGAAAGGTGTAGGAGGTGTCGGAGGTGTGGGTAAAAAGATTTGTGGATAAATAATATATAAAACAGTGCCAACACGATGTGGCACTGCATGTGGTCACTACATCTAGCGGGTATTTGTCAGATGGAAAATTCTATCTCGTTCGATGCGGCTGTCCTGGATAGGAATTCCTCCCGTTTTCTGGCAAATGCTGCGGCACCGCCGTTCTTGATGTAATGCTCGAGTAGGAGGTTTGGATTCCTCCATAGATCCCAATCATCACAATCATGTTCGACTCTAGTGCATTGGCGAGTGATGGGGCAGGTAAGGGCGTCTATCAGTATTTGCCCATGTAGAGACCGCGTGTGATCGAAGACTGCTATATTTCTCATATATGATTCTTCCTGTAATCTGTTTGTACAAGCATGCGAAAAAACCTAGCATACATCATACAGTATGATGATGTATGCGCAATGATCAGGAAAATCACTCAGTAGTCTTGCCGTCGAACTCATCTGTCTGGTCAGCTTCGGCTACGGCCTTGGTCTCGTGGATGACACCATCTCTGTGATGTGGTGGCATGTATAGGGTATAGAGCTTCATCTCTCCTCCTGCACTATTCAGTATGTTGTGCTTGGTGCCTGCAGGAACGATGATGACACTGCCGTCGGCGATATCGTGTGAGATATCATTTAGTACAGCTTTGCCAGAACCTTTCTCTACGCGCAAGAACTGGTCAACGTCATGCACCTCCTCGCCGATGTCTTCACCGGCTACTAGAGACATGAGAACGAGCTGGCTGTTCTTGTCAGTGTATAATACTTTTCTAAAGAAGTTGTTTTCGAGAGATTGGGTCTCGATATTTGTTATGTATCCTTTCATAGGTGTATTATAGTCCTATAAAAACAGTTCGTCCAATTGCTCTACGTGAGAATAGGCAACATTAACAATTTTGATTAAACTGTTTGAATATGATACATTACTCAACGTATTCCGGGATAGCTCAGCGGTAGAGCGATCGCCTGTTAAGCGATTGGTCGCAGGTTCGAATCCTGCTCCCGGAGCCCTCAAAATTAGCCCTAATAATATAGGGTTATTTTTGTTACAGGAGATGGGATTCGAACTTAGATAATATTTCTGATACACTACAACCATGGCCGATTACACATACTTCTATATTGCAGGTGCTTATTTAATTTATTGTCTTTTTAATTTCTTTAAAGGAAAATCATTTACAGGTAAACCACCATATTTTGT